>JAQUTM010000023.1 GCA_028694405.1 Oscillospiraceae bacterium
GGATGCTACTTATTTTTATCGCTGGTACTGCATGCTGCCGAGCATAATACAATACTGAATCACTTTCGTGTTTTTCTTTTTTCTTTTATAATTTGGACCCTCGGAAGCTTACTTATGCAGCTTCGGCTTTGGCCGTCGTATCAGTTTTGGTATTACCTTTCTGCCATAGGCCTTTTTTTGGTACCTCTTACGCTGTACCTGTTTATACTTGCTTTTTGCAATCAAAAGCTGCTTACAAAAGCCACTGTTGTGTTTACGTCAATTAGCATTGTCTTGTGTACGGCCTGCTTTATTTTTATGCAGCCTCCTGTCGTTTATGGTAATACGCAATCTCCAACACGCTTTTTTTATACCCTGCACCCCCTTATGTTCGTTTTTTTATTGTTTTTTTTGTGCGTTATATGCTGTTGTACCTTTTTACTTTTAAAAAATACAACGCCCATTAAACTGGCTTATCGGCTGGTGGCTTTTATGTGGAGCGGCGCCGTTATTCTTATCTTAGGCAACTTCCTCTCCATCTGCTTAAAATCGGCTTTTCCATGGGACGCGTTAGGCACTATTTTTAACGCTTTTTTTATCTTTTTATTTTTATCTGCAAGCGGACACCTTCCCTTTGCGCTACTGATTAAACGTCGCATTTTATTACTGATAAGTACCTTTTGCGGTATTTTTTTGTCAGCTTTTATTACTTATCATTATTTTAATTATATTTACAGCTTTCCTTTTCGGTTTCACCTTCAAAACGCTCTGTTTGCGGCTGCCTTAATCGGCATTATTATAACAGTTGCTATTTATATTATTTTAGAATTTTTAACAGATGTATTATATGTAAAGGAGGACCAGCTGCGCGCAAAAAGGCTGAGAGAATTCAGTTTAAAATCCGGCAGGAGCCAAACCCCTGCCGATATTGTAAAAGCTATTAAAGTGCTTATTTTACAGTGCATAAGCGTAACCCAAGTTTACGGCTTTGTGCGCCAACAGCCCACCACGGCTTTTATTCCCACCGAAGCCCTGCAAGAGGCGTTGCCCTTAGACGCAGACGATGCACTTTGCGTTTACTTGCAAACGGCAAGCCGCAGTGTAACCGTAAAGCAGCTGATAAAAAGCGGCACATTTGCCCGCCTTACCTCGGTGCAAAAGCAATATCTTACAGGACGTAAAATTTCTTGTATTATGCCTCTTACGGTGCAAAATACTTTACTGGGCATTCTTTTTTTAACTTCTCGCAGCGGCCCGTTGCGTACCATTCATCTCAACTTTTTAGATTCTGTGGCGCAAATTGCCTCTATCACGCTAGATAACATACAGCTTTATCACAAAATGTATGTGGATGCACGCACGGACAGTTTAACGCAGCTGTACAATCGATACTATTTTTTAGAAATACTGGAAAATTTGTTTGCACAATGCCCTGTAGGCGAAACTGTTGCGGTAGCAATGCTGGCCATTGATGACTTTAAACTTTACAATCAGCTTTACGGTACCGATTCGGGCAATGAATTGCTGCGCTATACAGCGGCCTATTTAAAAAAAGCCACCAAAGAAAAAAACGGCCTTGCCATACGCTTTAGCGGTAAAAAATTTGCACTGGTATTTCCTCAAACAAGCTGTGCAGAAGCCTTTGCTGTAGCCCAAAAGGTGGCAGACCATCTGCGCTATATCACCGAGCAAGACAGTGCTGCCCCTTTACATGCCGTTACCTTTAGCGGCGGGGTATGTGCTTATCCCACCGTAGCGGGTAATGTGGAAACGCTGTTGGCCGCCTTGGACAATGCTGTAAAAGAGGCGCGCCAAAACGGAAAAGATAACATTGTGGTGTATAACACGCGCGAAGAGGCGGCGCGCCAGCCGGACCCCACCGAGGCTTACAACGCCTATGCACCTACTATTTACGCCCTTACAGCCACCATTGACGCCAAGGATCACTACACCTTTAATCACTCACAAAATGTGGCATATTATGCTTCGGCACTGGCAACCGCGTATGGGCTGCCCGCGCAGGAAGTAAAAATGATAAATGATGCTGCCATTTTACACGATATTGGCAAAATCAGTATCCCTGAACATATTTTATCTAAGCCGTCGGCACTTACGCCGGAAGAAAAAGCTATTATGCAGCGACATGTAGAAAACAGTATTGCCATTATTAAGCATTTACCTGCCTTAGATTACATGGTGCCTACCGCCATTAGCCACCACGAGCGCTGGGACGGCACCGGATACCCACGCGGCGTGGCGGGAGAGGATATTCCCCTTGGCGGCCGCTGCCTTGCCGTAGCCGACGCTTTTGACGCTATGGTTTCGCGCCGGCCTTACAAACAGCCGTTCCCCTTAAACAATACGCTGCAAGAGCTGCGCTGCCAAGCAGGCAAGCAGTTTGACCCTGCGCTTGCCAATCTGTTTGTAGATTTGGTGGAAAACGGCACCATTCAGGTGCGGTATCCTACCGCCTAAAATTATTTTGTTTTATGTAATATCTGTACCTGCTTTTTGAAAGCGGGCACAGATATTTTTTTGCAACTTAGGGTTTTCATTTTGCAGCTAAAGGGGTTTGGTCTTGTGGATTTTTTAATTTGCCGCTATCATAGTAGTATCAGCTGATACCGCATACAGAAGGAGTGAAGTATATGAAAATTACGGTAGAACACAGCGACGTAGCAGAAAATGAAATTGTACTGCGCTGTGCCTCTTTGGACGAAGAATGTCTGCATATACTGGCGCTGTTAAATAGCCAACATAAAAAGCTATGCGTTTGGAAAGAACTTGGCACTTTTACTTTTTTAATGCCAACCGAGATTTTATACTGCGAAACAGTAGACGACAAAACCTTTGTGTACACCCCACAGGAGGTTTATCAAACAGCACTAAGCCTTGCCGAGCTGGAGACAAGGTACGAGGCGGTAGGGCTGTTGCGGGCAAGCAAAAGTATGGTGGTTAACCTGCACGCTATTGCCACATTAACCAGCCGTGCCGGCAGCCGCATTGATGCCTGTATGCAAAACGGCGAGATAATTGTTATTTCACGTCATTATGCACCGCTTTTAAGAGAGCGTTTGGGACTGCTTTAACAACACAAAAAGGAGTATGCTTTATGAAAAATTTTTTACGCTTTTATAAATGGGCCTTGGACGTTAAACTGGATATGGCCATTTACACCATAGCCCTTATTTTTATCAAATGTCTGGCAGAGGCATTTTGCGGCGTTTACACCGTAAACAGCTTAACCCTGCTGCAAATGCTTTTGGTAGGGTTTGCGCTGGCGTTTATTCAACACGGCTTTTTCCCCGCCGATAAAGATTTTACGCCTGCACAGCTGCGGGGGCGCACTATAGGCTGGGCTATAGCCAGTAACATTGTTGCAATTAGCTGCGCTGTACTTTTAAACTGGTTTTCCGGCTTTGCACCTTGGGTAGCTTGTGTACTTGTTTTTGCACTGCAAGCCGCTCTTGCCGCCATGTGGGTGGGTATTCACATAGCAGGCCGTGTAGATACAAAGCAATTAAACCAAAGCCTGCAAAACTTTAAAAACAAATAAAAAAAGGGCTGTATGTGTAAAACATACAGCCTTTTTGTTTAGTAATCTGCCCGTGCAGCGGCACTTTTATTTTCGGGCTCTCGGTGCATTAAGCCTATAATCCACGAAGAGAGCGAAACCGTTACCAGCGAGCTTAAAATATTGTTCATGGGGATATATGTTACAGATAAGGTAAGTACCACTAAATCTGTAAAAAGGTAGGCAAAGGATATTTTGCGCTTGGTTAGGTGAGCAATTACCAGTGCCAGCGCATCGTCTCCGCCGGAGGCGCCGCCCTCGCGCACAATAAGCCCTACGCCCACCCCTACAAAGCAGGCACCTACCACAGCAGCAGTAAGTGGCTGCATAACAGGCAAAACTGGTGGATACGACGACCACAACCGATAAAACAGACAAAAACCCGCCGTGGCTATAATAGAATATTTTGCAAAGGTTTTGCCCAAAAACCGGTATCCGATTATATAACACAGACCGTCCATAATAAAGCCGCTTATACTTGGCGAAATATGAAACCAATGGTCTAACAACAAAGTCATACCCAAAATGCCACCTTCGGTAATACCGCTTTGACGGTGTACATTGTAAAGACCAAAGCTTAAAATGGCAGCACCAACTATAACAAACAGATAGGATAAACACGCACTACGGCGTTTTTTCCCTTTGGGGGAATACATATTAACAGCTCCTTTAAGCATAGTATTATGTAGTATACCAAAGCTTTGGTGCCCTAGCAAACCGCCAAAACGCGCAAAAATCAGTTTTAATCTGGTTTAATGTGATTGGCACCCACTTAGCAGGAAGTTTTCATTCAAACGTGGCTATTTTCTCATTTAAGCTTTATTTTGCGTATTTTTTTGCTGACAAAAAGCCGTTAAAGAGGCGCATCTCCCCTTTAACGGCTTTTTTGTGCTGTTTTTTCTTTTTGTTTTTGTTAACTAAAGTAAACCAGTTCTTCCTTAGGTGCTTGGGCTGGTGTAAGTGTCTGTACCGTAAGCACAGGGCCGTCTCCCTCATAAATGGGGTGGTACTGGTAGGCAATTTTAGCGCTTACATCTACCCACTGGCGTTCCTCCAGCTGGGCAACCTTATCATATTTTGTAATAAACCCGATAAAGGTAATGTCGTCGGCACAGCAGGTCATGCAAAAGCGTCCCGCAATAAAGCTGCCGCGGGGTGCTTTTCCGGACAGGCAGACATACGCTTTAAAGGTAACGGTTTTGCCCTTATACTTTTCCGGGTGGTCAAGGGCATCTAAATACCACAGACCAAAATCGGTGTCCTCTACAGTAAAGGCGTCTCCGCTTAAATCAAAGGGCAGTTCATCTACAATGTCATCATAATCCACACTGCCGTCTGTGCGTTCAAAGGCCATTTCTGCCCGTCGGTTTACCATGCGCACTGCACGGTGAAAAAGTGCTTTGTCTGTTTGAGGCGTGCAGCGGTTAAAAATAACCATTTCGGCACCTTGCAGCTTATCTACCATAAGCTGACGCATATTATTCAAATAGCTTTGAAAGGTTGTGGAGTCAGCTATCATAATTTCTTGGTAAACTTCCCAGTTTTTTGGCATTGCCTCAAATAAAGGTTCTGTCATCCACATACCGTTATACTCTATCAGCACACGGTCTACATGATATTTTTTCTCGCACTCTTTTAAAAATGCGGTAGTAAGCTGCTCCTGCTCTTCTACCGTTACAATATAGTTGTTGTTTGCAGCAAAAGCCTTGGGATTATATTCTTCGCCGCCCTCTTCACAAAGTAAGATGAGCGTTTTGTCACCGTTGCCAAATTGGTCATCTTCTAAGGTTTCTTGTATAAATTTTGTTTTGCCAGCCTCTAAAAAGCCGGTAAACAGATAAACGGGTACCGCCATGGCTTAACACTCCTTTTTAAATAGCTGGGCCAAGGCCTCCTGCTTTAAATCTGCTCCAATTACACAAAGTCTGCCTGTCACATCGGCGGCACCGGTGCGCACTTCATACTCTGCGGGCACATAGTCAAAATGCAGCCAAGTGCCGTCGGCGGCAGGTACAATGCCTTTTGCACGCAAAACCATGCCGTATACGCCCTCGTCCAAAGCATTTAGACAAAACTCCAGCTCTGCTTTGGTGTATTTGCGGGGAGATTCAAACCCCCAGCTTGTAAACACCTCATCTGCATGATGGTGACCTTCGTCGTGACAGCCGCAGGTACAGCTTTCACCGTGCTCGTGATGATGCTCCCCATGCTCATGCTCCTGGTCATGGTGGCCGCAACCGCAAGTGCCTTCGTGGGAATGCTGCTCGTCCTCGCCGTGGTGGTGGCCGCAGCAGTTGTCGTCCTCCTCGTGGTGGCCGTGGCAACACTCGTGGTCATCGTGATGATGCTCGTGCTCATGGTCATGGTGGCCGCAGCCGCAAGTGCCTTCGTGAAAATGCTGCTCGTCCTCACCGTGGTGGTGGCCGCAGCAGTTGTCGTCCTCCTCGTGGTGGCCGTGGCAACACCCGTGGTCATCGTGATGATGCTCGTGGTCATGGTCGTGGTGGCCGCAGCCGCAAGTGCCTTCGTGGGCGTGTTTTGTCTCCTCAAGCAGCGTTTCTGCCATAGTTTGGCCCGGTTTTAGTGCCGCTAAAATTTGCTCGCCGGTTAAATCGTCCCAAGGCGTTGTAATTATGGTAGCGTGCGGGTTTTTTGTACGAACCAGCTCCACCGCCGCCTCCAGCTTGTCCTGCGTTAAACTTTGGGTACGGCTTAAAATAATGGCAGAGGCATTTTCCAGCTGGTTGTTATAAAACTCACCAAAGTTTTTCATATACAACTTTGTTTTGCCTGCATCGGCTACTGCCACAAAGCTGCCAAGCTGTACCTCATCGCTTGTAAGCTTTTGCACAGCGGCAATTACGTCGCTTAGCTTGCCCACACCGGAGGGTTCTATAATAATGCGGTCAGGGTGATACTCCTGCAGCACCTTTTCCAAAGCTTTGCCAAAATCTCCTACTAAGCTACAGCAAATGCAGCCGCTGTTCATTTCGGTTACAGCTACGCCGGCATCTTTTAAAAATCCGCCGTCAATGCCAATTTCGCCAAATTCGTTCTCTATCAAAACCAGCTTTTCATTTTGGTAGCCCTCAGCTATCAGCTTTTTAATCAATGTAGTTTTACCGGCACCTAAAAAACCGGAAAAAATATCTATCGTCGTCATGTGTTTGCTCCTAACTATCTGTTTAAAAGTTTTTATATAAACAAAAAGCCTGACTGCTCAGGCTTTTTACGTTTACGTTATAAAGTTACCTTTGCCAAAATCTGTTTTTTTATATGGGTAAACCATTTTTATTGCAGCTAACGTTATTATACACCCAAACAGCCCCAATTATAGCCATAAATTGTTAAATTTTAATTTTACTCATACTGTTTTGCTATACTTTGGCACATTTGCTGCATTTGGCTTGCCACTGTTTCGGGTGCAAGCACCTTTACATCGGTGCCAAAGCCAAACAGCCATGCCAAAAACTGCGCGCTTACCGCAACCTTTACCGTAATGCTGAACTGCTGTGCATTTAGGCGGGTAATGGGGGTATCTTTTCCAAAACGGTCAATCACTACGCCAATTAAGCGGTTGGCAAACTGCAGCGTTACCTGCTGCTCATAGCCGCCAAACATACCAAATTTTGTTTTCATGTAAAGGCCAATGTCAAAATTTTTAAAGTATTGTGCGCCGTCCCTTTTGGTATGGGTTATCTCAATGTTGGTCATTTTATCTACACGATAATGCTTTATCATCTCTGCGGCTGCATCATAACCTATCATGTAGTAGTTTTCGTCGTCCCATGTAAGTGCCCATGGGCTTATCTCATACGGGCTGCCCTCGCGGCGCAGCTTTTCCTTTTTTTCTACCGTCCACTCATAATATTGAAACTTTATCTGGCTGCCTTCACTTATGGCTGCATGAATTTTATCAATGTTATAATAACTGTTTTTGTTTTCGGTTTTTACGCGGTTGGAAACATAAACCTGACGCTGTAAAAGCTGAGATTCATACTTGCTTGCAAAGGTTTCCAGCTTCTTAATCAGTATGCCTGTTTTTTTATGGGTAATAAATTTAGAGCACTGTACCGCATCTACCAAAAGCTTTAACTCGGGCATCTCAAATTGGCGGTTAGCAATGTAGTAACCAAAGTTTTTGCCTTTGCGCGTTTCCACGTCAAGCCCAAAGGTACGCAAAGCTTCTAAATCGGCGTAAATGCTTTTTCGCTCTGCCTTTATACCCAAAATTTCCAGCTCGGCTATCATGTCGGCAACCGTTAAAGAATGGTCCTCGTCGGTTTTTTCTAAGAGAATGCGTTGCAGATACAGCAGTTTCAGTTTTTGATTTTCGCTCTTTGCCATAGCTTCTCCTCTCTTTGCTTTATACATGTCCTAAATCGTAATTATTTTTAGCATAGCGCACCCGCCGTTTAAATGCAAGTACCTCTTTGGTTTACATGTGCCGTGTCTTTTTTTATGTGTTTAATATGTAGGTTTCAATCGCTTTTGCCACGCCGTGATTATCACAGTGGTCGGTTATAACGTCGGCTGCCTGCTTTACGGCCTCTTGCGCATTTTGCATGGCAACGCCAAGACCGGCAAATTGTATCATGGATAAATCGTTGTATCCGTCACCGCACGCCATCATTTCCTCGCGGCGTATTAAAAGCTTAGAAAGCAGCTTGTTCAGCGAATATGCCTTATCTATATTTTGCGGCATCACCTCTAAAAAGTAGGGCTCACTGCGAAAAATATTCAGTCCCTCACCAATTTCTTCCTTTGCCTTGTTTTCCAGCAGCGCCAGCTTTTCGCCGTCGCCAAGCAGCAAAAATTTTACGGGGTTTGACGGAATTTCCTCCAAAAAGTTTTGCGGCTGATACAGCGGCATTTTCAACAGATGGCTCTCCATATTTACATACTTTTCCTGCGGGTTTGGCGTCATTACTGTCTGCTGGTTATAGGTGCATATGTTTACTTTGTTTTTTTTGGCAAAGGCATAAATTTTTTGTGCGGCGCCGTCCGGCAGGTTTTTTTCGTAAATAACGGCACCTGTTTTTACGTTTACAATGCGTGCGCCGTTAAAGCTTAAAATATAGCCGCCGTATTCGTCCAGCTTTAACTTTTTTGCCGTGGGCATTACGCCCGGCGTGGCACGGCCGCTTGCCACTACCACCTTTACCCCTTTTTTTTGGGCGGCAATTACAGCCTGCACATTTTCCTCGCTTATTTCCTTTTTGGTGTTGGCTACGGTGCCGTCAATATCCAGCACCAATAATTTATATTGCATTATTTTTCTTCCTCCTGCGCAGATGACAGCAACTGCTCCAGAGGCAGCGTGTGCAGCTTGTACTGCGTTGTCACATGATTTTTTTCGGTGTTGTAATCCGCATACACCAGTGCGTTTTGGCCATATAGCAGGGCGGCGCCGCGCTTTGTGCCTTTTTTAAGCCGATGCTGCGGCAAAAGCCCCAGTGCATGTACCGCCTGCTTTAGCCGAATATCGCTCACCTTTAAGCAATCGGGCAAGCGGCCCGTGTTGATTGTAGACAGCCTGTCGCAAACCATAGCGTCACGCAGAGCAGCTTTATCTACCTGTTCCAGAGCAGAAAAATAATCCCACACCAGTGCCGTATAGTCGTCCAGTGCAATTTTTTCCACTGTGGTTTGTTTGGCTACAAAGCCGCCAATGCCGCTGTACAGCGTAAATGGTGTTACGCCGCACACGCCCAGCACATACGCCACCGTGCGCCGAAACCGTCCCGCGTTATAAAGCCGCTCCAGTGCGTCCTCGGTTTGGTGCAGGCTTTGCATTTGCGCTTTGGTTATCCACTTGCCGTGGCTCATCTCATAGGGCGGGGTTTGGCTGTAGACACAGCCGTTTTGCTCTGCGGTTTGGCGTAGCAAAGCGCCGTGCAGCAGCTTTAAAAAGCCCAGCTGTAGCATATGCGGCTGTAAGGCATACGCAATATTAAAGCTATTTGCAAAGCTGTCGTAATCCTCATAAGGCAGCCCCGCAATTAAATCGATGTGCACATGGATATTACCCGGCGCAAGCAGGCTGCGGATATTTTGCTGTAGCCGCAGAATATCTGTTTTGCGGCGGATAGCCTGTAGGGTTACAGGGTTAAAGCTTTGCAGCCCAATTTCCAGCTGAATACTGCCCACGGGCGCTGTGGCAAGCAGCTGTAAAGTCTCTTCATCACAAATGTCGCCGGCTATTTCAAAGTGAAAACACACGTCACCGGGTATTTTTGTGCCGTAATTTTCAATAACAAACCGCCAAAGCTCCTTGGCGCGGGCGCGGTTGCAGTTAAAGGTGCGGTCTACCAGTTTTACCGTTTTGGCGCCGCTGTTTGCAAGCAGCAAAATTTCTGCTTTGGCACGCTCCATACTGTAAAAACGCACGGTGCCACACCGTCCCGAAAGGCAAAACGCACAGCTATACGGGCAGCCTCGGCTTGTTTCCAAATAGGCAATGCGGCCTTGCAGAGCAGCAAAATATTCGGGCAGATAAGGAGAGGGCGGCTCGTCCTGCGGGGTGTTGGGGGGTGCAACCAAAATGCCGTTTTGTGTGCGCAAGCAAAGGCCGTCTATGGCCATCGCCTCTATTTGCTCTGGGCTTTTTTTCTGTGCCAAGGCATCTAAAAGCTGTGCCAATGGGCGCTCACCCTCACCGCTGATGATATAATCCACGGCCGCATTTTCCGCCAGTACCTGCCGGGCATTGTAGCTTACCTCGGGCCCGCCTAAAATAATGGCGGTATGCGGCAAGGTGCTGCGCAGCTGTGCTGCAAGCTGCTGTACCTGTGTAATATTCCAGATATAACAGCTTAACGTTACCGCTTGCGGCTTTAAGGCAAGCAGCTGGTCCAGCATATGCTGCACAGGGCGGTTGATGGTGCTCTCCACCACATGCGCCTGCACACCTGCTGTGCCATAGGCACGCACACCTGCCAAAAGGCACCAAGGCGCCAAACTGGAATGAATATATTTTGAGTTAAACACGCAGATTGCGGCTTGAAAAGCACCTTTTTGCAAAGGGGTAATTTGTTGTTGCATGGCAGTAAATTCTCCAATAGTAGGGCAAAAGACCGCCCAAATACGCAAAATGCGTTTTTAGGCAGTCTCTGTTGTGTGTAATTAGCGTGTTTTGCGCCACTCTAAGTAGTCGTCAAAATCGCCTGTATAATCGTAGCAGCCGTTGGCGGTATCCGCCAATTCTATTACGCGGTTGGCAATGGTTTGCACAAATTGATGGTCATGACTGGCAAAAATTACATTGCCTTTAAAGGCGGTCAAGCCCTCATTCACAGCGGTAATGCTCTCCAAATCCAAGTGGTTGGTAGGCTGGTCCAGCATCAACACGTTGGAGGTACCCATCATCATGCGGCTTAGCATGCAGCGAACCTTTTCACCGCCGCTTAGCACCTTGGCGGGCTTGTAAACGTCGTCGCCGCTAAACAGCATACGGCCCAAAAATCCGCGCAGGTAGGTTTCGGTGGTGTCCTTGGAGTACTGGCGCAGCCACTCCACCAAATTTAAGTCAATATCATTAAAAAAGGCGCTGTTGTCTTTTGGAAAATACTCCTGTGTGGTGGAAACGCCCCATTTAAACTCGCCCTCGTCAGGCTCCATCTCGCCTGCCAAAATTTTAAACAAAGCCGTTTGACCTGCCTCGTTGTCGCCAATCAGAGCAACCTTATCCCCTTTGTTTAAAATAAAGGTAACGCCGTTTAGCACTTTTACGCCGTCAATGGTTTTGGATAGGTTTTCCACGCGCAAAATGTCCTTGCCTGCCTCGCGCTCCATCTCAAAGCCCACATAGGGGTATTTGCGGCTGCTGGCGGGCATTTCCTCCACCTGAATGTTATCCAAAATCTTTTTGCGGCTTGTGGCCTGTTTACTTTTGGATTTATTTGCGGAGAAGCGCTGAATAAAGCTTTGCAGCTCTTTAATTTTTTCCTCTTTTTTCTTGTTTTGGTTTTTAATCAGCTGCTGCATTAGGCGGCTGCTCTCGTACCAAAAGTCGTAGTTGCCAACATACATTTGTACTTTGTTGTAGTCAATATCTACGGTATGGGTACATACGGCATTTAAAAAGTGACGGTCATGGCTAACGGCAATAACGGTGCCGGTAAAGTCGATTAAAAATTCCTCTAACCACTCAATGCTGTTGATGTCCAAATGGTTGGTGGGCTCGTCCAGCAGTACAATGTCGGGCTTGCCAAACAGCGCCTGTGCAAGCAAAACCTTAACCTTGTCGCGGCCGTCAAGGCTGCTCATTTCGGCGTAGTGCTGGGGTGTGGTAATGCCAAGACCGTTTAACAGCATGGCGGCGTCGCTCTCCGCCTCCCAGCCGCCAAGCTCTGCAAATTCTGCCTCTAATTCGCCTGCGCGCTCGCCGTCTTCCTCGGTAAAGGGGTCTTTTGCGTACAGCTCGTCCTTTTCCACCATAATGTCATACAGGCGGCGGTTGCCCATAATTACAGTGGTAATTACGTTGTATTCGTCATATTTAAAGTGGTCCTGCTCCAAAACACTCATACGGCAGTTTTTGTCTAAATGCACATCGCCTGTAGTTGGCTCTAACTTGCCGGACAAAATTTTAAGCAGGGTACTTTTACCTGCACCGTTGGCACCAATAATGCCATAGCAGTTGCCGGGTATAAATTTTAAATTTACATTTTTAAATAGGGTACTGCCTGCAAATTGCAGGCTTACGTCTGTTACCGTTAACATAGCAGTTTCCTTTCTCAGTTACAGTGCTTTGCGTTTGGGCAAAACAGGGTATGTAAAGCGGTTTTTCAAAACCCGCAAAATTGGCTTTATAGCCGCCATGCACCCTTTGCACAGCCTTTTTATTATACCACGGCAAAGGCTGTTTCGTAAAGCGAAAAACCCAAGGTTTGGCGGTTTGTGTACATTACAAGCGAATAGGCACAGCTTTTTTTAGCACCATGCTGTTATTTGTAACGGTGCAATCGTAACAAAGCAAGGTTACGCCTGCATTTTTTGCCTGTTTAAGCGCGTTGGCAAACGCGGGGTCTGTTATATGGTTTGGCGTAAAGCAGGTTACGTTTTCCATTTGCACCACAAATAAAATATAGGCATTAAAGCCCTGCTTTACACACTGGATTAAACCATTTATATGCTTTGTGCCGCGCTGAGTAGGCGCATCGGGAAACCGTACCACGCCGTTTTCCTCCAGGGTTACACCCTTTACCTCCATAAACGCCCTCTGGGCAGACGTTTCTATGTAAAAATCAAAACGGCTGTCACCGTGGGTACACTCCGGCTTTAACAGCGTGGGCATTTGGCCAAGACCGCCCGCCAGCAGCCACTCCCCCACCGCTTTATTGGGGGCTTGACTGTCCATGTTAATCAATCTTTCGCCCTTTTGCACGGCAATTAAATCCCAGTTTGTTTTGCGGGCTTTGGTATCAAAGTGCTGCACATACACAGTGGCGTTTGGCGTAAGTAACTCTTTGCAGCGGCCTGTATTTTTTACATGACAAATTTCTGTTTTGCCGTCTACCTCTATATGGGCAATAAAACGGTTTGGACGCGCCAAAAATTTGCCCGTATAAACATTGTCGTAAATCATAAAATAAATTTCTCCTTAAAAAGTGCGCTAGCGGTATTGTAGCATAAAAAAAGCATAGGTGCCCGCCGGGTTTTTACTTGCCCCTTTTTGTTTGGACGGTTATAATAGTACCGTTACCCATTTTAACACGAAAGGCAGATTTTATTTTATGATTACCATATATAAAGCCATTTTGCACATTTTGGACGGCAACAGCGGCATGACGGTTTTTAGCGATAATGAGCTGAATTTTGAGGACACAAACACCACCACCTATGTAACAAAGCTAATTGAAAAAGCCTACAAAGACGCCAACATGAAAAAAGGCACCTTTTTAGATAACAGCGCCCTTGCCCGTAAAATTGAGGAATACCGCACAGAGCGTTTTTCTTTTAGAGAGCTGAGCGTTTTTGCCGCCAACCGTTTGTACGAGGCCATTAGCCAAAGCGAAAACATTGACGCCAGCGATTTAATTGTGTGCGATTTTGCCACCGAGGAGCACCGCATGTTAGCGCTGATTAAATGCAACAACAAAATGGCGTACACCCACGAGGTGCGCAGCGGCGAGGACAGCAGCATTAACACGCACATTGTAAATGCCTACAGCATTTTACCTGCCGCAAACCAAAAAATAGACGAGCTTGCGCTAATCGACTTAGAAACCATGAGCATACGCCTGCAAGACAAAAAGCGCAGTGTAAACGGCAAAGAAGTTTTTTTAATGACCGACCTGATTTTAGAATGTACCACCCAAATGAGCAGCAAGGAAGCCATGAAAACCGTAAATACCATTGCACAAAACATAGCCGAAAGCCACGGCGAGCCGGCGGTTGCCGCCGTAAGCAAGGCAAAAAGCTACATGGTAGAAGCTTTGGACGACAGCCCCTTTTTTGACGCCGAAGAACTGGGCAAGGAGGTTTTTGGCACCAACAGCGTAATGCAGGCCGAGTACATGGAGCAGATTAAAGAGGCGGGCATACCCCAACGTGTAAACGTGCCCAAAACCGTTGTAACCAAAGCCGAGCGTAGCCACCGCATCAAAACCGACACAGGCATTGAAATTACTTTTCCCGTTGAATTTTTTGACAACAGTGAGTACATTGAGTTTATTTCCTCTCCCGACGGGAAAATACGCATTGAGCTGAAAAACATCAATAATATTGAAAATAAGTAAGCAGGCAAGCAGCTGTTGGGTTACGCCCTTTACTTGCAAAGCCCATCTGTTTTTGCCGCTAAATAAAAAAAGCTAAAATACAGCGGCTAAACGCTTTTGCGGGCAGTGGCGTACCGCTTTGTTGTGCTTAGCGCGGTTAAGGTTATTTATATTTGGCTAACAGAACGATACGTTAGGGTTTACCAAATTATCAATTTGTTTTTTTATTTGATTATACAAGCAACATAGCAAAAATGGTCGAGATAATATCCACAACAATATTGTAAGATAGCGTTGTGGAGGGGTGAGAAAAATGCAGGAGCAGATTGATGCGGTACAACGCATGCAAGAGTACATTGAAAAACACTTATGCGAAAAAATATTTTTTGCAGATATTGCAAAAGAATCTATGTTTTCTCCCTGGTATGCAAGGCGATTGTTCTTAGAATACACAGGTGTAACGCCGGCTGATTACACCAGAAAACTAAGACTAAAACAATCTGCCATCAAATTGAGAGATGAAAATATAAAGGTTTTAGATGCCGCTCTTGATTTTGGATTTGGAAGCGTTGACGGATACCAGCGAGCTTTTTATAAAGAATTTGGGTGCAATCCAAGTGAATACGCTGCAAATCCAATTCCGTTGCATTTATTTACCCCTTACGGTGTAAAATTTAGGTTTTTAGAAAGGAAGAACACGACCATGAATGCAAAAAATGTATTTCTTCAAGTAATTGACAAACCAAAGAGAAAGGTTATTATTAAGCGCGGAAAGACAGCCACAGAGTATTGGAAATACTGCGAGGAAGTTGGTTGTGACATTTGGGGCGTCCTTGTCAGCATGAAATCTCTTTGTGGTGAACCGGTGTGCCTGTGGCTACCAAAGGAATATATCAAAAACGGAACAAGCGAATATGTGCAGGGCGTTGAAGTATCAGCGGATTATAAGGGAGAAATTCCTGACGGCTTTGATGTAATTGAGCTTCCCGCTTCAAAATATCTTATGTTCCAGGGCGAACCTTTTAGGGAAGAAGATTATGAACAGGCTATCACAGACATTTGGGAATCCGAAAAAAAGTATGACCCCACGTTAATCGGGTATAAATGGGATGATGCAAACCCTAAAATTCAGCTAGAACCTATCGGCACACGAGGCTACATTGAACTAATGCCGATTAAACCATAAAATTTTAGTTTGCGTGTAAAATTATGCAAATTTTGCGTAACAAAGGCGGCACCGTTTTTTACGGTGCCGCCTTTTTATCTGTTTATAGGCAAGGTGCTTTCTTTTGCGGGCGTATTGTTTTCAACTTGTCGCCGCTTTTTTGTTGAAAGCTTTGCCGCTTACTGCAAAGTAAAGGTAAGCAATGCAGGGTTATGGTCACTGTAGGCAAAATCCGTGTCAATGTTTTCGGCGGTGGCGGTTATGTTATCCGACACAATAAAGCCGTCTAAAACAGTGGTATAATTTACGCCCTTGGTATAGGGAATATCGGTGCTGCGGCAGGTGGGGGCGTTTGTACCTGCCACCACCCGAAAGCCGCTTGCAAGGTCGGTACTCTCCAGCACATACACCCATGCCGGTACCTGCTGCTGTGTTTCAAAGGCGTTTACCGTGCCGGCAAGGGCGTGGTTAAAGTCTCCGCCAACAATTACATAGTTGCCTTTTTCGTATTCCTCTGCCATTACATCATTTAACAGCTTTAGCTGGCGCACGCGCACCGTGCCGCCCTTGTCGTAGGCAGACATATGGCTGTTTATCAGCACCAGCTCCTTACCGTTTTCTACAGGCAGGCGCAGCACGGCAAAGGCGCGGTCTAAATCAAAAAATTTGGTAAAAAAGCTTACGTCTACAGGGTAACTGCGGCGCACTGCCTCACTTACGCTGTAGCGGCTTAAGGTTAGCAGGCCTGCCTGCACACTGCCGTGGGGCTCGTGGAAGGGATACAGCATATACGAGGCATGAAAGTTGTTGGCAAATACACTGCCATAGCCCTGCATGGCGGCAGAAATTTGCTGCACCTGATTGATGTTAAAGCTGCGGGTGGCCTTTTCGTCCACCTCTTGCAGCAGGCAAAAATCTGCATTTTGCGCCTGTATGGCCGCAAGGGCACCGTCGGTGTTGCCTTGGGCAATTTGCGCACTTTGGGCACGGGAGTTTACGCCTGTTACCTCGGTGCCGTCCAGCATGGTGCCGCTATCCATAAAAAAGGAAAAATCGGGGTTATAGGCACCAAAGCCGATGTTATAAGTAAGTGCGGTATACGCCTGCCCCTGCTGTAAGGTTTGCGTCTGGTTTTGCGTAACGGTAAGCGCGGTATTATCTGCAATGCGGTAATAATTTGCCTGCATATAAATTATGTAACCCGCTACAAACAAAACAACTAAGGCAAGCACGGCACCAACGCCGATTGCCGTATATTTTAACACTTTCTTTTTCATGTTTTTCCTCTTTCATGTTGTAATAATCCGATAAAATAAGGAGCAAAATCGGCACACGGCAAAGCTGTGTACCTTTTTTGCTCCTCTTTCTCTCGTGCAAAATATTTACAAGGTTATTGTAGCACAGCACTTTTACCCTGCGCAATGCGGCAAAAGCATTTTATCTGTTTTGCCCACAAAGTTTGGCAGTTTGCTGTTTTATCAAGCCGTGGGCGTATCCCCATTGCCTGTGGCAAAATGCTTTTTGCTTTTGTAAAAACCAAAGCACATAAGCCCTGCAAGCTGTACGCAAAGCGACAGCAGCAGCGCAAGATTGGTACCCTGCAAGCTGTAAAGGCGGATAAGCACAGGACACGCCCCCACGCAAAACACAATGCCCAATAAGTTAGAGATAACAAGACCCTTAAAATCGCGGATAATGGTAAGCAGCATATTGTAAAACAATACAAACGCCGTAACCACCGCACTGATAATGGTGGGTACTAACAAGCCAACATTTTGCCATGTCTCGGGTTTTGTGGGGTAAATCAGGTGTAATCCCCAGTTGCCCAGCAGCGCGCCGCCAATTACCCCGCAAACACCAATAGCCAGTATAGCAAGGCTCATTTTGGCTATCATGCCGTAAAAGCCCTTTTGGTTTTTATCGGTGTAAAGCCGCGCAAAGCCTGTGATAAAGGGCGTAAAAATGTAGGTTGCACCCATCTGTATAATAACGGCAGGTGCGCTTACCGCCGAGTAAATGCCCAGCACAGCGCTGCCGTGTATGCTTTCTAAAAACAACACAGGGATATTGGCGATTGCCGTATTTAAAAAGGCGTAGCAAACAAGCGGAAAACATTCTTTAAGCAAGCTTGCACTGTTTATAAGGGTAAAGGGACGGGTAAAATTGCCCAAGCGTTTTGCGGCAGGCACGTCGTACAGCAGCACAATGGCAAAGCTGCAAAGCGCCATAACCACCAGTGCCAAAAGCAAATTTTTGCTAACCCCCAGCACAAGTGCAAAGCTTACAATGCTGATAATGCCGCGCATGGTAAAGCTTTTGCCCGCAATATCCAAGCGGTCTGCCCGCTGGTCAATGCCGTGCAAAACGTCCATAATCGCCTCGCTTATGCGAAACAGCATGTACACCATAATACTGGCTGCCACCGCAAAGCTTTTGCCCTGCACCACCGCAGGCACCAAGCACGCAGCAAAAGCGGCGCCGCAGGTAAAAAAACGTGCAAAAACATAGTCTTTATCGCTGTATTTGCCGCTTAAATCTGACACTTGAAACGCGCGGATACCATAAATAGCCACCGTAAACAGCATATTGGAAATGCTCATGCAAAGGCGCAGTACGCCAACGTCCTCTAAACTGGCAAGGGCGGCAACCAATATGGTCATCGCCCACAAACAGCCCTGATACACCAAGCTGCCTACGGTATTCCACATAAAATTGCGCTGTATAGATGCTGTATTTTCTTTCAAAGCAAATTCTCTCCAAACTTTGGTTTTAGTACGGCTCAACGCTTACGCCTGTGTAGTAGTGGGTTAAAATCTGCTGATAGTTCCACCCTTCTCTGGTGGCATAAAACTGTGCGCCCCACTGGCTTAAGCCACACCCGTGGCCCCAGCCGCTTGTGGTAATTAAAAACTTTTCGCCGTCAAAAGCAACGGTAAAGGCGGCACTGCGCAGGCCGTAGCCGTTTACAATAGCCTCGCGGAACCAGCGCCCGTTAATGGCGGTGGTGCGCCCTGCTACGGCATTGTAAAACGTGGTTTCGCCGCCGATTGTCATCTGGCCCACATAAGTACCGCTTGTGTAGCCGTCTATGGTAATCCACGAGGCGGGGTCGTCGCCCAAGTTGGCGCCCGGCACCTTGGCATTTAAAATGCCGCGCATTTCCTCAAGACCGATGGTTACAGTGCCGTAAAAGCCGGAAGCCTCGCTGTCATAAACACTGGGTACGCTTACTAGGTACGGACGGCTGCCGCCCCAAACGTCTGCCGAGTTTTGGGTGGCACCTGCCACACTGGCGGTATAGGGTGCAAAAATGACAGCACCGTTATAGCGCATTACCAAGTTAGACACCTGTGAAACGGCATCAATCACAGGTACTGTAGGCGCTTTGCCCGCCACACTGGGGGCGGCTATGCCGCTGTTTTGCTGGTTGATAATCCAGCTGTGGGCGGCAACTGCCTGTGCTTTATATGCCTCTTCGCTCCATCTTGTACCCATCTCGCTGCTTACAATCATACTTAATATGTTGGTGGCAGTATCTGTCATAACCGTGCCGTTCATGGTAACGGTTAACATCTCCTCGGTAGAGGGGTCGGGCGCGTATACCTCGCTGCTGGCGGGCGGCGAGGCCGAGACAGGCGGCTGTGTACCGGGCACGTTAGACGAGACGGCATCTGCCGCAGACGAGGCAGGCTTACTGCTTGCAGAAGTGCTTGCAGAGGCAGAGGCGTTTGTACCGCCTGACGAGGAGCCGCTTGTACTGCCCGAGCTGGAAGCTGCGGAGCTGCCTGAATGGGCTTGCTGAGAGGACGCACTGTCACCCTCATTGCCCGGCAAAATAGCGCCCGGCATATCCATGTCCGGCATATCTATTTCGGGCATGGTAACTTGTTGCTGTATGTCAGTATTGGTCATATTTTGAACCAAATACCAGTTTTGCCAATATGTGTATGTATCGGATAAGTTTTGCGGTGCCAAGGTGCCTGTCCGGGTATAATAAGCGGCAGGCTGCAAGGTTGTATCCGCGGGAGTAATTTGTGTTTCGTCCACTGCCGCGTCCTCGTCCTGGCGTACCAATCGCCCCACTACTACCATGCGGCTGTCACCGGAAAGGTCGGCATCTGCCACCAGCGTCATAAAGCTGTCGCCCTCTAAAATATCTACAGGCATTTGGTATAGGCTGCGCACCTTAATGTTTAGTACAAATTCCAAATAATCATGATAATTATCAAAATTAAGCATACTGTCGGTGTCCAGCGGCAAATCGGCATCGGTATAAAAAGCCGACACCACCTTATACTTTTGTGCTGTGCTGCCTGTGTAAAAGGCAAACA
>JAQUTM010000186.1 GCA_028694405.1 Oscillospiraceae bacterium
CCATCTACATAATTTTTAATTTTTTTGTTCATGATTCGCTCTCTCCTTAAAGCTTATTTAATTGGTGCAGGCACCGGTAAGTTTATCAATTAGCTGTTTGGCATTTTCCCAATCCGTTTTGTTTTCCGCATAAAGCTTTTTTCCGCATTCGGTTATGGCATAATAGCGGCGTCTGGCTCCGGTTTCTTCTCCGCCCCAATAAGAAATAATGCACCCCGCTTGCTCCAAACGCCGAAAAGCTGTATAAAGAGTAGCTTCTTTTAATTCGAAACTTCCTTGGGTTTTTTCTTGAATTGCTTTGTTTATCTCATATCCATAACTGTCTTTATTGATGAGATGTGCCAAAATTATAGTTTCTGTGTGCCCGCGGAGCACATCAGAAATAATCAACATTTCACCACCTCCTTAGTTACATAGTATCACGCTATACCTCGCCTGTCAATGTATATTTTTAATTTATGTATATAAAATTAAAAAGGCAGGTGCCACTGCACCTGCCATAACTTTAACTTTTATTTTGCAGAAAGCTCCCACTGCAAAAGCTTTACCTAACCTAAAACTGTACACGAGCTTCAAAGTGTTTTTTGCCTTCTTGGCTGCCTAAAATATAGTAATTGTCTTTACTAATTTCCCCACGGTAAATTTCTAACACACTGCCCATTAAAATTTCACTGTGATAGTTTAACACTACTTTCTTAATGGGTTTTTCTATCATATACGAAATGGGAAAAGTATCGCAAATTAAATCCACATAATAGGTGTTATTTAAATGTCGGTTTAAATCACATTTAGAAAAACTTGCACGCACTTTATCTATCGGTTGCACCTCAGTTTTTGGTATATCAACATTGTGCTGTGGCAGTACCGCAGAACCAAAATCCAAATTCATTCCCTCAGGAGCTTGCCGTAAAATACGTTTTGTTTGTGTATTTACCAAAACCCATCTGCTATCTACTGTAGCAACCAATTCATTTTTTTTGTTAAATACTTCAGTGTAACGGTTGTACACCGCACGCACCGCCGGGTTTGCTTCTGTGCGTATAGTTAATATATCTTCTGCATAAATTGCTCCATGCATTTCAACGCTGGTTTTAGCTAACAAAAAACCGACATGATTTTGCTCGTACACCTCATTTGTCAGCCCCATAGAGATGCACTGTTCGGTACTTGCCTGCTGTGTATATCGAATTAAATCTCCCAATTTCATGCGGCTCTCACAGTCACAATCTATTTGGCGCACAGGCACTATTAAAACATATGCTTCCATATTTTAGCCTCCTTTAAAATGGAATATAAAGGTAAGTATATCACTTTTTTACCTTTGATACAAATTAAAAGCGCAAACCAAAAAGCTTAAAACTTGCCTATAGCTTATAAAAAAGGCTGCCGATTTTAAACCGTGCAGCCTTTTTTATTTATTTATTTTATGCGCCTGTGTTAATATTGGTCACGTTTTTTCTTTACTGCTTTACGCCATGTCATAAAGATAACTGCTGCAATAATAGCTAGCAAAACCACAATAAACAAATAGCTGTTACCATTTTTTTCGTAGGTTTTAATATCGCTCCACGCTTTGTCCATAGCCGCATTCAGCTCATCGGGTAAAACATTAAAGGTTTCTGTTTTAGCCAAAACATCTTCACTTGGATACATGATAGGGCTATTTTTCAGCTCTTCAGGCAACAGTTTTTGCGCCTCGGTCTGCGGGGTGCTGTAGCCAATATATTCTGTGTTTGCCAAGGCTACCTCAGTTTCACACATAAAGTTAATATACATCTCTGCGGCTTCTTTATTAACAGAGCCTTTGGGAATGCACATTGCATCTACAAAGTAGTTTGTACCCTCTTTGGGAATAGCAAACGCAAGGTCAGGATTATCGCTTATCATCGTAATGGCATCGCCTGCATAATAAGGTGCTAAAGCAGCTTCGCCGCCACCCATTTTATCAAATATTTCGTCCATAACATAAGCCTGCACTACATCACGCTGTGTTTTCAGCTCTTTTGCAGCCATAGCAATGTCTTCGGTAGAAGTAGGGTTTAAACTCATGTTCAACTTTTTGCTTGCTATAGCAAAAGCGTCACGACTGTTGTTGAACATCAAAATTTCCCCGGCATACTTGGAATTCCACAACATATCCCAGCTATCTACAGTTTCATCTACCATAGTGGTGTTGTATACAATCCCCACTACACCCCATGTATAAGGCACACTGTATTCGCTGGTAGCATCATAATCAAGACCTTTATAAGCCTCACCTATCATACTGTAATTAGGAATATTGGTATAGTCTAGTTTTTCAAGCATGCCTTCATTGATCATTTTACCAATCATATAATCCGAAGGGATAATAATATCATAGTCAGCGCCGCCGCTTTTCAGCTTTGCATACAAGCTTTCATTTGTATCAAAAGTAGAATATTTAACTGTAATGCCTGTAAGCTCTTCAAAAGCTTTATTGATATCTAAAGTATCATCAGAACCATCGCTAATGTACTCGCCCCAGTTATACACGTTTAAGGTTATATTTGCATCTTTAAAGCGGGTGTAATCGTAGTCGGTAGTTTCTACCTCTGTGTAAGCACAAACCGGTACTGCCAACAGCACAGCAGCCAATAGGGCTGCCAGTAAAATGCTCAATGTTTTTTTCATTTTTCTCCTCCAATGTTCGCCGAAGTATTTTCTTCGGTGCAGATTTAATTATACTTTTTATTACATATGTGGTTTTAGGCCCATAGTGCAACAATTTCATGCCCCGCTACTTACGAACCCGATTCTTCTTCTCATCATAACTGTCTTTTGCATTTACAATCATAAGGACTGTTAAAATAACAATAAACATAATGGTAGAAAGAGCGTTAATCTCCGGGCTTACTTTTTTGCGTGTCATACTGTAAATAGCAATCGGCAAAGTTTGTTCGGTGCCGCTTGTAAAGTACGAAATAATAAAGTCATCAATAGAATAAGTGATGGCAATTAAAAATCCGCTTACAATGCCGGGCATTATTTCCGGTAAAATAACTTTAAAAAAAGCCTGCTTGGGGTTGCAGCCCAAATCCAGCGCCGCTTCGTACATACGTACGTCCATTTGCCGTAGCTTAGGCATAATACTAAAAATAATGTAAGGTACGTTAAACGTAATATGCGCAATTAACAGTGTGGGAAATCCAAATACTTTCATGGTAGTAGCATTTTTAAATACTACAAACAGCAGCATTAAGCTTACACCGGTGATAATTTCGGGATTTATTACAGGAATATAGCTTAAATTTAAAATGGCACTACGCGGACGCCTTTTCATGCTAAAAATACCTACCGCGGCGGCTGTACCTAAAATAGTGGCTGCCACACTGGAAAGCACCGCAATTACAAGAGATAACGCCAAACTTTGTAAAATCATGTCATTTTGAAACAAGTTTTTATACCAGTTTAGTGTAAAACCTGTAAACACTGTGCGGCTCTTGCTTTCGTTAAAGCTAAACACAATCATTACAGCAATGGGCACATACATAAAGCTAAAAATAAGCGCTAAATAAATCTTTTTAAAAACAGAAAGCGGTCTTTTTTTCATTAGATAACGCCCTCCATTTCTTCCTCTCCAAGGGTATTGGTTACACTCATACAAAGCAGCACCATTACCATAAGCACTAAGCTCATTGCACTGCCCAAATTATAGTTGTAGCTGTTGCCTAAAAATTGCAGCTCAATTAAGTCACCTATAAGCAGATTAGAACCGCCGCCCAGCATACGGCTAATGATAAAAGTAGAGATACTGGGTACAAACACCATGGTAATTCCTGTAGAAATACCGGGCATACTCAAAGGCAAAAGTACATGTGAAAAGGTGCTAAACATACCGGCGCCTAAATCGTTAGAAGCCTCTATTAAGCTGTCATCTATTTTTACCATAATGGTGTATAAGGGCACAATCATATAGGGCAGATAGTTATATACCATACCCAGTACCACCGCCCCTTGGGTGTTAATCATCTCAAAGGGTCCAAGGCCGATAAACCCCAACAATTTATTTATAATGCCATTGCGCTCCAGCAA
>JAQUTM010000187.1 GCA_028694405.1 Oscillospiraceae bacterium
CCACGCAGCTTAGAAAGTGAAAAACTCAACTGAGCAGATTGTGGCCGCTGTTAACTGCCGCACAGGCAGCTTAGAAAGTTATTTGTGCAGGAGAAGATGAAACATTAACGTTAACTGCCGCACAGGCAGCTTAGAAAATTATTTACCTGCCAATATTGTATTTTTGATGGTTAACTGCCGCACAGGCAGCTTAGAAATTGCGGTTTATCGATAAGCAGACAAAATAAAGGTTAACTGCCGCACAGGCAGCTTAGAAAGCTTGCAGAAATGTCAAGCTCGCCGTCTTTGTGTTAACTGCCGCACAGGCAGCTTAGAAATATGATTTCAGTAACCAATGAATACAAGCCCAGTTAACTGCCGCACAGGCAGCTTAGAAAAATCATAGTTGATATTGTTCCCGTCGGCGCAAGTTAACTGCCGCACAGGCAGCTTAGAAATGACAAGTTCAATTATGAGCTATTTGCCATTCGTTAACTGCCGCACAGGCAGCTTAGAAATACGGGAGACTTGCGAAATGCACCAAGAAATCGTTAACTGCCGCACAGGCAGCTTAGAAATGCAACGCGCAATCAACACGCTTGCAGTCTGCGTTAACTGCCGCACAGGCAGCTTAGAAATCTTTTTTTGCGAACATTTGTGGGTTAGTAGTGTTAACTGCCGCACAGGCAGCTTAGAAAATTCAGAGGCAATAACGGCGCGTGGTGTTGCGGTTAACTGCCGCACAGGCAGCTTAGAAACGTGAAATCTTCGCTTGCTATCAATTCATCATGTTAACTGCCGCACAGGCAGCTTAGAAACAATGCCTAACGCAGTGCCTTCGATTTTGTTCGTTAACTGCCGCACAGGCAGCTTAGAAACGTTCCGAGCGTTTCAGTTTCAAGCTCTCCCGGTTAACTGCCGCACAGGCAGCTTAGAAATTATCAGGGGCAATTTCAAGCACCGTATTAACGTTAACTGCCGCACAGGCAGCTTAGAAAAGAACCCTCATCAACCTCATCAATTATTGTATGTTAACTGCCGCACAGGCAGCTTAGAAAACTTTGCCTAGGTCAGTCGCATCTTCATAAACGTTAACTGCCGCACAGGCAGCTTAGAAAAAGAAGTTTTAACTGATGGCAGAGTTGCAAATGTTAACTGCCGCACAGGCAGCTTAGAAAGCTAACAGAATGTATTGAAGAAAACGGAATTTGTTAACTGCCGCACAGGCAGCTTAGAAAAGACCTTGAAAGCGAGGTTATATTGTGAGTTTGTTAACTGCCGCACAGGCAGCTTAGAAAGAACATCAACGGTACTAAGACATTAGACGTAAGTTAACTGCCGCACAGGCAGCTTAGAAAAAGTATCTGAAATTTACGTGAACGGAATTGATGTTAACTGCCGCACAGGCAGCTTAGAAATTTGTTAATGCTTGTTTCAACACGTCAATTTGGTTAACTGCCGCACAGGCAGCTTAGAAAAACCCGACAAATTAGGTTTGTAGTCGAAAGGAGTTAACTGCCGCACAGGCAGCTTAGAAAGGCACAAGAAAATTATGTTAAACCGATTAACAGTTAACTGCCGCACAGGCAGCTTAGAAACTCGATTTCGTCCGGGACTTTTTCCTCTTCAAGTTAACTGCCGCACAGGCAGCTTAGAAACGTTTACTCAAATCCTTTAGGAGTTTCAACTAGTTAACTGCCGCACAGGCAGCTTAGAAAGATATGACCCCAGAGCCTCAAAAGTTGCTTAAGTTAACTGCCGCACAGGCAGCTTAGAAAACGCAGGCACAATCAGCGGAGTTCAGCAAAAAGTTAACTGCCGCACAGGCAGCTTAGAAATAATCTCCCCGCAGAGATTACAGTAACCGAGCGTTAACTGCCGCACAGGCAGCTTAGAAATGTCTTAATGGAGCTTTGAAACTATTTTTTTAGTTAACTGCCGCACAGGCAGCTTAGAAACGGAATTTGCGTCGTGGAAATATTGCGGGAATGTTAACTGCCGCACAGGCAGCTTAGAAAATAGATTTCCATATAGACAAGTTTTCAAAGAAGTTAACTGCCGCACAGGCAGCTTAGAAAACCCAGTAAAGTATAAGTTGCAGTAACTCTAAGTTAACTGCCGCACAGGCAGCTTAGAAATTCAAACACAAGCTTGTACAAAGCATCGGAGTGTTAACTGCCGCACAGGCAGCTTAGAAATGTCGAAAAGAACATTAGCCGGCCAGATGTCAGTTAACTGCCGCACAGGCAGCTTAGAAAGTATGTAACCATTGGTGAAACCAGCACTGTTGGTTAACTGCCGCACAGGCAGCTTAGAAATTCAGACTGTTTTCTTTCAAAGCTAAGTCGATGTTAACTGCCGCACAGGCAGCTTAGAAACTAACGCATCGGAAGAACCAGTAGTTAAACCCGTTAACTGCCGCACAGGCAGCTTAGAAAAACAATTGAAAACAGCTTTGTTGTGCTGACAAGTTAACTGCCGCACAGGCAGCTTAGAAATGTATAATTAGACGGAGAACTCAAAAAGCCGAGTTAACTGCCGCACAGGCAGCTTAGAAATTAAAACCATCTGATTCAGAATTGCTCAGATCGTTAACTGCCGCACAGGCAGCTTAGAAACGTTGACGCGGATGAAAGGGAAGAAAGCAATGGTTAACTGCCGCACAGGCAGCTTAGAAAGCCGAACCGGTTCACAGCTTCGAGAGCAAGCTGTTAACTGCCGCACAGGCAGCTTAGAAAGAGAGCCGTTTTGTAAGACTCCGAACGTTCTTGTTAACTGCCGCACAGGCAGCTTAGAAATGTCTCGCGTCAGGTGGAATCAGTTTAGTGGTGTTAACTGCCGCACAGGCAGCTTAGAAAATGTCGGACGAAACAACAGCGGTATAGGTGCCGTTAACTGCCGCACAGGCAGCTTAGAAAGCTTAAATTTGGCTTATAATCAAAGGGATACTGGTTAACTGCCGCACAGGCAGCTTAGAAATTGAGAAAATCGGCGAAAATAGCGTGGGGTGGGTTAACTGCCGCACAGGCAGCTTAGAAATTTTTGTGCCGGATAGAAATATCTGGCATTTTGTTAACTGCCGCACAGGCAGCTTAGAAAACATAGAAGTTATTACTAAATCATCGAACATCGTTAACTGCCGCACAGGCAGCTTAGAAAAAACCTTCTCAACAACGGTTTTTTCTCTGCTTGTTAACTGCCGCACAGGCAGCTTAGAAATGTGGAACCTGTGGAACCTGTGGGTTAACTGCCGTACAGGCAGCTTAGAAATACATCGTAGCCATAGGCATCATCGTGGTCTAGTTAACTGCCGCACAGGCAGCTTAGAAAAAAACCACCGGCATCGCTAACGAAATTCTTGAGTTAACTGCCGCACAGGCAGCTTAGAAATAATATAAAAAAGAATAATTTAAGAATATTTGGTTAACTGCCGCACAGGCAGCTTAGAAAAAAACCACCGGCATCGCTAACGAAATTCTTGAGTTAACTGCCGCACAGGCAGCTTAGAAAAAATCACACCGCCGCAGCTCTCGCATATCTCAGTTAACTGCCGCACAGGCAGCTTAGAAAATAACTGCAAAATGGGGCGATACTCTCGAAGAGTTAACTGCCGCACAGGCAGCTTAGAAATAAATGAGTTGAACCAGTTTTACCGCCCACTTGTTAACTGCCGCACAGGCAGCTTAGAAATGTAAATGTGTCGTCAACGGCTCCCGTTGTAAGTTAACTGCCGCACAGGCAGCTTAGAAAGTTTCTAACCCGTTAACAGGTTGCCACGTTGTGTTAACTGCCGCACAGGCAGCTTAGAAATAGCCCGCCTACGGCTTGCGTTTGCCCTTTCCGTTAACTGCCGCACAGGCAGCTTAGAAATGCAAACAGATCGCCCGCACTTAAATTTATATGTTAACTGCCGCACAGGCAGCTTAGAAAGAATTTGCCCGCAGAAATTACAGTTATCGAACGTTAACTGCCGCACAGGCAGCTTAGAAAACGTTCAAAGAAACGTTAATTTTATAAAAAATGTTAACTGCCGCACAGGCAGCTTAGAAAAAATG
>JAQUTM010000188.1 GCA_028694405.1 Oscillospiraceae bacterium
CACCCCACTAAGCCCTGTACCTGTACCCCCTCTGCCATTGACCGCTACTTAAAAAAAATAAGCGGTCCTTTGTTAGACAGAATTTCTCTGCAAGTAGAGGTTATGCCTGTTTCCTATGATGATTTACATACACAAAAAGGCGGAGAGTGCAGCGCTGATATTTTAAAACGCGTGGTAGCCGCCCGTTCTTTACAGCAAACTCGTTACGCCGCTTTGGGCATTACCAGCAACGCACAGCTTTCTCCTTCACAAATACGCAAGTATTGCAGGTTAAACGGACAGAGCCAAGCTTTGCTGCAAAATGCTTTTACAAAGCTGGGGCTGTCTGCCCGCGCACACGACCATATTTTACGGGTTGCGCGCACCATTGCAGACCTCGAGGCAACAGAGCAAATTGAAACAGCACATCTTGCCGAAGCCATTCAATATCGCTCATTAGACAGAAAATTTGGTTTTAACCAATAGACGGAGGCATTTTGAAATTTAAACGTATTTATATTGAAATTACAAATGTATGCAATCTAAAATGCAGCTTTTGTTCGGCATGCTTGCGCGCGCCGCGATTTATGTCAGCAGAAGAATTCGAATATATTTTGCAGCAAGTTAAACCCTATTGCAGCCATATCTATCTGCATGTAAAAGGAGAGCCGCTTTTGCACCCCTTACTGGAGTCGTTTTTTCAGTTGGCACATAAGTACCGTTTTCATATAAATTTAACGACCAACGGTACTTTACTTGCAAATTATCAAGACCTTTTATTAAATTCTCCCGCATTGCGCCAAGTAAACATTTCAGTACACAGTCTGGAACAAACATCAGCCGAAAGTGCCGCCGCATATTTACAAAGCTTATCTCAATTTGGCATTACTGCCATGCACAGCGGCCGACCTTACGTTAGCTACCGTATGTGGAATGGCGATGACAGCACCCAAATAACCCCTACCGCACACAAACAGTTACAGGCCATTTGTACGCCTTTTAGCCACACCTTACCTCCAATTTTACCCAAACAGCGTATGGCTGCCAAACTTGCTTCTAACGTGTTTATCAGCTTTGCTGAGCGCTTTGAGTGGCCCAGCTTAGATTTACCTGTGGTAAGCACATACGGAAAATGCCTTGGCGGAAAAGATATGCTTGCTATTTTAGCAGACGGCACCCTTGTACCTTGTTGTTTAGACAGTGACGGCGTAATACCTCTTGGAAATATTTTTAAAGACACATTTTCTGAAATTTTAGCCACCTCACGTTATCTAACCTTGCGCGAGGGCTTTAGCGGTAAAAATATTAGTGAGGAGCTTTGCCGCCGTTGCAGCTACCGTAAACGATTTGACAAATAATCCTCGTTGTACTCGGTTATTTTTTATGTAAATTTTTCCAAAAAGGGCTTTTATTTTTTTTGTTTTTATATTATAGTAAGTATAAGAACAGACAACTGCGGTGGCTACTGTTCTTTGTCCTTAGGACAATTAAAATTTGAGGAGGTATTCATCATGAATGAATACAAAGCAATGTGGACCAATTACGCAAATTTTAGCGCACGCACAACTGTACGCGGCTACTGGATGGCTTTTTTGTTTAACTTTTTAGTTTCTGCCGTTTTCAGTGCTATTGCCTACTACACCGGCTTTACTTTACTTAGCAACCTTTATGCGCTTGCAGCACTTATCCCCGGTTTGGCTATCTCTGTTCGCCGTCTGCGTGACGCCGGAAAACCTTGGGGTTGGCTGTTTATCAACCTTATCCCCGTTGTTGGCACCATTATCTTTATTGTTATGGTATGCAAACCTTCTGTTGAAGCTACCGACGTAGCAACCGTATAATTTTTTTATTTGCAAAAAACGCCTGCATCTTTTATTGATGCAGGCGTTTTTATTTTGTACTTTTTAGTTTACGGCAAATTGGCTGTTATACAAATTGGCATAAAACCCTTTCTGTGCCAGCAATGTTTCGTGATTGCCCTGTTCAATAATATGCCCGTTGTTCATCACCAAAATAATATCTGCGTTTTGTATGGTAGAAAGACGATGTGCCACCACAAAACTGGTACGACCCTGCATCAATTTTTCAAAAGCAGCCTGTATCAGCATCTCTGTACGCGTGTCAATACTGCTGGTTGCTTCATCTAAAATTAACATATCAGGATGTGTTAACATAATGCGCGCAATACACAAAAGCTGTTTTTGTCCTGCGCTGATGTTACCGCCCCCCGCAGTAATTACGGTATCGTATCCGTTTGGTAAACGCTTAATAAAACTATGAGCATAGGCGGCTTTGGCAGCCGCAACAATTTCCTCTTTTCCGGCATCGGGTTTACCATAGGCAATATTTTCACCCACTGTGGCATTTTGCAACCACGTTTCCTGCAACACCATACCGTATAAGCTGCGCAAATCTCTGCGCTGCATATCATATATGCTTATATGGTCTATTTTTATATCGCCGCTGTTCACATCGTAAAAACGCATAAGCAAATTGATTAAAGTTGTTTTTCCACAGCCTGTAGGCCCCACGATTGCCACCTTTTGGCCTCTTTTAACCTGCAAATTAAAATCTTCAATAAGCGGCTTTTGTGGCACATAGCTAAAAAATACATGCTCTGCCTGTACACTGCCTATCTCCTTAACCGGCATTTGAGGACACGTTGTCTCTGCAATTTCCAAAGGCTGGTCAATTACTTCAAACAGCCTTTTTGCACTTGCAAGCCCCGTTTGCAGCTGTGTCAATACGCCTGTTACCTCATTAAAAGGCTTTGTATATTGGTTGGCATACGTTAAAAAGCAAGAGAGCTGTCCTACAGTTATGTTGCCGTAAATTGCATTTATTGCACCGATTACACAAACTGCGGCATATACAATACCGTTTACAAATCGGGTACACGGGTTGGAAATAGAGGAGTAAAATTGGCTTTTCAGTCCGCTTGCAAATAGTGCGTCAGTAATTTTTTCAAACTCTTTTTGGCAGTAGCTCTCTTGGCCAAAAGCTTTTACAACCGTTTGGTTTGCAACTGTTTCATTGATATATGCACTTAACGCACCACTTGCCTGAGACTGCTTAACAAACAATTTACGGCTGCGGCCCGCAATAAATGAGGCAACAAAAATAGAAAGCGGCGTAATAAGCACCACCACTAGCGCAATAAGAGGATTAAGCACCAGCATAATTACCAATGTGCCCACAATGGTTACTACGCCGGGTATCATCTGTGTAAGCCCTTGCTGCAGCCCGTCAGACACCAGCTCTGCATCGTTTACCATACGATTTATAATATCTCCGTGTGGGTGCGTATCGATATAGTTTAACGGTACATTGTTCAGCCGGGCAAAAGCGGCATTGCGAAAATCCCGTGCAGTGTAAATACTTAACTTTTGCGTAAATACATTCATGCCCCACTGGCACAATGACGCCAGTAAAACACAGATACCCACACCTACTAAAATTTTTATAATTATTTCAAAGCGCACAAGTCCTGTATCTACCACCTGGTCTATGGCTCTGCCTACCAGTACGGGGCTTAGCAGCGTAAACAACACATATCCCATTGCAAGTATAAAGGCCGCCACACTGTACGCTCGATAAGGCTTTGCATATTGCAGTACCCGTTTTAAGGTGGCTTGATTTTCTTTATTTTTCATTTGCCACGCCCTCCCCTACAATGTTTTGTGAGGCACATATCTCTTGATAGACAGCACAATTTTCCAACAGCTGCCTGTGTGTACCACACCCTACCAGTCTGCCGTCATCTAAAACTAAAATTTGGTCGGCATTTTTTATGGTAGAAGCGCGCTGGCTTACCATAATAACTGTCATGTTAGTTGTAGATTCTTTTAAAGCCTTTCGTAAAGCTGCATCGGTAGCATAGTCTAAAGCACTGGAGGAGTCATCTAAAATCAGTATTTCCGGGCTGTGCACAATCGCCCGCGCAATGGTAAGACGCTGCTTTTGTCCACCCGACACATTTTTACCGCCTTCGGTAATTACTTCATCAAGTCCATTACTTTTTTGGCGCACAAAATCCGCGCT
>JAQUTM010000189.1 GCA_028694405.1 Oscillospiraceae bacterium
ATTATCCGTCTCCACGCTGCAAAACGGTGTACAAGCCTGCCCTATTGCCGTTAATTCCACATAATTTTGACACAGCTCCAACTCTTTTTCCAAGCTTACGGTATCATTTGTATTGGCAAGTATATACCGTAAATGGCGGCTAAGCAACAAAATAAGCGTTTGAATTTCTTCCAGGCGTCCGGTCTGTGCAAGTGCGTACACATTTTTTAAGCAATTTAATACAAAATGAGGCCGAATTTGCATTCTTAAAGCTTCCATTTCACTGCGCTCTGCCTCCAGCTGACGTTCGTAGCTGTCTATCTTTAAAGCAGTAATTTGACCTATCATGTCGTTAAACGTATCGTTTACTTGCTCAAACTCTTTATTTTTATACATATTACCGGACCGCGCAGTCAGTTCTCCTGCACCTATTTTTTCCATTGTTAAAACCAGAGAATTTAACGGTACAAACACGGTAGCACGCACATATATCCACATAAACGGAATAGCCGCCAAAAGTAAAATTAAACAGCCTATCAGCAATGTTTCCAAAGGTGCCACGGCTCCCTGAGCGCCTTCAATAGGGAGCAAATAAAAAATAGAAAAACGGTCAAATTCTCCCAGTAACATTAAGTATGATTGTCCGTTTAGTTTTAAGGTTTTGTGGGTAGCTTCTTTTAAATTGTAAGCAGACGGCATGTTTTCTATGTTGCCTACCAGTAAATTGCCCCCCTCATCTACAAAGGCCAGAGAGCCTTCAAACCCATATGTTTTTATTGCTTTATCTATCAGCAGCCCCAAATCGATGGTTGCTGCAATATAAACCGACCGATACCGTACAACACGCACACCGTAAGTACGTTCTTCCAACTTTACCACAAACCAGTTCTCTGTCTCCATGGGTCCTACATCTGCAAGCGCCATTACTTCTTCCTGCATTACTTGTTTTGCACGCAGCTTTTGCTGTGGGCCACCCCCTGCCACTTGACCGTACTTTGCAATAAAAAGTTGGTTGGGTACGCTGTAAAGCATAATTCCCATTAGAGCTTCATTGGCACCCAGTATCCCCGAAAAGCCTTGGGCTACTTCATAACCGTTTAAATAAGCCTGTGTATGGTCCATTTTCTCCCCCAACCTCTTAAACTCCTCGTTGTGTAAGGCCAAATCTACCATATACGTCTCTACTGCGTTCATCTGTCTGCTGATTTCTTTTTCAAATAATTGCAACGAAAACTCTCCTGCATTTATCAACCTCATTTTCATGGTGTTCATTGCAGAGGCGGTATAAACAACAAGTACCAGCACACCCGGTATGGCCAATGCCATAAATATACTCATCATGCGCCGTTTTAAAGATATTTTTTTAAGGCGGTTCATAAGCTTTCTCTCTTTTCGCTTTATCATTTCCTGTTCAGTGTAGCATTGTGTTTTTCGCTTTGTCAAACACAGCCTCAGCTTATAAAAAGCTTGCTCTTATAATTTTGTTTTGCATTTTTTGTTTTACCGACCGCAAATTTAAAGCTTTACCTTATATTAGTTCTCCATTTTGCTGTTGCTTTTCTCATTTTATTGGATACAGACCGGCATTTATTTTTTTTGCTAAATTGTAGCCTCACCATTATTTTTGTGTAAATGTAACAAATTTTAGTTTAACTTTTTTACTGTGTATAGTACAGTTGTCAGTTCTCTAAATCAAATATCATTTTTGTCGTGTTCTCAAATCTCAGTTCCCCTCCTATAATGAAACTATAGCAAAAACGTATTGACAGTGAGATACGTTTTATATTAACAAAGAGGAGAGAAGAAAACATGAAAAAGCAAATCGCACTTGTTCTTGCACTTGTTCTTGCACTAAGCCTTGTTGCCTGCGGTGGTTCCGCTTCCAGCGCACCCGCGGCTGATGCTGTATCTTCTGCACCTGCTGCCAGTACCCCTGCCGAACCCGCAAAAAGCGAGCCCTCCGGCACTTTAGTTGTTTACAGCCCCCATGATGCAGACCCCTTAAATGACGGCGTAAATATGTTTATGGAAAAATACCCCGGCATTCAGGTAGAAGTTGTAGCAGCAGGTACCGGCGAGCTATGCAACCGCATTAAAGCCGAAAGCGCAGCACCTATTGCCGATGTACTGTGGGGCGGCGGCGCCGACAGCTTAGCTGCTTTTAAAGATTATTTCCAACCCTATGTATGTGCCAATGATGATGTAATTGACGCCGCATACAAAGACAAAGACGACTTGTGGATTGGTGAAAGCCCCTTGCCTATGGTTATTTTTTATAACAAAGACCTGTTAGACAAAGAAGGACTGCCTGTACCTACCAAGTGGGAGGACTTGACAGACCCCCAATGGAAAGGCAAAATTGCATACTGCCTGCCCTCTAAATCCGGTTCTGCTTATACCCAGCTTTGCACCATGCTGCTTGGCCACGGCGGTAAAGAAGACGGTTGGGACTTTATTAAAAAGCTGTATGATAACTTAGACGGTAAAATTGTAGACTCCTCCGGCAAATGCCACAAAATGGTAGCAGACGGTGAGTTCTATGTAGGTTTAACCATTGAAAAATCTGCTATTAAATATGCTGATGATGCATCTGTAGGTTTTGTTTATCCTCAAGACGGCACCAGTGCTGTACCTGACGGTGTAGCTTTGGTAAAAGGCTGTCCCAACGAAGAAAACGCCAAATTGTTTATTGACTTTGTAACAAGCAAAGAATGCCAGACTGTTCAAAGCGAAAAATGGGGACGTCGCCCTGTTCGCAGCGACATGGAAGTACCGAATGGTATGGCTAAATTAAGCGAGCTGAAACTGGTTGATTACGATTTTGACTGGGCGGCAAATGACAAAGAAGCCATCATCGAAAAGTTTAACGACATTATGGTGGGCTAACCTCCCGCTTGTTTTCACCGCAAATTTGGCGGGGGCATTTCACCATAGAAATGTCCCCGCCTTTTAATTCAATACGTTTGAGAGAGGAATTTACAATATGAGTCATGCAATTATTATTCAAGACGCTATCAAGCGCTACGGCAATTTTCAGGCGTTAAATGGCGTTAATTTAAGTATTCAACCTGGAGAATTTTTTACACTGCTAGGGCCGTCGGGCTGCGGAAAAACCACCCTGCTTCGCATGATTGCAGGCTTTAACTCGGTAGACGGAGGCGAAATTCGCTTTGATGATACCGTAGTAAACAATGTTTCTGCTCACAAGCGTGACATCGGCATGGTGTTTCAAAATTATGCTATTTTCCCGCACCTGACAGTAGCAGAAAACGTTGCCTACGGCTTAAAGGCCAAAAAGGTGCCCAAAGACGAAATTGACCGCCGCGTAAAAGAGGCACTGGAGCTGGTACAAATCGAAGCTCTCGCTTCCCGTAAGCCCAACGAGCTTTCGGGCGGCCAGCAGCAGCGTGTAGCGTTGGCCCGTGCTTTTGTTATTGAACCCGCTTTGCTGCTTATGGATGAGCCCCTGTCTAACTTAGACGCCAAGCTGCGCGTACAGATGCGTTCTATCATAAAAAAACTACAGCGCCGTTTGGGTATTACCACTATTTATGTTACCCATGACCAAGAGGAAGCCCTTGCTATTTCAGACCGCATCGCCGTTATGAAGGCGGGCGATATTATGCAAATCGGCACTCCCGAGCAAATTTACAAAAAGCCCCAAAATCCCTTTGTTGCAGGTTTTATCGGGGTATCTAATTTTATAGATTGCGAAATTGCGGCACAAGACACCGCTGCACAGGTTCAGCTTTCACAAAGCTACAGCGTACATACCACACTAAAACGTCCTTATAGCGGCAAGGCAACCTTAAGCGCACGTCCCGAACAGCTGTTTTTTCACGAAAACGACGGGTTATCGGGTAAAATCGTAATGTCTATTTTCTTGGGAGATTTTGTGGAATATGAAATTGAACTGGAAAACGGGCAAACTGTACAACTGAACGAATATACCAAAGACGTAAACGAAGTACGCCCCGACGGGCAAGCGGTGCATATAGGATTTGACGCCGATAAGGTAAGCCTGTATGTACCCGAAAC
>JAQUTM010000190.1 GCA_028694405.1 Oscillospiraceae bacterium
GTTCCATGATGACCAGCACGGTACTGCCATTGTGGTTACCGCTGCGCTGATAAATGCTTTACGTTTAACGGGTAAAAAGAAAGAAAATATTACTGTAGTAGTAAGCGGCACAGGTGCCGCAGGCAGAAGTATTATTAAAATGCTATTGGCATATGGAGTAAAAGAGGTTTACGGCTTTAACCTAACAGGTATTTTATGCAAGCAGGACAGTGATAAATATGATTTTTTGGCAAAAGAGCTTGCTCAGATTACAAATAAAGCCGACAAAAAAATGACAATGGCAGAAGCCCTTACACAGGCAGATATGTTTATAGGCGTAAGCGCACCCCGTTTATTAACAAAACAAATGGTGCAAAGCATGAAAAAAGATGCGATTGTGTTTGCAATGGCAAATCCCGAGCCTGAAATTACTTATGCAGAGGCAAAAGCCGGGGGCGCGCTTGTTGCAGGTACAGGCCGCAGCGATTTTCCAAACCAAGTAAACAACGTTTTGGCTTTCCCCGGGCTTTTTCGCGGTGCGTTAGATGTAAGAGCAAGCACGATTAACGAGGAGATGAAGCTTGCGGCAGCTGTAGGCATTGCCAGTTTGGTAAGTGACGAAGAATTAAACGAGGAATATGTAATTCCCAGCGCTTTAGATGAACGTGTGGCCCAAGTAGTTGCACGCGAGGTTGCCAAAGCTGCCATTGCAACCGGTGTTGCAAAAGTATAAACAAAATTTTTTATAAAAAAGCTGTAAGAGCCACTTGTAGACGAAACTACAGGTGGCTCTTTGTGATATTTAGAAATAAAAAAGTAAATACTATAGATACAAAATAAGAGAAACATAAGAGAATTGGTTGTAACTTGCATAATAAAGTAAATACTGCTATAATGTTTTTATAAAAATAACAAAAAAGTTACAGGCCCCTTTGGGGCATTATTATTTTAAGGCAGGTAGATGGATGGAAAATCAAAAAAAACCAAACACAAAAAAAATACTGCTCATTATAGGTGCGATTGTTTTGGCAGTTGTAATTTTAGTAGGGGCAGCTTACGGCTTTTACTATAAATATTATGCCAGCCGCATTACCGAGGGCGACATTGGTACCATTAAAGATGACAGCGAAGTAATGAAAACCCCTGACGCCTATAAAGGCGATGTGCTGAATATTTTAATTTGCGGCATTGACTATGACGTGGACGACGAGGGACGAGATTATAGCAACGGCCTTGGCATGACAGACGTTATTTTGTATGTTACCTTTGACTTAAAGCAGAACCAAGTAAGTGTGCTGCAAATTCCCCGGGACAGCTTTGTGGGCGAAGAAGTGCTTACGGGAGGCACCTGTAAAATCAATGCTGTTTTCAGCAATGGAGACAATAAGTCCAGTCGTATTTCCAATTTGGCAAAGGTGATTAATGACCAGTATCAGCTGCCTATTGACCGCTATGTAACCATTGACATGAAAGCATTTCGTACCATTATAGATACCTTTGGTGGCATTGAAATGAACATTCCGTGGGACATTTATGATGACTACGGCAATGTGATAGAGGCGGGTACTAAAAAAATAGACGGTGCTACCGCAGAGTTTATTTTGCGTCAACGCCACATGTACAATACGGGAGATTACGGCCGACTGGAGCTGCAGCAGTATTTTTATTCTGCGTTGTTGCGTACGTTGCTGGACTGTCCTCTAATGGATTTGGTTAAAGTGGCACCTCACTGGCTAACTTACATCAATACAGATTTTGATGTGAGTGAACTGATGAGTTTGGCAGTCAACTTTAAAAATCTGGATATGTCAAATATTTATGTAGTGCGCAGCCCGGGGGGCGGCTGTGATTATTATCCCAGCACAGGCAAAGCAAAGCAGTCGGTGTTTAACGTAAATGCAGAAAATTTGGCGATTTTATTAAATGAACATTTTCGTCCTTACAGTGAAGATGTATCGGTAGATGAACTGAATGCGCCTAAAGATTTAGAATATCCCTTAGGGCAAACCAACGACCCCGGTCGATATATGGGTGAAGTAAACGGATAAAATTTAAAAGATAAAAGAAAACAGGAAGCAACCGGAAAGCTGCTTCCTGTTTTCTCATTTGCAAAAAAAGGAGAAATTTATATTTTAAGCATTACAAGCAATAAAGCCTGTAAAGCGTTAACGCAGTTGTCTTTGTAAAAAGTCACACGCAAAGGTAAGAGGAATACAAAGCAAAAACCACAAAACGGTGTAGGTGAGGCAAATTTGACCCATTACATTAAAGGGCATGTCACTGTAATCCCACACATTTAGATGAAAGCCACGATTTACAACACACCCGATTAGAAACTCTACGGCGGTAATCAGTACACAACCCATTAAACATCTAAGAAGAATACTGTGTTGGGATAAAGCGGAGTTTATATAGTAGTAAGATAAAAAACATAATCCGCCAGTAAGAGCCATTGTCCAATGTGTGTATCCGCGCCATAAAATTTCCAGTGCGCTGTATCCAAATGCGCCTATTGTATATAGCGTTAAACTTTCTTGTAAACCTTTCATTTGCATCACCCAAAACTTATGATGTGCATTTTTGAGAGTAATATTACAAAAGAATTACAAAAAGTTATTTTTTTGTAATTGTACACTTAGTTGCAAAGTACAATCGTATGGATTATAATTTTTATATCAATATTTAAAAGGAGATTTTTTGTGGGTAACATTTTAGTGGGGCAATCGGGCGGCCCAACAGCAGCCATTAACGCCAGCTTATACGGTATTATTGCGCAGGGTAAAGAGAATATGGATATATTTGAAAAAATATACGGTATGCGCAACGGTATAGAGGGCTTTTTAGACGATAGATATGTAAACCTTTCCGATACGATAAATGCAGATGACTTAGAGCTTTTAAAAACTACGCCGTCGGCTTATTTGGGTTCTTGTCGATACAAATTACCAAAAGATATTAACGATGCAGTTTACCCGCGCTTATTTGAAAAGCTAAACGCGTTGAATATTACCGCCCTTTTTTATATTGGTGGGAATGACAGCATGGACACAGTGGCAAAATTGAGCGCGTATGCCCAAACCATAGGCAGTGATATTTGCATATTGGGTATACCCAAAACCATTGATAATGACTTGGTAGAAATTGACCATACGCCCGGTTTTGGAAGCGCTGCTAAATTTGTGGCAAGTGCTGTGCGGGATATTTCCATGGACAGCCATGTATACAATACAAAAAGTGTAACAATCATAGAAATTATGGGCCGTCACGCAGGGTGGCTTACAGCGGCAAGTTTGTTGGCGCGCAAAGACAAACAGGACAACCCTACGCTGATTTATTTACCTGAGGTGCCGTTTAAGCTGGAGAGCTTTTATCGTGACGTAGAAGAAAAGCTGGCAGAGCGTAATAACGTTACGGTGTGTGTGTCGGAGGGGATTAGCGACGAACACGGTGTGTTTTTGTGCGAATATTTGCAGGCCGCAGAAGCGGATACATTTGGCCACAAAAACCTTACAGGCTGCGGCAAGCTGTTAGAAAACATGGTAAAAAGTAAATTTGGGGTAAAAGTACGCAGTGTAGAACTAAATGTAATACAGCGCGCGTGTGCGTTTATCGGCTCTAAAGCCGATATTGAAGAAGCTGTTGCGGCAAGTCGGTTTGGCGTACAGGCTGCGCTTGCAGGTGAAACGGGAAAAATGATAAGCTGTGAGCGGGACGCCTCAGCCGAAACCTATACCTTGCGCTATAAAACCGTACCCGTAAGCTTGGTGTGCAACAGAGAAAAAAAATTCCCGTTAGAGTGGATTACCAAAAACGGTACAGATATTTCTCCTGCATTTTTAGAGTATTGCACGCCTCTTATTATGGGGGAGATGCAATTAAAAACGGAAAACGGATTACCGGCCTACTGTTACTTAAAATAGAGGTTAAACATGACAGCTTTTGCGATAAAACTGGTTGCTGTTTGCACAATGTTAGTAGACCATACAGCGCGTCTTTTGGGAGAGGTACAGCCTATCACGCCGCAAACCTATAAT
>JAQUTM010000191.1 GCA_028694405.1 Oscillospiraceae bacterium
CCGCAGCCGAAAGGCCGATGTGATTGAAGAAGTTTTACGGCAGCTAAGCCTTGCGGCGGCAGATTATAGCAGAGTGTTAATGATAGGAGACCGCTTGCACGACATTAACGGAGCAAAAGCCCATGGGCTGCATTCGGCAGGGGTAAAGTATGGCTACGCACAAGAAGGAGAACTGGAAAAAGCAGGAGCTGACTACGTTTTTGAAACAGTAGAACAGTTGGACCTCTTTTTACAAAAATGAAAGATAAAATAAAGCCAAGCGGAGTGTAATACCATGCAAAATAATAATCCGTTTTTGTACAGCCAAGACAATAAGCGTTATCATACTTTGCATTATGCCAATATGAAAAAATATGGCGGGCGCGTTTATAAGGCAGTGGTAGACGCGGGCTTTACCTGTCCAAACCGAGACGGAACCAAAAGCAGGGCAGGCTGCATCTTTTGCAGTAACCGAAGTGGAATCTTTACTTTTGGAGCGTTATCAGTGGAACAGCAGCTGGAAAAAGAAATTGCGCGTATCCACGCAAAGGTGCCAAATGCAAAGGTTGTGGCGTATTTTCAGGCAGGTACAAACACCTATGCGCCTTTGCCTGCGCTGCAAGCCGCAATTACCGGTGTTAAACAGAACCCGTGGGTTGTGGGCATTTCTCTTGGCACAAGACCCGATTGTTTACCACAGTCGATATTGGATTATTTGGAAGCGGTAAACCATGAAAAGGAAATAACCATAGAGCTGGGCCTGCAAACGATACATGACAGCACGGCTCGGGTGATAAACCGTTGTTATGATTACAACTGTTTTTTGCAGGCATATACCGCTTTAAAACAGCGAGGAATACGGGTTTGTGTCCATTTGATAAACGGTCTGCCCCAGGAGAGCAGTGAGATGATGGTGCAGAGCGCAAAAGCTGTGGGCCAACTGGGTGTAGATGGGGTAAAAATTCATGCCTTGCATATAATAGACACTACCCCTTTGGCACAAGCGTATTGTGCGGGAAGCTATGTGCCTATGTCACAGGAGGCGTATATCAATACGGTGGTGGAGCAGCTGGCATATTTGCCCGCAAAAACTGTAGTAGAGCGGTTAACAGGAGACGGAGATAAACGAACTTTGTTGGCGCCAATGTGGAGCAGAGATAAAATAAAAGTGCTTGGCAGCATTGATAAACGCCAAGCAGAGTTAAATACTTGGCAGGGTAAGTTTTATAGCGGTATGCCAAAATAAACATGAGATACAATTTAATAAACGAAAGCATTTAAAACATGAAAGAGAAGCACACCTTAGGTGTGGGAGGTTTTTGTGGTACAAAATAAAATTACACAGGGCAGTATACCAAAGCAGCTGCTCGCTTTCTTTTTTCCTATTTGGGTAGGCACATTTTTTCAGCAATTATATAATACGGTAGATGCCGTTATTGTAGGCAACTTTGTGGGAAAAGAGGCACTTGCCGCAGTAGGTGGCCCCACCGGTACCATTATCAACTTAATGGTAGGTTTTTTTGTGGGCATGTCCTCGGGCGCAGGCGTAGTTATTGCACAATATTACGGTGCACGCCGAGAAGACGAGACAAGCAAAGCTGTACACACTGCAATGGCTCTGGCTTTGTGGGGCGGTGTAATGCTAACGGTATGCGGGCTTGTGTTTTCACCTACGCTGCTGCGCAGCATGGGTACACCCGAAAGTGTAATGCAGCACGCCACAGCATACATACGCATTTATTTTGCGGGTACCGTGTTTAATTTAATTTACAACATAGGCTCCGGCATATTGCGGGCAGTGGGCGATTCTAAGCGTCCGTTATACTTTTTAATGATATGCAGCGGGTGTAACGTGGTGCTGGATATTTTATTTGTTGCTGTGCTGCAGATGGGTGTAACAGGTGCAGCTTTGGCCACTATTTTGTCTCAAGCTGTAAGCGCAGGCTTGGTGCTGTTGTCGCTTACCAATGTAGAAAGTGTGTACCGCTTACATCTTTCTAAAATAAAATTAGATTTTTGTATTTTAGGTCGTATTATTCATATAGGTCTGCCGGCAGGGTTGCAGTCTGTTATGTACTCTGTATCTAATATTGTAATACAGGCAAGCATAAATGGGTTTGGGCTGGACACGGTAGCCGCATGGACCGCCTACGGAAAGATTGACGGCTTATTTTGGATGACAATAAGCTCTTTTGGTACGGCAATTACCATTTTTGTAGGGCAAAACTTTGGCGCAGGCTTTTATGACCGTGTAAAAAAGAGTGTACGCATTTGCTTTGTTATGTCGGCAGCAGTCACTGTGGTTTTAAGCAGCGCGTTGCTTCTTGGCGGCCCTTACCTTTACCGTTTGTTTACCGATGATGAGAAAGTAATTGCACTGGGTATAGAGATTATGCGCTTTTTAGTACCCTATTATTTTACTTATGTGGCTATTGATATTTTATCGGGAGCTATGCGTGGGGCAGGAGATGGAATTGTACCTATGATTATCACCTGCATAGGCGTTTGCGTATTGCGTGTAATATGGATTAGCTTTGCAGTACCCATGTGGCCAACACTAAAGACAGCTTGCTTCAGCTATCCGCTTACATGGAGTATAACCTCCGTTGCTTTTGTAGTTTACTATATACAAGGAAGTTGGCTTAGACGGCACATACCCCCTGTACAGGAGACGGTACAGAAAGAGGAAAGTCTGGCAAAATAATAAAAAAGGGCACTATCTTTTGCCGTTGGTTACGGTAAAGGATAGTGCCTTTTGTTTTAGAGTTTGTAAAAAACAGAAGTTTGTGCGTTACATGCTTTCGGGTACAGTGATTTTTAACATAACCAGAGCATTGTGTAAGGTGTTTTTTGTGGCAATGCAAAGTGCCATGCGTGCTTGGCGCAAGTCGTCCGCTGCATCTTTAACACGGCAGGAGTTGTAAAATTTATGATACATAGTAGCAAGCTCTATAACATAGCGTGTAATGCGTGCAGGGTCATAATTTTTGGCAGAGGAGATAATTTCTCCCGGGAAATAGCTGATATGGCGAATTAGTTCGCGCTCTGGGGTCTCGCTCAGCACTGACAAATCCAGTGTATCTACATCGGAGGGCACAATACCCTCGGCGGCTAAGGCTTTTAAAATGCTGCAAATACGGGCATGGGCGTACTGTACATAGTAAACAGGGTTGTCACTGTCTTCCTTGGCGGCAAGGTCTAGGTCAAAATCCATAGCGCTGCCTGCCTCGCGCATATTAAAGAAGAAACGGGTGCTGTCGATAGGTACTTCTTCCAACAAATCACTTAAAGTTACAGCTTTGCCTGTACGCTTACTCATGCGAACAGGTACACCGTCTTTCATTAAGTTAACAAGCTGCATTAAAATAACATCTAGCTTTGCACCGTCTAAGCCAACGGCGTCCATGGCGCCTTTCATACGGGCAACGTGCCCGTGGTGGTCTGCGCCCCAAACGTCAATGCAAGTGTCAAAACCGCGTGTGGCAAATTTGTTATAGTGGTAAGCAATATCGGCGGCAAAGTAGGTGGGAATGCCGTTAGCACGCACCAGCACTTCGTCTTTTACCTCGTCTTGGTCTCGTTTTTTATTGGCGGCGCCGTAAGTGGCGCTGTATTGTGCGCTGCGATACATAACAGCGCCGTCCTCGGCCTTGTAGGCTGCACCTTTTTCTATTAACAAATCTACAACGCGCTGTACTTCTCCACTGTTGTGCAGTGTACTTTCAGAGAACCACACATCGTAATCAATGCGGTATTTGGCAAGGTCACGTCTTAGATTTTCAATATTTTTTGGCAGAGCAAAATCAATTAAAGCTTGTTTACGCTCGTTTTCGCTTGTATTTACAAATTTATCGCCGTAAATGTGGGTAAACTCTGCTGCACGCACTTTAATGTCCTCGCCTTGGTATCCGTCTTCGGGAAAAGCTACTGCGCTTTCACCCAAATGCTGCTGCAAATAACGCGCGCTTAAAGATTTACCGAATTTTTCAATTTGATTACCGGCATCGTTGATGTAGAACTCACGGGTA
>JAQUTM010000024.1 GCA_028694405.1 Oscillospiraceae bacterium
ATCTTGCATGGCGCGCTGCGCCGCTGTTGCAGCTGCCAGTTGTCTGGCATTTGCCAGTAACGGCGCGTCGGTATCTATATCCGTTAGCTGCAACACCTCTAATACGGCTTTTTCTATTTTTTCTAAATTAGCGGCAGCTTGCGCTTGTATTTGAATGGTCTGTTTAAAGCAGTCTTTTATAATATCAGCCTCAAACTGCTGTTGTAAATCACTTTTGTTTACAACACAAAGTGCCGTTCGTCCCTTACATTTTTGTGCCAAATCTATATCATCTTGGGTAATCGGCTTACTGCCGTCAAATACAGCAATTATAAGTGTTGCTTTGTCAATACGAGCATAGCTGCGCCTAATTCCCTCCACCTCTACCACATCTTCTGTTTGGCGTATCCCTGCTGTATCTGCCAGCAACAATCGAATACCGCCCAAAGTAACGTCCTGTTCTACTACATCTCTTGTTGTACCCGCAATGGGGGTAACAATAGCGCGCTCAAAACCTGCTAACAAGTTAAGCAATGTGCTTTTTCCTACGTTTGGGCTGCCAACAATAGCGGTATCTACACCTCTGCGCAAAACAGCACCTTTGTCATAATTTTTTATCAGCGACAACATTTCAACATTTTGTTCCTGTAATGTTGAAAGTATGCCGTCGTTTGTAATTTCTTCTACATCTTCTTCGGGATAATCGGTATAAGCCGCCACATGACCTGCCACTGTAATTAAGGCAGCCGAAATTTTATTTATTTTTTTATATAAAGCGCCCTCCATTGCAGATGAGGCTGCCGCTGCCGCTTGACGGCTTGTGGCATTTATCATATCCATAACTGCTTCGGCTTGGGTTAAACCAATTCGGCCATTTAAAAAAGCGCGCTTTGTAAATTCTCCCGCTGCAGCCGGTACTGCCCCCGCTTCAATGCAAGCGCGCAAAAGCTGTCCACTAACTGCGCTGCCACCATGACAACTTATTTCTACTACATCTTCACCGGTATAGCTTTTGGGCGCAACAAAAAAAAGTGCAATCGCTTCGTCACATTTTTTACCCTGCAAATAAAAATGACCATACAAGGCGGTGTACCCTTTTGCAGCCTGCACACTTTTATCCTTATAAAACGGAATAAACACTTTTTCTGCAATTTTTTTTGCAGCTTGCCCCGAAATGCGTACACAGGCTATACCCGCAGTACCCGGAGCCGTTATAATGGCTGCTATGGTGGTATCATGGTTCATGTAACAATTTCCTCCTGCAAATGGGCATACAAAGCTAGAGTAATAGTAACATATTTTTAAAAAAATATAAAGTACCCTAATAAAGGCATATTTGCGTTCTTTATTAAAATAAAGTATAATTTTATTGCATTTTATAAAGCTTTTTTCTGATATAAAAAGCAAAAATTGATATTTTCCAAATTGAATAAAATATATTTTATGTTTTATACAATTTGTATTATATAATAACGTTTAGAAAAGGGTAAAAAATGAAAAAACAATCTGCAAAGTCTTATATTTTACTTCACCTTTTACTTATGGTATTTTCACTTTCTACAGTTTGCAGTAAAATGGCTGCCCAACAAGAATTTTTAAGTTTGTTCTTTATAGTTTTTTATGGTTTGGTTATTTTCTTTTTGGGTATTTATGCAATCTGTTGGCAGCAGGTAATAAAAAATATGCCGCTTACCACTGCTTACGCCAACAAAGCTGTCACTGTAATTTGGGGGCTTGTGTGGGGTTCTGTAATTTTTAAAGAACAAATTACATTGGGTAAAATTTTAGGCAGCATCATTATCATTATAGGCATTATTTTGTTTGCCACCGCTGATAAAAATTGCACGGAGGTAACAACCGATGACAAATAACATGCTTCCTTATATTATTTTATATCTTGTAAATATTTTTATAGCCGCTGTTTCTCAAGTTTTATTAAAAAAAGCAGCTTTAAAAAAATATCCTAACTTTATAGCAGAATATCTTAACCCACTTGTAATAATGGCTTACGGCTTATTTTTTGGCACCACCCTGCTAGGGGTACTGGCCTATAAAGGAATTCCCATTAGTTTAGGTATGGTACTGGAGTGTACCAGTTATCTATACGTTACTTTTTTTGGTGTAATAATTTTTAAAGAAAAAATAAATAGACAAAAAATTATTGCACTTTTCCTCATTATTACCGGCGTTCTTATTTTTACGCTTATGCCTTTTTAACTAATTTTATTTTTGCACAATACATTTTGTAATAAACAATAAAAACAGGTACATTGCTTTAAAAAGCCGTGTACCTGTTTTTGTGTCTTACTATTTAGTCATCGCCAGATGTGTCATCTTCGTTTTCCAGCTCTGCTGCCTCGGCTTCAGCCAAAGCCGTTTCATCAATTACTTCTTCTTCCTCGTCATCTTCCGGCTTTACCAAATCTTCTGCGTCATCACTGCGCTCCGTACGAGCCACCGTTACAACACGGTCATTTTCGCCAAGACGCATAACGCGTACGCCCCCCGCATAACGGCTCTGAATTGTAATATCCTCGGCGTGCATACGAATGATAATCCCCTCTACAGAAATTAAAATAATATCGTCCTCTTCGTCAATTACTTTAATGCCTGCTACCGTATCTTTTTGAATATCATAATTGCGTATACCCTTACCGCCGCGGAATTGGGTACGATACTCGCTGATATTGGTACGTCTGCCCTTGCCATGCTCGGTAACGGTTACTAACGTACTGTTTTCGCGCACTACCCCTGCACCGATAACCATATCGTCTTTGCGTAAGGTTATAGCTTTTACACCACGGGCTGTACGGCCAACTACCCGCACATCGTTTTCGTTAAAGCGTATTGCCATGCCACGGTGGGTAGCAACAACCAAATCATTATCGCCGGTTGTAATTTTGGTCCACGCCAAGCTGTCGCCGTCGTCTAAGGTAATGGCAATTAAACCGCTCTTGCGAATATTACGGTATTGCTCTAATGCCGTACGTTTGATAATACCTGCCTTTGTTATCATTACCAGGTAGCCTTCGTCATGGTCTGCAGGTACACGAAGCATAGTTGTAACTTTTTCGTTTTCTTGCAGCTGCAACAGGTTTACAATATTTACGCCACGCCCAATGCGGCTTCCCTCCGGCACTTGGTATCCTTTAATGCGGAATACACGACCCATATCGGTAACAAATAAAATGTAATCATGGGTAGAGGCAATAAATAATTCCTCAACAAAGTCCTCATCGCGTCTGCTTAAACCAGTTACGCCGCGGCCGCCGCGTTTTTGGCTATGGTAAACGTCAGTGGGCTGGCGCTTAATATAACCAAAGTGCGTTAAAGTGTATACACTGTCCTCTACAGGAATTAAATCCTCAATATCCACCTCACCGCTTACTGCCGCAATTTCCGTGCGGCGCTCATCGCCGTATTTTTGGCGCATAACAAGAATTTCTTCTTTTACAATGGCAAGCACTTTTGCATCATCGGATAAAATTGCTTTCCAGTTTGCAATTTTACCCTCTAACTCTGTTAACTCATTTAAGATTTTTTCAATTTCCAAACCTGCCAACTGGCCTAAACGGAAAGCAACAATGGCAGCCGCCTGTACATCGTCAAAATCAAATTTTGCCATAATAGCAGCTTTTGCCTCAGCTTGGCCGCCTTTTGTTGCACGAATTGTAGCAATAATTTCATCTACAATGTCTATAGCCCGTTTTAAACCCTCTAAAATATGCGCACGCTCTTCCGCCTTTTTTAAATCGTACATAGTACGACGGCGAATAACCTGATCTTGGAACGCAATATATTTTTCCAGCATGGTTTTTAACGTCATAACCTTTGGCTCGCCGTTATCCAAAGCCAACATGATAACACCAACGGTATCCTGCAGCTGTGTATAGCGATAAAGATTATTTAGTACAACCTGGGGATTTGCCTCTTTTTTCAGCTCAATTACAACGCGCATACCCTCGCGGTTAGATTCATCATTTAAATCACTGATACCCTCAATGCGCTTATCTTTTACAAGGTCGGCAATGTTTTCAATTAAACGTGCCTTGTTTACCATGTAAGGTATTTCGGTTACAATAATTTGAAACCGGCCGTTTTTCTTTTCTTCAATTTCGGTACGGGCGCGCAAAATAATTTTGCCGCGGCCTGTTGCGTAAGCAGCGCGTATGCCGCTGCGACCCATAATAATACCGCCTGTAGGAAAATCTGGTCCTTTGATGTGCTCCATAATATCGGGCAGCTCTGCTTCTGGGTTATCAATTAAAGCTACAACGGCATCAATAACCTCACGGATATTATGAGGCGGAATATTGGTAGCCATACCAACAGCAATACCGGTAGAACCATTTACCAGTAGGTTTGGTACACGGCTTGGCAATACAGTAGGCTCCTGCTTTGTCTCATCAAAGTTGGGCATAAAGTCTACGGTATCTTTTTCCAAATCCGTCAACAAATCTACTGCCATTTTGCTCATGCGAGCCTCCGTATAACGGTAAGCAGCTGGGGGGTCTCCGTCCACACTACCAAAGTTACCCTGTCCATCTACCAACGGATACCGCAAAGAAAAGTCCTGTGCCAAACGTACCAAAGCATCATAAACAGAGGCGTCACCGTGAGGGTGGTAAGAACCCAAAACGCCGCCGACTGTATCAGCAGACTTTTTGTAAGGGTGGCTGGGGTCATTTCCGCGTTCGTGCATCGTATATAAAATGCGGCGATGTACGGGTTTTAATCCATCGCGAACATCAGGCAAAGCACGGCTTACAATTACCGACATGGAATAATCTAAAAAGGCCGTTTTCATTTCCTTTTCAATGTCGCGTACAATTATTTTTTCTTGTGATAACTCTTCAGACATTTTTTCACCTTATTCATTTTCTTGGCAAGGCTGTTTCAAACCTACCTAAATTCTCTCTATATCAAACGCAAACTTAAATATCTAAATTTTTAACATATTTTGCATTTTTCTCTATAAATTCTTTACGCGGTGCAACCTTATCGCCCATTAAAATAGTAAACGCTTCGTCTGCTTTTATGGCATCTTCTACCGAAATTTGAACAATTACACGATTTTGGGGATTCATTGTGGTTTCCCAAAGCTGCTCGGGGTTCATTTCACCAAGACCTTTGTAGCGGTTAATTTTAGGCTGCGTCATTTCAGCAGAAATTTTTGCCATTTCCTCTTCGGTGTAAGCATAGCGTACATCTTTACCTTTTGCCAGCTTAAATAAGGGAGGCTGCGCAATATATACATGTCCGCCGTCAATTAGCGGACGCATAAAGCGAAAGAAAAAAGTAAGCATTAAGCAACAAATATGAGAACCGTCAACGTCAGCATCCGCCATAATAAAAACCTTGTGGTAACGCAGCTTAGAAAGGTCAAAATCTTCACCCATGCCACAGCCTAACGCTGTAACAACAGGCATCATTTTTTCGTTACCGTAAATTTTATCCAAACGCGCTTTTTCTACGTTAATCATTTTACCCCAAAGTGGCAAAATAGCTTGAATGTTACTGTCACGTCCCATTTTTGCGCTGCCGCCCGCAGAGTCACCCTCTACGATGTAAATTTCTGTTTTGGTGGGGTCTTTTTCACGGCAGTCAGCCAATTTACCGGGCATACGGCTGTTTTCCAGCGCAGATTTACGACGTACCAAATCACGCGCACGCTTTGCAGCCTCACGGGCACGGGCTGCGCTTAAAGCTTTATCATAAATAGCTTGTGCCGTTGCAGGGTTTTCTTCAAAAAAGTCTGTCAGCTTGGCGTAAACCAAATTTTCTACCAAACCGCGTATTTCTGTATTGCCCAATTTTGCCTTTGTTTGTCCCTCAAACTCGGCATTGGTAAGCTTTACGCTAATAATACAGGTTAACCCCTCGCGAACGTCATTACCGGTTAAATTGGCATCTTTTTCTTTTAAATAACCTTTTGCACGGCCAAAATCATTAAAAACACGGGTAATGGCGTTTTTAAATCCCTGTTCATGGGTGCCGCCGTCAGGTGTATGAATATTATTAGCAAAGCTTAAAATCAGCTCGTTATAACTGTCATTGTATTGAAAAGCGACCTCGGCAATGGCATCATCTTTTGTGCCGCGCAAGAAAATTACTTCATCATGGGCAACTTCAAGCTTACGCACATTGTGAATATACTCTACAAAGCTGCGAATACCACCCTCGTAACACATACTCTCGTTTACATCTTCGGCACCGCGCTCATCTGTCAGCGTAATGCGCACCCCCGCATTTAAGAAAGATTGCTCACGCAAACGGGTTATTAAAGTATCATACTCATAATCGGTCGTTTCGGTAAAAATTTCAGAATCGGCTTTAAATCGAATTGTTGTTCCCGTATGGTCCGCAGGACCTATTTCTTTTAAATCACAAACGGGCACGCCACGCTCAAATTTTTGGTAGTGCTCAATGCCGTTTTGGTATACAAATACTTCCATCCACTCGCTTAGCGCATTTACTACACTGGAACCAACACCATGCAAACCGCCGCTTACCTTGTAGCCGCTGTTATCCCCGCCAAATTTACCGCCGGCATGTAAAACCGTTAAAACAACCGTAACGGCAGGCAAGCCAAGCTTTGGCTGAATACCTACAGGAATACCACGGCCGTTATCGCGAACTTCGATAATATTGCCCTTCTTAATAAACACCTCAATATGGTTACAAAAGCCTGCTAATGCTTCATCAATAGAGTTATCTACAATTTCATAAACCAAATGGTGTAAGCCGCGAGGCCCTGTAGAGCCAATATACATACCGGGGCGTTTTCTTACTGCTTCCAGCCCCTCTAATACTTGAATTTGACTTCCGTCATATTCATGTTCTACTTTCTTTTCAATATCAGACATTTTTTTACCGCCGTTTCTCATTCTTTTTAGATATTTTTAATTCCGTCTATATAACCGGAGCGCTTTTTTAGGGTAGAGGCGGAAATTTGGCTAATATAAACCATACTTTTTTCGCCTTGGGTTACAATAAAGCTTTTGGGAAGCTCCTGTGTAACGTTAATTACGCGTCCGTCTTCCTCGGCTTTTCGTAAATAATCTCGAGTAGATTTAGAAAGCGTTGCCGTATCTAAATCAAAAATCCCAAGAATATCTTTTGTTTTAATTACATATTCCTGCCCTAAATGTAAATACAAGCAATCACCTCCTTCTGTTTAGCTTTGGGCTGTCAGTTTTCCTTTTTCCATTACATAAATTTTTCCCTTTGTTTTTACAAAAAGGTCACTGTCACAGCTGGTAACCAAAACCTGACTGTCCTCAATTTTATTTAATAAATAATCTTGACGCTGGCTGTCCAGCTCGCTCAATACGTCATCTAAAAGCATAACAGGCTGTTGACCTGCAACTTTTTTTATTTGGGCAGCCTCTGCCATTTTTAAGCTTAAAACAGCACTGCGCTGTTGGCCTTGGCTGGCATACACTTTGGCTTCGCTGTCATTGATGCCAATATACAAATCGTCACGATGAGGCCCTTGCGTACAAAATCCCGCTTTTATGTCAATCTGCTGTGCGTCGCATATTTTTTGCAACAGTTCTTCAGAGGTTTGCGCGCTTGCCTGATAAGCAATTTCAATTTGTTCTGTTCCATGGCTTATATTTTTATAATTTTGTACGGTTTCCGCTTCTATTTCCAACACATACGCTTGCCGTCGCTTTATAATCTCCATGCCATATTTTGCAATATCGCGATTAAAAACCTCTAGCATCTCATATAAGCTGCCATTTTTACGCAAATCCTTGAGCAATGCATTTTTTTGAGTTATCAATCTTGTATAACGCCGTAAAATATCTAAATACCCAGGATATAATTGGCACAAAGCTGCGTCAATAAACCGTCTGCGGCCCTCGGGAGCACCTTTTATCAAAGAAAGATGGGTAGGTGCAAAGCAAACCGTATAAAAAATACCGGCTATGCTGCTGGCACGGCCATAATCTACACCGTTCACTTTTGCATATCTGCCCTGTTTTGGTGCCTCTGGCCCGCCGATATTGATTTGCAGCAAGCTTTGTTTTTCTTCGTGCCGTATTTCAGCCTCTATGTGGGCAATATCAAAGCCTTTTTGTATAAACTCTGCATCTTTTGCGCCTCTAAAGCTTTTTGCGCCGCTTAACAGCCAAATACTTTCCAATAAATTGGTTTTTCCCTGTCCGTTTTGGCCGCTTATAACGGTTAATATCTCACTGGGCTCCAATACGGCATTCTCTATATTTCTAAAATGCCGTACTTCTATTTTTTCTAAAATCAAGCCCCTATAACCTCTATCGCTTCATCACCTAATATCACTACGTCGCCGCCGCGGATTTTTTTGCCGCGCATAGTGCAAACCTCACCGTTAACCGTAACCAGACCCTCGTTAATTAAATTTTTTGCTTCACCGCCGGTGCTGCAAAGAGAAGCAACTTTTAAAAGCGCGTCCAGCTTGATAAACTCTGTATGAATTTGAATTTTATTTTTCATAATTGCTCCCTACTTGATTTCAACTTCTATGTTAGATTAGTCATTTTTAAAACGAACAGGTAAAACCAAGAAAATAAAATCGGTTCCGTCACTGGGCAGCACTTTTATTGGTGATAACGCACCGTTTATTTCAAATACAACCTTATCTCTGCCGCAATTCCGCAAAGCATCTAACAGATAACGGTTGTTAAATCCAATTTCAACTTTATCGCCTTCTGTTTCGGCTTCAAATTCATCAACTACTTTACCTAATGCAGTTTGACACCGAACAACAACCCTGTTTGTGTCAAATAAAACGCGCAAAGGGTTTTTTAAGCGCTCTGTAATAATCAAACTGGCGCGCTCAATGCTGTTGATAAAGCCTTTGGTCTCAACAGTTATACGGCTTGTATAACCGTCGGGAATTACTTTTTTATAATCTAAAAATTCGCCTTCCAATAAACGGCTCATAATCGTATAACCGTCAAAAGCAAATACCACATATCTTCTGTTTGCACTGATAGATACATCAGGGTTGCCGTCGCCGATCAATTTATTTACCTCATTTAAGGTTTTTGCGGGTATAATAATGCGAATTTCTCGGCTTGCAATAACCGGCCGCTCACAAATGGCAAGACGAAAGCCGTCAAGTGCAACTAACGTTAAGGAGGAATTTTCCAAAACAAACAATTCGCCTGTGTGAGCCGGTTTTTTATCGTCTTGGCTAACCGCAAATAAGGTGGTGCTAATCATCTCCTGTAAGGTGTCGCCCGCAATGGTAAAAGCAGGGTCTGCACCGGGAGCAGGCATTTCCGGGTAATCCATACTGTTCATGCCCATAATATCAAATTCGGTAATACCGCCTTTTATGGTTGTGCTCAAGGTTTCGGGGTTTGAAATAATTTCAATGGTGTCGCTGTCTAAACGGCGAACCATATCGCCAAACAGCTTGGCGCTTAAAACAATTTCGCCCGGCTCCAGCACCTGTGCATCAATGCTGGTAGTGATACCCATTTCCAGGTCATAGCCGGTAAGGATCACATGGCTTCCCTCTGTTTTTAAAAGAATGCCCTCCAACACAGGAATGGTGCTGCGGGCGGTAACTGCCTTGGATACACCGGTTACAGCTTCGGTTAAAACAGATTTTAAACAAATTATTTTCATAAAAAGGAACGTCCTTTCTTATCTAGCTTAAAAAAGTTGGGTTGTTTGCAAAATTTATAAAAAGCACAAAAAGTAGCGTTAATATAATATTTTAAACAGTAGTAGTAGTAGGGGCTGTGAATTTGTGGAAAAGGGTTCATTTTTCCTTACAGCCAAAAGGTTTTAACGCATTTTTAACAGTTGAAGAATCAGCGTTTAAAATTTGTTGATAAAAAGCACCTGCGCAAAGCTTTCCACAAGAGCGATTAAAACTGATTGTTGAAAACGCAAAACTTGTTTAAAACTTGTGCATTTAAGAGCGTGCATTTTTGATAATATCTTCCACCGTTTCTTTAAGGCGGCTGTCCGTTTCCATGCGCTTGTCCACTTCGCTTAAAGAGTACACAACAGTAGAGTGGTCACGGTCACCAAACTCCTTGCCGATATCCTCCATGCTCATGCCTGTAATTTCACGCACAACGTACATTGCTGTTTTTCGTGCATTGCTGATGTTGGCGCTGCGCTTACGACCGCGAATATCTGCCGGCGTAATATTATAGGTGCGGGCAACCTCACTTACTATTTTTTCAATCGTAATGGGGATAGGCTGTGTTTCGTTTAAAATGTCTTTAATTGCGTTTTGCGCAACACCGATAACAGGCTGTATTCCCTCAAGCATACGGTACGCATTTAATTTTTTTACCGCACCTTCCAACTGTCTAATATTATTTTTTAGCTTGCTTGCAATAAATTCGGTCACATCATCAGGTAATTCCAACCCAAGTAAACTGGCCTTACGGTTAATTATGGCACACCGCGTTTCAAAATCGGGCGGTTGAATATCTGCGGTCAAACCCCATTCAAAGCGTGTGCGCAAACGGTCCTCTAAGCTTTTAATTTCTTTTGGAGGCCGGTCAGAGGCAAGCACAATTTGTTTGCCTGCGTTGTAAAGCGTATTAAAGGTGTGGAAAAATTCTTCCTGCGTACTTTCTTTGCCGCCGATAAACTGAATATCATCTACCAGTAAAACATCTGCCGCGCGGTATTTTTGCTGAAACTCGGCGGTAGAGCCGGAGCGAATTGCGCTGATAATTTCATTGGTAAAGGCTTCGCCGTCTACATATACAATATTAAATTCAGGGTGATTTTTGGCAATTTCAATACGGATTGCATTTTCAAGGTGAGTTTTGCCCAAACCGGAATCGCCGTAGATAAAAAGCGGATTGTAGGCACCACTGGGATTGGTTGCAACTGCCTGTGCCGCGGCGTGAGCAAATTTATTGGTGCTGCCCACAATAAAATTGTCAAAGGTAAACGCGTAGCTGCCCACGGGCGCTTGGGTTTCAATGGGTGCGCTGGGCAAAACCGGCTCGTCGGGCGTAATCAGTTCAATTTCTACTTCAAACCCCAAAATTTCTTTAAAAGCCTCGTTAAAAAGGTCGGTATAGCGTTTTTCAATGGTGTCTTTTATAAATTCACTTCGCGCACGCAAGGTGGCGGTAGCACCATTAAAGCCAATCGGCTCGATACCGTCGATAAATAAATTATAGGTGGCGGCAACAAGGCGACCTTGACAATATTCTTTAACTGCGGCAAAAACTTCGTCAAAAGAATTCACAGATGTAGCTCCTTTTCCTGCAAAAAGACTAAGCGACAGCGAAAATGAAAGCCTTTATGAAGGCCGGCAAACCGGACATAAAGGCTTTTTGCAGTACGCAAAAATTGCATAAAATTATTCGTTATAATTATAGCACAAAAACCAATAATTGTACAACGATTTTTGCATATATAATGTATTATATATTATAGCGCAAAAATAAGTACGGTAATGCAGAAAAAGAAAATATTGCAAAGATTTTAAAAAAAATTGCGGCGGCTGTTCATCTGCCACTGTAAAAGCAAAAATAAAAAAGCTCCTTTTACTGGTAATATATAGAATAAAAAACAAAAATTATACTATTTTTTACCCCCTTTAAAGCATAAAAAAGGTTGACATTTCAGCCAATTTTAGAGTATACTTTTAATTTGCAAGGGTATGCACATTAGTGCGCTGCACACTTTTAGAAAATTTTGTACATTTTTTTTAAAACAGCTGGAGTGTTGCGACGGTTACGTCCGTTGGTGTTCAGCGCAATGCAGTAGTATACTTCGTGGTGCTGCCTTTCAACTACTACAAGCTTTTAAGCTTACAAACTGGAGGGAATAAACAGATGAAAAGAACATATCAGCCTAAAAAAAGACAGCGTTCTGAAGGTGGCTTTTTAAGCCGCAGCAAAACCAAAAACGGCCGTAAAGTGCTTGCAGCTCGCCGTAAAAAAGGCCGCGCCAAATTGGCCGCCTAAGTTTATAACGCAAACAGGCCGATGGCCGGCTAGGCCGGCAATTCATTTGCCTAAAACAAGGCCACTTTCCTTAAGTGGCCTTGTTTTTTTAACACATCTCTTTTTTAAAGGGGGCGGCCATGCGGTATAGGGCCCTAACACGCAACAACGAATTTCAGCGTTGTTACACCAGAGGAAAATCTTTTGTAAGTGCCTGTTTGGTTACTTACATTACAAAAAATCGCTGTGGAAAAATGCGCGTTGGCATTACCACAAGCAAAAAAGTAGGCGGTGCAGTGGTGCGTAACCGCGCACGCCGCGTAATTCGTGCAGCTATGTACGGGGTGTTGCCGCAAGACGCAGGCGGTTATGATATTGTTTTTGTAGCACGGGCAGCAACACCAAAACAGAAGAGCTATCAAGTAGAAAAGGTGATGAAAAAGCACCTTATGGACGCCGGAGTTATAAAAGAATGATTACAAAACTGCTTATTTTCCCTATTAGGCTGTATAAAAAGTTTTTATCGCCTATGTTGGGTAATCATTGCAGATTTTACCCTACCTGCAGCGAGTATGCCATGCAGGCACTGGAAATACACGGTCCGCTTCTGGGCATTTTATTGGCAACATGGCGCATTTTGCGCTGTAACCCTTTTGGTAAGGGCGGAGTGGACAAGGTTCCCCAAAAAGGGCAGTGGAAAAAAGCATTCTCCGGCTCTAAATAAAATTGCGGAAAAACCTTTTGTTTTCTTGCACGAGCAAAAGGTAAAATACAATTTTAAATGCCGCCTGTGCAACGGCAGAATAGGATGTGACGAACATGAGTTCTTTGTTTGGATTTATAGCTGTGCCCTTGGGCTGGCTGATGAAAGTAATTTACGATATTGTAGGTAACTATGGTATCGCATTATTGTTATTTACACTTGTAACAAAGATTATTTTATTTCCCTTAAGCATTAAGCAACAAAAATCTACTGCTAAAATGAGCGCTTACCAGCCCATGATTCAAGATATTCAGAAAAAATGGGCAAACGATAAAAACCGTCAGCAGGAAGAGCTGATGAAGCTACAACAGGAATATGGCTTTTCGCCAACTGCAGGCTGTTTGCCCATGTTGGTACAATTTCCTATCTTGTTTGGTCTTATCGAAGTTATTTATCGGCCCGTACAGTACATTTTGCAAGTTCCTCAAGCTGTGCTGCAAGAATGTGGCGAAATGCTGAAAGCCGCCGGTGTTACCATTACCGCTTATGCAGATACTGCCGTAATTAGCGCCATTCAAAATGGTACAATGGATTTTTCCGGTGTTTTAACCGCAGAGCAGATAAACGCTATTGATAAATTTGACTTTAAACTGTTTGGTATGCTTGACCTTACACAGATTCCAAAGTTTGGGTTTAACCTATTGGTTATTATCCCCATCTTATCCGCGGTTTCTATGATTATCAGCCAAATTGTAACCATGAAAATGAGCGGCCAAGAAATGCAGGGCAGCATGAAGATGATGCCGTACATGATGTGTGTAATGTTCTTATTCTTTGGTTTCTCGGTACCTACCGGTGTTTCTTTGTACTGGGTATACACCAACCTGTTTGGTTTGGTACAAAGTGTTATTCTTAAAAAGATATACGACCCCGAAAAGATGAAAGAACAAGTAATGGCAGATATTGAAGAGAAAAAGAAGAACCGTAAAAAGAAAAAGCAAGTGACAGTTAAAACAGAAAACGGAACAGATGAATTAAAAGAAGTAAACGATTCTGAATTAGCACGAATTCGTTTGGCAAAAGCACGAGAGTTGGAAGAAGAACGATACAAAGATTAGTTTGTAAAACGTTGGGAGGATTACCATGCGTGAAATTATTGAAACAGGTGCAACCACAGAAGAAGCCATTGAAAAAGCCTGTGCTGCTCTTGGCCTCACAAGAGATGACGTAAGTGTAGAAATTTTAGAAATGCCCGTACCCAAAAAGTTTTTCAGAGCGGCAAAGCCTGCAAAGGTAAAAGTTACAGTAGACGGCGAAGAGCCGGTAGTACAGCCGGTAAAAACTGAAAAATCTACAGTTAAAAAACAAGAAAATACAATAAAAGCATCTTCTCAACCAAAAGAAGAAAAACAACCTGTGGTCCAAGAGGCGGCAACCGGCGAAAAGGCTGCTTTAGCTGTAGAATTTTTACAGCAGGTTAGTGCGGATATGGGATTAAGCGGCGTAACCGTTACCGCCGTAAAACAAGGCGAAACCACTATTTTAAAAGTAGATGGTGAAAACGTAGGGGCTTTAATCGGTCGTCGCGGCGAAACAATGGAAGCGTTAAGCTATTTAACAGGTTTGGTAGCAAACCGTTCCGGCGGAGACTATGAAAAAATCGGTTTAGATGTAGCGGGTTATCGCTCTAAAAGAGAGACGGATTTGGTGGCCCTTGCAAAACGAATTGGTGCAAAAGTTGCCAAAACAGGTCGCAGCTACACCTTAGAGCCCATGAACCCTTATGAGCGCCGCATTATTCACAGCGCCATCAGCGAGATGGAGGGCGTAAAAAGCGAAAGCACCGGTGAAGGTGCAGACCGTCGTATTGTAATTAGCAGCACAGACCCTAACGCTAAAAACTACGAGCGTCGTCCCTCTAACAACAGAGGACGCAGCAACACAAACGGCCGTTACAACAACAATCGCAGCGGCGGTAACCGCGGCCCTAAACGTGAGTATAATACCGAGCGCAGCCATAGCAACAATGTGCCACGTCCCCGTACACAAAGTGCTGCCCCTGTTGCCCCGGCACGCACCAGCGTAAAAGATGATGCAGCAGAAATTGGTTTGTACGGTAAAATAGAGCTGTAAAAACAAAATAGTTTTAAACAATAAAAAGCGGAGTTGTGGAAAACTCCGCTTTTTTTATTTTAATTTTTGAAAATGGATACGATAGCTGTTTGCCACACACAAAACAAAAGCGGCAAAAATAAACAGCAAAGCAATAACCGGGGTAAAATACAGGTTTATTACGGCAGATAAAATACCGCAGGCAAAAGCAAGGCTGCAAAGCCCAAGTAAGATGCCTATTAAAATATTGATTTTTTGCAGTTGGGCAACACAGCGGCTAATAGTAACGGCATATGGCAAAGGCGTTAAGTCCGGCTTTAAAAGCAAAACATTACCGTGCTGCCAAATTTGCTGCTTTGCTGCGTAAACCACAAACTTTACATGGGCGGCATCTAATGCCAAAGTATCGTTATCATCATTACCTGCCATAGCAGCAATTTGCCCTTTTTCAATACGCAACGCCACTTTTTGGGCTTTTTCGGCTGCGGTCAATCCGGCATAAACTTCGGTTACTCCTGTAGTAAGAGCAATACTTTTGGCAATGTGCGGTGTATCTCCTGTAAGCATACAGCTCAGCAGACCTAAACTGTGCAAAACGCTTATTGTTTCTCTTGTGCTGGCATAAGGTACGTCGCCCAGTGCCAATAGGCCGGCTAATTCGCCGTTAAAAGCGATTGCCAAAACAGTTTTTTCTTTTTGTGTATAGTTGGATAACAGTGCATCTCCACTTGTAAAATTTACTTTTTTGCTCTTTAAAAAATCAGGGGTGCCAACCAAAACAAGTGTACCTTCTACAGCGCCATCGGCAGCAAAGCTGTTTTTAACCGATCCTTTTTCTTTTATGGGAATTTGAATTTTTCGCATTTTAGCCATTTTTAATATGGCTTGGGTGTAAGGGTCGTCATAATCTGCTAAAATGGCAGCGGCATAGCTTAACAGCTTGGTTTCGCTGCAGGTAAGGGCAGCCATATCTGTTATTTCAATTTCATTTTTGGTAAGCACACCGGTTTTGTCAAAAAATAAGGTATTTATTTTTCCGCTGTAAAGCAGTGCTTGTAAATTTTTAAAAACAACAAAGTGTTCTAATCCCCGCGCTACCGCCATTCCATACAGCAGGTTTCCGCTGCAGAGCAGACCCACAATTCCACAGCAAAAAAGTGTGGAAGAAAAAAAGAAAAAAGCAGAGCGAAAATTGCCGTTATACAAAAACCAAAAAACTCCGCACAGCAAAGCAAGAACCACAAATACACTTAAAAGTGTGCAGAAAAAAGTAAAAGAAGGAAAGGAAGGCTCGCAAATAAGAGAAGCGACTGGCGTATCTACATAGTCGGTAAAGTCTGTGCTTTCCTCTTCCCTGTCCTCTTCATCGGGGGGTACACGCTCTTGACCGGCGGGATAAAGAATAGGCGTATAATAAATGGTATCGCCACAGTTAATGCTACCGGCATATAGCGTAGCTTGGGATAGTTTTACCACGGGGATACTGTAGCCAAAAATATGGCTCTCATCTACTAATGCGTTTCCTTTTTGGTTTATTCCGTTAAAAGGTAAGGCTTGCCCATGATATACAACCAAGGTGTCATTTGCAGAAATATCACCTAAGCTAACTTGTTGTTCTTCGTTTTCGCGTAGAATATATACGGTGGAATCTGCTGATTGCAAACCCTCGGTACGCTGGTAAGCAGTTTCAAAAGCGTGTTGCTGTACATAGTAAAAATATAAAGCAAAGCTAACCAATAAGGCACAGGCAGAAAAATATAAATAGTCAGTGCCGCCTTTGGCAGGAAAAAACGCGGCAAAACAGCTATAAATAAATCCAATACTTGCCCCAACTGCAATTAAGCTTTGTGCACAGCATTTTTTTTGTAAGACAGCGTTAAATCCTTTTACAAAAACTTCGGTTCCTGCACAAAAAAATACAATGAGGCAAAGTCCTGCCTGTACGGCAGAAAAAATAGCCGGATGCTGCTTTGCCTGTAAAAGAACCAGTGGCTGAAGAATATCAAATAAAGGCACAACCGAAAAATACAGTAAAAAAAGGCAGCAAATTGCCGCAATAGAAAGTTTGCCTTTAATTTTATCACTGGTATAAGACATATTCATTCGCTCCAATTTTAATAAACAATATATTTTTATTGTTTTTCGATAAAAAGATATTGAAAAACAAAATTTTGAGTGGTATAATAAGCTACACAGAAAGGATGTGGTTATTTGAAACACGCATGGAATACCGCCAGTTCTCTCATACTTACCACTTGGGCAATTCGTCTGTTTAAAGTGGTGGGTATCACCATGGCAATATTTGCGTGGCCCATTTCTAAATGGATGTGCGCGTTTAGCCGTGCTCCCGGCATTGCACAGGTGCCTGTACTTTTTACGGTAACGCTTTATATAGGCTTTGCGTTGGCTTTTCCCTGTTTGGTTTTTTTAGAGCAGCTTGTAAAAAATATTTCTAAAGGTCAAGTTTTTTGCAGGCAAAATATTATATTTCTGCGCCGTATTAGCTGGTGTTGTTTTGCGGCGGCAGTGCTATGCATTGTTTCGGCACTGTATTATGCGCCGTGGTTTGTAGTGGCATTAGCGGCAGTGTTTATGGCGCTTATTATTCGTGTGATAAAAAATGTGTTTGAACAAGCACAAAAAATAAAAGATGAAAACGATTATACTATATAGAAACGGAGAAAAGCAGTGCCGATTGTAGTTAACATAGATGTAATGATGGCAAAGCGAAAAATAAGCGCCGGTGACCTTGCAGAGCGGATTGGCATCACCCCGGCCAATCTTTCTATATTAAAAAACGACAAAGCAAAAGCGATACGGTTTTCTACCCTAGAAGCTTTGTGCAGAGAGTTAAACTGCCAGCCGGGCGATATTTTAAGCTTTGAAGAATAAACGCAAACTTACGCCAAAGTAAGTAAACAGATAAAAGCATGAATTGGAGGTTATTGTTAAAATGGAATACAGTCAAAAAAAAGAGAGTGCGCAAAACGCACCCTTAACCACAGGTGCGCCCAAAAATGAAAATAAGGTTTTGCCTGGGCAGTCGCCAAATACAGAGGTTGCCAAATTACCCTTTACCCCCACAAGCATAGATATAGTATTTACATTGGTTACTTTTTTATGCGGTTACTTGTACATTCGCTTGGTGTTTTTAAAAGATGTGGGTTTTGGGGTGCTTCTTTTTACGGGTGTATTTTCTGCAACTGTGCTGGCTTATACCTATTACAGTCAAAAGCGAGTGCCTCGCTATACTTGGTGGTATTTTGGTTATATGATTGCTTTAGCAGGTTGCAGTTTTGTACTGGAAAACAGCAGCGGGCTTTCCTTTTACTGCAAAGCGGCATTAGTGGTCAGTGCAGTTTACTGGGTATTGGCGGTAACAGGTACACGCCGCAAAGGCTTAGATGAAAATTTGCCCATGGATTTAATAAACGGTTTTTTTGTATTGCCCTTTAGCGGGTTTGGCAACTTGTTTGGGTGTTGGGGCGTTGCTGCAAAGCGCAGCAAAAATAAAAATGCGTTTTATGTTTTATGTGGAGTTATAATTGCAGTGCCACTGCTTATTTGGGTGGTTTCGCTGCTTATTCAAGCAGACGCAGCATTCAATTATATAATCGATAACTTTACAAGCTGGATAAATTTTAATTTTGCTCAGCAGTTAGTTTATCTTTTTTTGGCTGTTCCTGTAAGCTGCTATTTTTTTGGGCTTTTTTATAATGCCGTTCACCATACGACAAAAATGCCTTCTGCTCCAAAGCAAAAAGAAACCGCAGCTGCCACGGTGCTGTTTAACACCATACTGGTTATGTTTGCCATTGTATATTTTATATTTTTTGGCGTACAGGTAGCCGTAACAGCCGGTTTGGAGCTTGCACCTGCATATACCGTGTCGTACGCACAATATGCACGCGAGGGCTTTTTTCAGCTTTGCCAAGTAGCCGCAATTAACTTTGTCCTGTTTTTTGTTACCCGTTGGTTTTGTGGCATTAAAAGCAAATCTGTAAGAATTTTGCTTACTATAGTTGGCGTGCAAACGCTGCTGTTAATTGGCACCGCAGCAGCTAAAATGATTATCTATATCAATCATCACGGCTTTACGCTGCTAAGAGTGCTTACTAGCTGGTTTATGGCAACTTTGTTTGTTTGTGTAGTTTTGTTTATACTTGGGGTATGGAAGCAGTTTAACTACTTGGGCATTAGTGTGGCAACAGCCGCCTTGGCCTTTTTGGTATTGTGCTGTAGCAATGTGGGGGGATTGGCCACACAGGGCAATATTGCCATGTGGAAAAGCGGCCGCTTGGA
>JAQUTM010000025.1 GCA_028694405.1 Oscillospiraceae bacterium
CCCGGCCAAACGCGCATTGCCATGCTGTTAAAGGTTATGATAGAAGAAGGCATGAATTTTGACGAAATTGTTGAAAAAGCAACCGCTTTTATCTCTACCATGAAAACCCTTTTTGTGCTGGAGGATTTGAGTAACCTGGTTAAAAACGGTCGTATCAGCAAAGCGGCGGGTATAGTGGGCAGTATGTTAAGTTTGCGCCCCATAATGGGAGAGGACGGTCATGGAAACATTGTCTGTTTAGAAAAGGCAAGAGGTACACATAAAGCACTTGCACGTCTTGTGGAAATTATTGGCGAATATACAAAAGATAAAGCGCATCACAGCTTGGTAATGGTTTTATCCTACTGTAACTGTGTAGACAGAGCAATGGCACTGAAAAAAGACATTTTAGATAATTGTGCTGCCTTTAAAGAAGTAGTAGTAGTGCCTACCAGCGGAATAAGCACGGTTTATGCCAATAACGGCGGTATTGTAATTGCGTTTTAATATAAGCGGCAAATTAGGTGTCGTGTAAATAAAAATATTTTAAAAGCGGCAGCTATATTTATTTTATAGTGGCCGCTTTTATGCTTATCCGGTATAGTTACAAACCTAGAAGATGCGTTCAGTTTATTTTTACAAATAAGCTGAAAAACATTGAGATAGAAATACCCTTGTGTTCTGTACGGTTAAAAAGGAGACACGCAAGCGATAAAATGTAGGGAAAGGAGGTAGCGGCGGAATGTGTGATTTTGAAGAGATATGGGGAAAGATAGTAAAGCATGAAGGCGAGGTGTTTTACACGGTAAGAAAATTACCGTTTACATATAAAGTAGGCAATGATAACATTGTTTTTAGTAATGCACCCACCTTTACGCATAGTAAGAAAAATGTAAAAAAAGCCTTTGAAGTAGGCCCGGTAAGCGGCCCGGGTAAATTGTTAGAGCAAGGAATTACGGGCCCTTCGTACATATATGCACTGCTTACCGATTTGCGCATAAAATAGCTACAAAGCAAAAACAGGGAACCACCGCTTACAAGCGGAGGCTCCCTGTTTTTTAGTAACAAGATTAAAAAACAAAATTAAAAGCTGAATTTGAGTGTTACGGTAAAATAAGTGCCAGTAACTTTTTAATAGTTTATACACAGAAAATAACACCTATTGCTCAAAAGGAAACCGCATCTCCCAATCGGCGCGCAGTTTATCAAAAATATCCATCATGCTAAGGCTCATAGCAGGGGTGTATTTGTCGCTTGTAAGTTTGCCGTCGGTAATGCACTGTGCTGCGTGTTCTATCTCATATTCGTAGCCGTTTACCGCAAATTCGTCCTCATATACAGTAGTTGTGCCGTCGTTTAAAATAACCTCTATGCGCGTGGGGTTTTTGTGGTTTGGAATTACAATACGGCCTTCGCTGCCATAAATGACAGCTTCCACAGGAATATGGGTACCAATGGCAGTAAGCGCTACGGCTTTTATACCGTTTTCATATTCCATTACCACGGTGCTCAAAGCGTCAGTTCCCACATTACAGCGTGTAACGCTGCCGGTTATTTGCTTTGGCGCATAGCCAAACAGCATTGCCAAATATCCTATGGTGTAAATACCAATATCCAAAAGGGCGCCTCCGGCAAGGGCGGGGTCCATCTTGCGTACACCACGCGGTCCCTGTGAGATATACCCGTAATTTGCCTGCGCCAGTTGAACCGTTCCAATAACGTTTTGCGACAGCAGCTGTAAAAGCTTTTCGTTTAGCGGTATCAAACGTGTCCAATATGCCTCCATTAAAAAAAGACCTTTTTCTGCTGCCAAGGCGTAAGCTTTTTCTGCTTCAGCGCGGGTTACGGTAATAGGCTTTTCACAAAATACATGTTTGCCGTGTGTAAGGCAAAGCACCATATTTTCATAATGCAAATTGTGGGGTGTAGCAATATAAATTACATCGATAGCCGGGTCTTGCACCATTTCTTCGTAGCTGCCATAAGCGTGAGCAATATTAAATTGTGCGGCAAAGGCATTGGCACTTTGGAGTGTGCGGCTGGCTATGCCATATATGGAAATGCCCATAGCGTCGGCTGTTTTTGCAAAGTTTTTTGCGATAGCGCCTGTAGAAAAAATACCCCAGTTTAAGTTTTTCATAATTTAGTTCCTTTGTTATTTTATGTTTAAGGCGCGTTTTACACGGTAGTCAATATAGCGAAAGACATCTGCAAACAGCCATAGTTCGATTAAAATATAGTTTGGAATATTTTTTAAGCGAAAAGGCGGTTTTTCTATCTTGCCAAAAAGCTGAAATGCCTCCTTAGCACCTTTTATATAAGGGCGGCTAAACCCGCGCATGGAAAATACGGCTATTTTGAGCGCATACCCTGCAAATAAAAAGGGAAAATTAAGCAAGAACATAAAGATAGGCATGTTTTTGTAGGGCAGTAAAATGCTGTTGCGGCCGCTTTGCACACTTTTGAATTCGTTGTAACGCACAGCTCCTGTTGTGGCACCGCAAATATGATAACATTTTGCCGAGGGACAAAAAATGTTTTTGTACCCCAAGCTGTTGGCGCGCCAGCTAATATCCACATCTTCAAAATAAGCAAAAAAGTTTTCATCAAACAAGCCTATTTCGTCTAAAATAGATTTTCGGTAAAGGCTTGCACCGCCACAGGCAGAAAAAATGCGTTTTTGTTTTGTATAACGGCTTGCAAGCATACCGTCTCCGCGCTTACATGCCCACCCAAACAGCGTTACATAGTCGCCTGCATCATCGGCAAGCTCACGCTCAAAATGGCGAATCATAAAGCTTTGTACCGCAAAAATTTTTTCGTCGGTTTCGGCTGTGGCAATTAGGTTTTCAAGCCAGTCGGGCTCGGCAAAGGCATCGTTGTTAAAAAGTACCACGTATTTGCCCTTGGCAATGCGGATACCTGCGTTTACACCGGCACTAAAGCCCGTATTTACGGCGTTTTCTATTAAAGTGTAGTTTTCTCTGCTTTTGTAGCTGCGGGCAATTTCAAGGCTTTCATCGGTGCTGGCGTTGTCTACAATAATCAGTTCAAAGCGCTGCTCGGTTTGTGCATATACGCTGTCAATACTGTCTTTTAGCCAACCTGCACCATTTAGGTTTGGTATTACAATGCTTGCAATTATATTTTCCATAGGTGTCTCCCTGCTTTCATCTTATTTATTATAATAGCTGTTTTTGCAAACCTTGGCAACAGTGTGATACAATAACACTATTAAACAAATAAAGGACGGTTTTATGTTGAGAACATTAAATGATATTAAGCTGTTTATGCTGGACATGGACGGTACATTTTATTTAGACAATCAGCTTTTGCCAGGTGCGTTAGAATTTTTACACACCGCAGAAAGCCAAGGTATAAGCTATTTGTTTTTAACAAACAATTCTTCTAAAAGCAATGCAGATTACGTTCAAAAGCTGGCTGCCATTGGGGTAAAGGTTACACCACAGCAAATTTTTACAAGCGGCGATGCCACCCTTAGCTATATGCAGCACCATTACACCGAAAAGGAAATAGTATTGGTTGGTACACCCAGCTTGCAGCAACAGTTTACACAGGCGGGGTACAATGTAAACGCAGCCCACCCTTGTGCTGTTGTGCTTGGGTTTGATACCACGTTAAATTACGAAAAGCTTACGCTGCTTTGCAACGCAGTACGCAGCGGCCTGCCCTATATTGCAACGCACCCGGATTTTAACTGCCCTGTGCAAGGGGGATATATTCCGGATATCGGCGCAACGATTGCCTATGTAAAGGCAGCTACCGGCCGAGAGCCTGATGTAATCATCGGTAAACCAAACGGCTACATTGCCAAGGCGGCGGCAGATAAGTTTAATTTGCCGTTACAGCAAATAGCCATGGTTGGCGATAGGTTGTATACCGATATTGCCTTAGGAAAATGCGGCGTGGCCACGGTGTTGGTTTTAAGCGGAGAAACAACAGCTGCCGATTTAAACGCCAGTGATATTGTGCCCGATTTTGTGTATGACAATCTTGCCGGTTTAGAGAAAGCGTTAAAAAAGGCATAGGGCTTTAAAATAGCAACAGACAAAATAAAAACGGCGCTTTTAAGGGTAGCATACCAATAAAAGCGCCGTTTTGTTTTTTTGCTTTGGATTGCTGCGGTTTAGAAGCGGAAATGAAGACTGCCTGAACCGGATAACAGCAACAGCATAATTAAAAGGTATAAAATGCAAAGGACAATGGAAACACCGAAAAATATCAGCATAGCGCGGCTTAAGTTGCGCTTGTTGGGGTTTACTGTCTCACTAAAGCCCCAAATAAATGCCAAAATAAGGTTTACCAAAGGGATACTGAACAATATGCCGTACAGCACATACTCCCACATAGTAAGAGGTGCACAAGGTTCATTGGCGTCGCTGCTTTTTGCGGCAGGTTTGCCAACAGGACCGGCTGCATAAGAATTTTGTTTTTTAACACCATAATAAGTAGGTGCGGGCTGAACCGATGCAGCCGGCACAATGGGAGTGCCGTACGCAGCGCTCGAATTTTCGGTAAAAGAGGAAAAGCTGTCGCTGCTTACCGGCGGCTTTGTAGCGCTGCGCTCTACAAAGGTGCCGCAGCAACAGCAAAATCTTGCATCTTGGTCAATTTCAGTACCGCATTTTTTACAAAACATCAGTGGTTCTCCTTTTATGAGAAAACTCTGTAAGGATAGGCTTACAGGTAAATAGAATTTATTCTTTCAGTTTAACACCAAACGCAAAAGGGTGCAATAAAATCCGCATAGTATTCTGTAAAAGATGTGTGAACATAAGTTATAATAAGGATTAAATGTAACAATTTGGATAGATTACCAAGCTTTTTATTGCAATTTAGCGGGTAACAAAGTATCATAATAGCAACATAAAAAAGAGGGTGGAAAAAATGCGCACAGATGTAGGTACGCAACAACTAGAGACAAGACGGCTTATTTTGCGTAAAATCAGTGTAGACGATTGCAAGGATATGTACGAAAACTGGGCAAATGACCCTACTGTAACACAGTACCTGCGATGGGAACCCCCATAAAGATTGGACGTTTACCGCAGAATTGCTTAGCGTTTGGGAAAAGGAATACCAAAACCCGGATTACTATCAATGGGGTGTTGTGCGCAAACGTGACGGGACATTGATAGGCGCCATAAGCGCTTTTGAAGACGAAGAGGGTCTTACCTTAGAAGTTGGATACTGCTATGGAAAAGCATACTGGAACCACGGGTATGCCACCGAGGCGTTGCGTGCCGTGTGCGCTTTTTTGTTTGATGAGGTGCATTTGGATTGTATTTCTTGCGGACACGCAAAAGAAAATCCTGCCAGTGGCGCGGTTATGCGCAAGGTAGGCTTTGCTTGCACAGGAGAGAGTGTTTATCACAAATTTAACGGAACAGAAGTCGCGTGCTATGCTTATAAGTTAACGCCGGATAAATTTATACGTCACGCGCTGCTGTAGAAATATGAGGACAATATGACAAAAGTTATACTGCTGGCAGCAGATTTAGGAGAATATGATATAGAGCGCAGCATGAGCGAGCTGCGCGCATTGGCCGAAAGCGCAGGAATGGAGCCTGTAGCTGAGGTTGTACAAAAAAAAGCGGCTATTGAAAAAGCAACTTATCTGGGAGAGGGCCGCCTTGCCGAAGCAAGACTGCTGGCTTACAATTTGCAGGCAGAGCTTGCCATTTTTGATTGTGAGCTTTCAGGCAGCCAGATACGAAATCTGGAACAAATATTGGAAGTACCGGTTATAGACCGCACAATGCTGATATTGGAGATTTTCGCCAGCCGTGCTACCACCAATGAAGGTAAGCTGCAAACTGAACTGGCAACTTTGCGGTACCGACTGCCGCGGCTACAGGGATTGGGTACCTCTTTAGGCAGACAAGGTGGCGGTGGAGAAGGTGGGGGCGGTGGGCGCCGTGGTGCAGGTGAAAGTAAGCTGGAATATGATAAGCGCCATATTCGCCGCCGCATAGATGCCTTAAGCGAAAACTTGGCGGAAATGGAAAAACGCCGTGCCGAAACGCGTAAAAGCCGTGCCAAAAACGGTGTGCCTGTCATTGCTTTGGTAGGTTACACCAATGTGGGTAAAAGCAGCTTGCTAAACCGTCTTTGCGGTGCTGAAGTTATGGCTGCCGACATGTTGTTTGCAACCTTAGACCCCACTGCTCGAAAATTTACTTTACCCAGTGGGCAAAATGCTATTTTTATTGATACAGTAGGCTTTGTAAGCCGTTTGCCCCACAACTTGGTAGAGGCTTTTAAAAGCACGTTGGAAGAGGCTCGCTATGCGGATATTATTTTAAAAGTGTGTGATTTGGCGGACGAAGAGGCCGCTGCCCAGTTAGAAGTTACAGACCAGGTGCTACAGCAAATTGGCTGTGCAGAAATTACCCAGCTTACGGTCTACAATAAATGTGACTGTGTACAGACAAACGCCATGCTGTTTGACAAAAACGCAATACAGGTTAGTGCGGCTACAGGTGAAGGGCTGGATGCTTTGGTACAGCTGCTAGATGAAAAACTGGCAGACCGTGTGCGCAATATAGAGGTTTTACTGCCTTATGACAAGCTGGCTGCCGCAACGCCTATGCGAGAGCGAGGTACGGTACTGCAAGAGGAGTATCGCGACGGTGGACTGTATTTAAAAGGCATTGTAAAAAAAGAAGATTTTCATTATTTTGAAAGTTATCTGCTTTAAAATTTACAAAACACGCACAGCCTTTGCTACAAAAAGAATATACTGTAACAAAGGCGGGGCACAAAAAATACAAAGTAAAAAGGGCTGCCATTGGCAGCCCTTTTTACATAGAGGGGTGGGAAAGTATAAATAAAGTTTCGGAATAATTAAAGTTAAGTAGCTGTTGCTACAACAGTATAATAACGTTTGAAAAGAGAAAAGTCAACCCGCATCTCAAAAAAATAGTTTGCTATTATCTTTACTTTTTAAGAATTACATTATATAATAAAGAAAAATAAAAAAATTACTTAACATTTCAAAATCATTTTTTAAAAGTGTATCCATAAACTTTATTTATAAAAAATATACAAAAAACATAGGGGAGATGACACAAATGGCCGACATTATAGACAATCAAATACTGCAATTATTGACGGAAAACGCCAGAATTACCGTAAAAGAGATTGCTGAGCGTGTAAATTTAACTGCGCCTGCCGTAAGTGAGCGTATGCGCAAAATGGAGCGTGAGGGTACCATTGGCGGTTACACTGTTGTATTAGGCCCTGCAAAAACCAAACACCTTGTAAGCGCGCTTATCAGCGTTTCGGCGGCACCACAGGATAAAGAAGCCTTTTTGCAAATTGTGCAGGAGGAAGAGGCAGTTCAACAGTGTTATTTTGTAACAGGCAGTTATAGCTTTATTGTAATTGTTACCTGTGAGGATATGCCTGCGCTGGAATCTTTGATAAATCGGTTTCAAAAAATTGGTCAAACCAACACGCAAATTATTTTAAGTACGCCCATAAAGCACCGTATTATTGTTTGATTTATTTATAAGCAAAACGGCAGCTGTCTAAAGAGCAGCTGCCGTTTTTTTATGAGATGTAAAAGTAAATATTTACCGCTGGTATTAAAAAATCCCCTTTACCAAACAAAGCTTGGAAAAGGGGATTTTGTTTTTTAAGATTTAGCCTGTGGATGTGAGAGCACAGATTACTTTTTAATAATTAAAATACGGCTACTACGCTGCCATTATATTTTTCGTTAATAAAGGTGCGTACTTCCTCACTTTGCAGGGCCGCAATCAAAGCTAAAATTTCGGGACGGGTTTCGTCACCGTTGCGTACAGCCACAATGTTAGCACGATTTTTAGCAACCTCGCCTTGTGGGTCTTCACTGGCAAGCACGGTGTCGTTTACGCCTGCACCAATGGCAAAGTTGCCGTTGATAATTGCAAAATCAACGTCTGCCAAGGTATTGGCAACTTGCTCCGCAGCAACCTCTGTAATTTTAACATTTTTGCCGGAAGCTTTATCAATATCCAATACGGTAGATTCTAAACCTTTATCGCCAAGTAGGGTAATTACGCCTAAGTCTTGCAAAAGCAGCAAAGCGCGGGCTCCGTTTGTGGCGTCGTTGGGAATGGCAATGGTAGTGCCGTCGGTGATGTCGTCTAAAGAAGCGGATTTGCCGGGATAAATACCCAAGGGCTCAAAGTGGATAGAGCCGGCAGAGATGATGTCGGTGCCGTTTTCGGTGTTAAACTGGGTCAGATAAGGCTGGTGCTGAAAGTAGTTTGCGTCTAAGTCGCCATCGCTTAAAGCGGTGTTGGGCAGAACATAGTCGCTAAACTCAATAACCTCAAGATTGATATTTTGTTTAGCTAAAATGGGTTTTACAACCTCTAAAATTTCGGCGTGGGGAGCAGGCGAGGCGCCTACTTTTAAAGTAATGGTTTGTACATCGGAAGCAGCGGAAGCGGTAGAGCTTGCGCTGGCAGAAGCAGCAGAGCTTGCGGTGGAACCGCAGGCGGTAAGACTTAAGGTTAAGGCTGCAGCAGCAACCAAAGCAACTAATTTTTTCATAATTTTATTCTCCTAATTTTAAAATAAAAGGGTTTACTATTTTTTGTAAATGCGGGCAACGCCTTTTGCACCGCCAATAAAGTTAACGCCAAAGGATTTTACTTTTGTGTTGCGCTTATCTACTTTACGCGCCAAAAGGCCAAATCCCCATTGAATTAAACAGACAATAACAATAAGCAGCACAACGGTTAAATACATAACATTGGGTTGAAAACGGTTATAGCCGTAGCGAATACCAATGTCTCCAAGGCCACCGGCGCCCAAAGCACCCGCCATAGCGCCATAGCCAATTAAGGTAATGGTAGTAATAGAAAGACCGCGTATAATACTTGGAATACTTTCTACCAGCAAAACCTTTACAATAATTTGAAAATTGGTAGCTCCCATACAGCGGGCGGCTTCAATTACGCCGCTGTCAATTTCTTCTAAGCTTTGTTCGGCCATGCGCGCTACAAAAGGTGCAGCGGCAACCGAAAGCGCAACGACAGCAGCATTTTTGCCGATAATGGTGCCTACAATTAAACGCGTAACAGGAAAGAGAGCAATCATCAAAATAATAAACGGAATACTGCGTAAAATGTTGATAACCCAACCGAAAATGGCATTAAAGGGTTTGTTTTCGGCAATGCCGCCCTGCTTTGTAATAAACAAGGCAATGCCCATAGGCAAGCCAAACAAGTAAGCAAAAAAGGTAGAAAGTACCGTCATATATAAGGTGTCCATACACCCCTCTAAAAGTAATGGAGCAAATTTTATAATGGTTTCTTGCATTATTCGTTCACCTCGTAACCCAATAGCAGCTTTGTAATGTCGCTTGCCGGATTTTCAAAAACAGTTTCTGTTTGACCGCATTCTACAATACGGCTTTCGTCAATAACAGCCACTCGATTGCAAATGGATTTTACCACGCTCATTTCATGCGTAATGATAATGATGGTAACGTTCAGCTTGTGATTGATATCTTGCAAAAGTTGCAATACAGCTTTAGTAGTTAAGCTGTCTAAGGCGCTTGTCGGCTCGTCACACAGTAAAACCAGAGGATTGGTGGCAAGCGCGCGGGCAATGGCTACACGCTGTTTTTGACCGCCGCTTAATTGGCTGGGATAATTATCTTTTTTATCCGCAAGGCCAACCAGTTGTAATAATTCTTCTGTGCGTGCCGCAATTTCTGCTTTTGGCGTTTTACTTAAAGAGAGAGGAAAAGCAACATTTTGTGCTACCGTTTTTTGCATTAACAGGTTATAGCCCTGAAATACAACGCCCATATTGCGCCTGGCTTCAATCAGCTTACGGCCTTTTAGGGTTGCGGTGTCTTCGCCGTCCAATAAAACAGTTCCGCTTGTAGGTGTCTCTAACATAGAAAGACAACGCAGCAAAGTGCTTTTTCCGGCGCCGCTCATGCCAATAATGCCAAAAATATCCCCTCTGTTTATATGCAGGTCAATATCTTTTAAAGCTACCACTTCACCTGCTTCGCCACTGTTAAATACTTTTGTAAGTTTTTCAATCTGTATCAAAGCTGTTCCTCCTAGAAGTTTTTCGATATATCGTGTTTGCAGCACTGTTGTGGCATATCGCGAATATCCACAGCAGAAAAAAGCATTGGAAAGGGTACCAAAAACAAAAAAGCCCCCGTCCTCAAACAAAATTGTTCAAGGACGAGAGCTGTAAAGCTTTCGCGGTACCACCTTGGTTTGCACTTTTTTCACAAAAAATGCCTTATCCGCTACGCGCAAAATTGCGGTATAGCGTAGCACTATAACGGGTGCACCCGACAAAAGCTTACTACCGTTCGCCCTTGTGGCTCCGAGACCATATTCAGCTAACTTCCGTCTACCCACTTTCACCAAATGTGGGCTCTCTGCAAGCTTTTGGTTAGCCTACTCTTCTCTTCAATGCTTTTAGCAATATGTGTAAAACAAATTAAATTGCCTTACACGATTATTATACACGAAAAAACGGGAGAGTCAAGATGTGAAAATATCCCAATGTTTTGTGTAAAAAAATACAAAATTTGTTATTCCTACTAAAATAGTAGTAATAAATGCAATTATGCATTCCAGATAGGCTCTTTTAATACCCAACGGTTATATTGGTCTTTTTCAAATAAATCCGGATTATAAAATTTATCCAAAATAGCCCCAAATTCCCGTTCACTATAGCCGCAAAGATCACAAAAATCTTTTACACATTTGGGATCCAGTGCGCCGTCACGCTCTTTAATAACCGAAATTGCTTCCTCGCGAGTCATCATGCCGTAACGGATATAGCGCGCTGTGTAATCGGTAGCGGCAGCGTGGCCAAATTTTGGATATTTTAGCCAGCTGTGTACCAGATAGGCGCGGGAGTCAATTTGGTCAAAGTTTTCGGCATGGTGGGTACGGTCCCACTCATGGGTGAGGTCATGGAAGCCGTGTGATTTGGCAACTTGGTAATTTTTAAAGCTGTTCCAAGGTAAAAAGTAGCTCATATAGAAGGGGTCAAGCTTTTTCAGTTCGTCGCTGGTTGGTGCTAAGGTTAAGCTTAAATCATTTTCGGTAACACCGTCGCCCAAAAGCTCGTCCATAGGCATACCAACAGCAACACCATTTTCAATTTGGTCTTTTGCACTGTAGGTTTCTGTGTCAGAGTTGCCGCCGTATTCAAAGCTTACATTTTCGCCATAGCACAGCATAGGAGTGTTAAATTTAGCCGCCATGTGCAAGGGAAAGGTGTAAATTAAACGGTCAACGTACCAAGTGGGTTTACCGTACTTTTCAAAAAATTTGCGCATTAAAATCTTTTGCACTTTAATGTTGGGCTTGCAGCTGATAATGGTACAGCCAAAAGCTTCGCTGATATTTTTCAAGTTATGCACACCTGCGTCTGTCATGGGGAAGTTGTCCTCTACACTAAACAAAATGGGGTTCATGTGCATAACTTCTTTTAAAATATAAACCTGAAAATGGCTGTCTTTGCCGCCGCTTACCGCAACCGCACAGTCATATCCTCCCGGACCGTTGCAGCCACGATATTTATCACACAAGGCTTCAAATTCTTTCCAACGTGCAGCCCAGTCTACATTTTTGCGGCTTTCGTAGTGACGGCAGGCGCTGCAAACGCCCTCGCTGTCAAAGGTAATACCGGGACGTGTATCAGGCATGGTACATTTTGTACAATATTTCATAGATAATCTCCAGTCTGCCGTCAAAGGCGGCAATTTTTTTGTGCAGCAAACACTGCATACATTCCCTATTTAACTTTATTTTAACCCATAGCAGGCAAATAAACAATTAAAATATAATTTTTACAAGTATTGCTCAATATTTTTTTGCCATTGGGCAGCTTGTTTTTTGCTTACACGGCTTTTTTTAATGTAACCGTAAATGCGGCTTGCATTTTGTGCAACGCCGGGGCAAAGCCACTTGAATTTAATGGGGTCTAAACGAATAGCCCAGCAAAAGTGGAAAACATATAAGGATAAAAATTTTCCCAGGTTAAAATGTGGTTTGTAGCCCTCGCTAAAGGGCACTGCGCGGGGCGGGCTTTCCAAAACATCGCACAATAAATCTGCCATGCGCACATAGGCGGGCGTATCGCTGTTGTCAAAGTAGCTTTCAATTACCTCTTTTTTAATGGGAAAACTATTGTTGGCACCGTTTGCAATTTCTTCAAATTGCGGGTAAGTGGTAACATACGCCGCGTTTTTATAAATTACAGGGTCAAACTCGTGCTCTATGGGGCTGGGACGCAAAATGGCGCAGCCTTTGCCTGCAAAGTAAACTTCTGCAATGGCGGTGCTCATCCAAATAAAAATAGAATCCGCGGCGGTAATCCACTGTTTTACGCCGTAATCGCAAATTACATGAAAATGAGTGTGCTTCTTGCACAGTGCGTCTAAAGCGGGACTGTTCCACTCGCTGGGGTGACGGCGATAAATCAGTTCTACATCGGTATGACTTGCCAAATAGGCGTCAAACCATTGCAGCGTGGTTTGCATACTGCGGCGGTTTGTGGCACCAAAGGCGGTAAAATCCACACCTGCCATATCGCTTAGCTCTTTCATCTCTTTTTCGTCCATGCTGGCATATCCAAAGCTGGAAATGTACAGCATTAGCTTTTTTTGAGGGTCTAAGCCAAATTCGTTACAGAGCTGCTGTTTTGACTTATAATATCCTTTAAACTGCGGACGTAAAAAGTCCATCATAACAGCGCCGGTAACGGGGGCGTTTTGCGGGGCTACGCCGTGCTTTATCAAGCGCTGGGCTGTACTGCTGCCCCAGCAGGTTTGCACACATTTTTTTGCATTGCCGCCAAAATTAAACCAAGCCTCTTCCTCTTGGGTATCGCTTAGCATTTGTTCCCAGTGTAAATTTACAATTTTGTTGCAAACGCCTACGTTATTATAAATGTGGCTGTTAATTCCCTCGTTATCATACATACAGCTGGCAACCACAACTTTTGGCTTTTTATAGGTAAAGTAACGCAGTTTTTTACGGTCTAGCAGTTGGCGGATTTCTACCGTCTTACCGCGACGTTCCAGCTCTGCCTTTAAAAGCAGTAAGCTTTCATACTCCCGCACAATGTGCTCATATAAAATTAAAAAATCAATCGCCATAATAGGGGTGCTCCTGTTTTACATCAAAAAATTCTTTGGGCTTTGCACAGTCTGTGCTGTATAAAAAATCTGTAGTAAGCTGCACAATTTTTTTGGCGGTATCGCCGCCGTTATAAGGGCTGACAGTCTCATGGGCTTTTTGATAAAAGCTTTGAGTAAAAATAGTTTGCAGCCCCTGTTCAATTTCACTTTGAGCGCTGCCGCAGCACAGTACATTTTGGCACATAATGCGGCCTGCCTGCCTGTTGCCTATATTTAACGTGGGCACTCCAAAGGTGGGGGTTTCCACTACGCCGCTGCTGCTGTTGCCAATTACCGCTGCCGCGTATTTCATGGCAGACAGGTAGCGCAAAACCCCCATACTTGTAAAGGCAATACAGGATTGGTGCTGCTGCACATAGCTGTCAATCAGTGCATTAATTTTTGCGCCGCCGGCATCTGCATTGGCTTTTGTAAAAATAAAACGGTGAGTTTGCAGGTAGGGGGTAAGCGCTGCAAGTAAGGCACAAAACTGTTGGGACGGGGCAATATCCGATAGCGTTTCCGGGTGATAGGTTACCAGACAGTAGGGTAAATCTAACGAAAACCCCAAGCTTTGGGCCAACTCAGCTTTTGGCAGCAAAGCAAGCTTGCGAATATTTTCATCGCCTAACCCACCTACGTTGTGTACGCTGTGGGGAGGTTCTCCCAAAGCAATTACGCGGTTTGCGTACTGTGCGCAGGAGGGAAAATGTAAATTTGCCATTTTGGTAATACAATGGCGAAAATAATCGTCGGCTGCGCCCTTGGTAACGTCTCCGCCGCTTATGTGTATCAGCGGTATACGCAGCATAGCCGCTGCGGCCGCAACAGCAAAAATTTCGTAGCGGTCTCCCAAAACCAATACAGCGTCAGGTTTGTTGCAGTCAAACCAACGGGCAAAAGCATCGGTAGTGTATGCCACGGTTTTTGCCGTAGCAAGCTCTCCGTCGCCAAATTTTAAAATATCTATTTTAGCCGCAATGGGATAACCGTCTTTTTCAATTTCGGTTACGGTGTTGCCAAAAGCGGCGCTTAGATGCGTACCTGTTACCAAAAGTGACAGTGACAGTTTATCGCTGTCGGCAATATAGCCTATAACTCTGCGCAAAAGGCCGTATTCGGCGCGTGTGCCGGTTACAACGGCAACGGTCTTTTTCATAAAAATTCTCCTTGTGGTAAATGGCGTATTGTACAAAATCTTGGCTGTAAATATAAAAATTGCCTATAAAGACAAAAGCACTTTTGTACGGTAAGCAACCGATATTACAGGGTAAAAATACGGGTTAAAAGGGGTGTTTTATCATTTGCAGCCCATTTTAACAGTCTAAATATATATATATTGGTACAAATTTTGCAAAATCTTACAACTCTATTTTTTCGTCCTCGGCAAAATCTCGCTTGGCTGTTTTCCCAATTACCTCGTACCATTTCATAGGGCTTATGCCGTCTCCGGGGCGTTTTACAATTAAGTTGTCGGCAGTAAATACCGTGCCTTTTGCAATAGGGCAAGCAGCCAAAACGCTTTTGCGGGCTATGGCTTTGTTTTTGCTTTCGCTGTGTGTTACGGTTTTAACGCCGTCCCCCAAAGCCAGTTCGGTTTGGCGTATAGCGTTTACCATATCGGTAAGCTCTTGTGGATTTAAACTTGCCTTATGGTCCGGTCCTTCCATATTTTTATCTAAAGTAAAATGCTTTTCTATTACTTGTGCGCCCAGCGCTACGGCCGCAACATCACAGGTAATGCCTACGGTGTGGTCACTGTAACCGACTTTACAACCAAAATGTGTTTGTAAGTCCAACATGGCGCGCAGGTTGGCATCGGCAAAAGGGGTGGGATATTCGGTGTTGCAGTGCAACAGGGTAAGATCCGTACAGCCGTTTTGCTTTAAAACAGCAATGGCGTCCTCAATTTCGGTCAAAGTGCTCATGCCGGTACTTAAAATGATGGGCTTTTTTGTGCGTGCAATTTTTTCAAGGTAGGGAAGATTGGTAATTTCTCCGCTAGGTATTTTGTGTAATGGTATGTGCAGTTCTTCTAACAAATCAATACTGGGTAAATCAAAGGCGGTAGAAAGATACATAATACCGATTTCTTCACAATATTTTTTCAGCTCACGGTGGCCGTCAAAATTAAAATGGATTTTTCGTATCATGTCCAGCTGGCTTTCGCCGCTGCCTGTTTGCTCTTTTTGATATTCGGCTTTTTCGGCAAAGCGGCTTACTACAAGCTCGGGTACACAGGTTTGATATTTTACAATATCCACACCTGCCTGTTTTGCAACCAAAGCCATTTTTTTAGCAAGCTCTAAACTGCCGTTGTGGTTTACACCAGCCTCTGCAATAATTAGTACGCTCATTGTATTATCTCCTGTTTTGCGGCCGCAAATTGCTGCAGGCCCAAATTAATAAAGCAAAGAAAGGAAAAAGCGCAGCATTAGCTGTGCTCCTCCATGCGGCGGCGCATACTGTCAAGCTCTTCAAGCTGACCCATGTCCATCCAACTGTTCTCACTTACGGGGTACACACCCACCTTTGCGCCTTTTAGACGATAATTATCCATAATGTCGGGAAAAGTAATATTTGTGTTTAAAGGCAAATCTTCTATTACACAGGGCTCTACCAAATACACGCCGGCGTTGGTTAAAAAGGTCATCTCGGGTTTTTCGGTAACATTTTTAATTTCGCCTTCGCTGCCAAGCTCAATTACGCCGTAGGGAATGGTGACGTTTTTCAGGGCACATATCATGGTTATTATGTTACCTTGTTGTTTGTGGTAATTATAAATGTCGGTATAATCGGCATCGATTAAAATATCGCAGTTGGAAAGGAAAAAGGTCTCGTTAATTTTACCCTTTAGCAGGCTTAAGCCGCCACCGGTACCAAGGGGGATTTCCTCATCGGTGTAAGTGACGGTGTAATCCTTTTCCAAATCGTTAAAATAGCTTTTTATCATATTTTTTTTGTAGTTTACAATCAAATCAAACCGATTACAGCCAAAAGAGTGAAAGCGATTTATGATATGCTCTACAATGGGCAGCTCTCCAATGGGAATAAGAGGCTTTGGTAAGATTTTTGTGTAGGGGTACAGGCGTGTGCCCAATCCCCCCGCCATAATTACCACAGGTAAATCTATTTTTTTACGCTTAGCAAGGTTTAACTCGTTTAAAAAAACAACATCGGCAATATGTCCTTGCTTGTCAAGCAGAGGAATTGCGTCTAAAGATAATTTTAAAAGCTGTTCCTTTGCTTTGGCGCGTGCGCTAAGCGGCAAAAATTTTGGGTTGTAATTTGCAACTTCCTTTACAGGTACGTTTAAATCTCGCCCTTTTAATATGTGCCGTCTGACGTCGCCGTCTGTAAGGGTAGCTTTTAATATGCCGTTTGGTGCCACAAACAAAAGGCAGTAGCCGGTTTCGTCCAGCTTGCGCATAGCTTCTAAAGCAGTGGTTTCCTCTGTTATAATCAAATCTTCAATTTGCATTGTTACATACCTGCCTTTTTGTGTTATAACTGGTTTTATGCGTTAGCCAATAGATAAAATGGTATCAATTACGCGCTGTGCATCTTCCGGGCTTAAATTGGTAGAGCAGGGGAGATTTACAATTTTTTCACGATATTGTTCGGCTTTTTGCAAATGGTGTGCCTCATTGTTAGCATAAGGCTTTTGCTCGTTAATCAAAGCCCAAACAGGACGTGTTTGAATTTTTTGTGTATTTAAATAGGCAATTAACTCGTCACGCTTCATAGAAAAATTATCTAAATATAAGCTGTAAAACCATTTGTTGCTGCGAATGTTATCTTTAAACGGTAAAATGCGCAGACCGTTTTTGCCGTCTAAAGCAACCTTGTATTGGTCATATATTTTATGCTTATGCGCAATAAAGGCTTCCAGTTGTTCTAGCTGAGCAAGACCCAAAGCTGCCTGTACATTGTTTAAACGGTAGTTATACCCTATTTCATCGTGCATAAATTGCAGTTCATCACTTTTTGCCTGGGTGGAAAGATGCTTTGCATGTTCGGCCCAATCGGCATGGTTACTAACCAGCATACCGCCGCTGCCAGTGGTAAGTATTTTGTTGCCGTTAAAGCTGTAAACGCCTACGTCGCCTATCGTACCTGCCATTTTGCCTTTGTAGCGGCCTGATTCATAATAGGTACCGATTGCCTCGGTGGCGTCCTCAATCAATACCAAATGATACTCTTTGGCAATGTCCATTAAGCTTTCCATATCGGCCATGTTGCCAAATACATGTACAACTGTCATGGCTTTTACATGCTTTTGTGTTTTATTGTTTATTAACTTACCGTCCTGCATATGGCAGTTGTTTTGGCAAAAATCGCGTACTGCTGCGGGGTCAATACATAAAGAATCGTCACACCCGATAAATACAGGCTGGGCATTTGCATAGCGTATGGGGTTAACAGCGGCAATAAAAGTAAGTGCAGGCGCAATTACCTCATGACCGGCGTGTATGCCTGCTACCAACATAGCAAGATGTAACCCGCTGCTGCCGCTGTTACAGGCAACGGCGCGTGGCATACCAACATAGGCAGCAATTTTTTCTTCAAAGCCGTTTATCAGGCTGCCGCCTGTGCTTACCCATTCGCTTATTACAGCGTCACTGGCGTATTTTTTCTCGTTTCCACTAAAGTTTGGTACGGATAATGGAATAAAATTCATGATGTCATCTCTCCCTTTAAGGTGCAGATTGCGCCTTTTTGCATTTGTGCACTGATTTAAACCGTGCGTTTTTTTATATAATGTGTATATATTTCTTGCAGCCAACCGATGATTGCAGCGGCCAGTGCAGGGTAAACAATCAGCCCAAACAGCCAGCTGTAGCCAAAAGTAAAATAGCTGAAAAAACTGCGTGGCGCGTTTAAAATAATATAGCTCCAAGATATTTGGTTTGCGGTAAAGGTGCCGGGGTCAATGCGAAGACCGTAGTATTGGGTGCGAGGCAGCGTAAAGTGCCACACGCCGCTTTTATCTTGTGCACCCCAAACACGGTCACTTGTGCCGTAGGTATGGCCCAGGGCAAAGGCTTTTTTTGTAAGATAGAATACGTTAAACTCTCCCGGTGCACGGCTAAAGCGCATGTCGGTGGTAATGCTGCGCACATAAACAGGGGTTTTACTGTAATCTAAAATAATTTTAGGGTCGCCGCCGCCAAATTCGTTTTCAACCGTTAACAAGGTGGTTTTGTCCACTATTTCAATCTGGTCAATTTCTGTAAAATCTGCGGTGGTTAAATAAACTGTTTGCAGTTTACCGGTTGCCCGCAAAATACTGTCATAGGTAAAATTATACAGGCAAAGTACAATACTTGCAACGATAAAAACAAGATAACAGGCCGCTACCAAACGACGACCTTTTAAAGCGGTAAATGATTTACGCATAGCCGCGTCCTCCCATATCTACAGGATTTAGCACAAAAGTGCTTCCACTGCCCTCAATTTTGTATAAGCAGGTTTCACCGCTTAACGCATAGGCCAGCTTATCTGCAAACAAATCTGCGTATTCTTCTATAAACAGCGCGTCCAATGTCTCAATAAATA
>JAQUTM010000192.1 GCA_028694405.1 Oscillospiraceae bacterium
ATATTTTCTAAGCTGCCTGTGCGGCAGTTAACTTTAGTTAAGCGAACAGATTTTTTTAAATTTTTTTCTAAGCTGCCTGTGCGGCAGTTAACGCACGTAAACTTGTTCTTTAATAAGTTTTTTATTTCTAAGCTGCCTGTGCGGCAGTTAACTTAACAATCGAAGCAGTAGAACTAACATTAACTTTCTAAGCTGCCTGTGCGGCAGTTAACAGACGTCTTACGGTGTTATTTATCTTACAAATTTTCTAAGCTGCCTGTGCGGCAGTTAACTGCTTATGCTGCTGCCGTTGCTCTTGCTAAAGTTTCTAAGCTGCCTGTGCGGCAGTTAACCATTTTACTACCGATGCTTTGTTAGCCATTGATTTCTAAGCTGCCTGTGCGGCAGTTAACTCATCTCCTGCAACCGTCAATGTCAATGCATCTTTCTAAGCTGCCTGTGCGGCAGTTAACAGCAACCCTTTAAATCCGTTTTTTTTGGAAGTTTTCTAAGCTGCCTGTGCGGCAGTTAACAACTTAAAAACTATTTGGTTAGTCTTGATTTTTTTCTAAGCTGCCTGTGCGGCAGTTAACATTAAAATGTATTAAATGCCAATTTTAAAGTTTTTCTAAGCTGCCTGTGCGGCAGTTAACAATTTGTGAAACCGAACGACATACTTCAGGGCTTTCTAAGCTGCCTGTGCGGCAGTTAACTATTGAGTTAATTTGTCTATTATCACACGATATTTCTAAGCTGCCTGTGCGGCAGTTAACTATAATCTGACAGAAACTGATTTAATTTTATGTTTCTAAGCTGCCTGTGCGGCAGTTAACCCCCAGTATTTGACAACGCAAGCACAATCTGCTTTCTAAGCTGCCTGTGCGGCAGTTAACTAGGCGGTAAGGTAGACAGTAAACATCTTGATTTTCTAAGCTGCCTGTGCGGCAGTTAACATCAAACATCGAATCTATCAAGTCTCAAGTAATTTCTAAGCTGCCTGTGCGGCAGTTAACGCCGGCACAAATATGACCTCATCTATAAGTTCTTTCTAAGCTGCCTGTGCGGCAGTTAACTTGCGCCAAGTGCCTCTAATTTCAACGCAGACTTTCTAAGCTGCCTGTGCGGCAGTTAACAAGCACACGGCCTTCGCCTGCGCCAATTTCTATTTCTAAGCTGCCTGTGCGGCAGTTAACCCTTGCTGATATGATTAAATCGCGCCCGTGGGTTTCTAAGCTGCCTGTGCGGCAGTTAACGTGTATAAATGGCGATGCCGAACACGACTGGATTTCTAAGCTGCCTGTGCGGCAGTTAACAACGGTTGAGATATGCTCTTCAATATATGCTATTTCTAAGCTGCCTGTGCGGCAGTTAACTGCCTATGGCTACGATGTAGGCACCATACACCTTTCTAAGCTGCCTGTGCGGCAGTTAACCCATCTTGCAATCTTCAAGCTCAATCGACACTTTTCTAAGCTGCCTGTGCGGCAGTTAACATACAATTTAAAATTTGGTGGTATTCCTAATTTTTCTAAGCTGCCTGTGCGGCAGTTAACTTTTAACATATTCAGATGATGACCCTAAAGCATTTCTAAGCTGCCTGTGCGGCAGTTAACTGTTAGTCTTGATTTTGGCTCTCGAAAATCTCTTTCTAAGCTGCCTGTGCGGCAGTTAACATAAATTTAGTTATGAAATAAGTGTTTTAAATGTTTCTAAGCTGCCTGTGCGGCAGTTAACTAATTCATACTGATGAGGTTTTATTTAATTCATTTCTAAGCTGCCTGTGCGGCAGTTAACTTTAATTCAGGTCTTACAAACCGTAAATATATTTTCTAAGCTGCCTGTGCGGCAGTTAACCCGACCAGAACACCAAGTTTTAATTCATACTATTTCTAAGCTGCCTGTGCGGCAGTTAACTGTTTAAAGTTTCAAACGTTAAGACGCTTCGATTTCTAAGCTGCCTGTGCGGCAGTTAACTGAGCTAAGCGAACGGGTTTTTGTTAAATTTTTTTCTAAGCTGCCTGTGCGGCAGTTAACATTTGCTGTTTAAGCAACTTTTGAGGCTCTGGTTTCTAAGCTGCCTGTGCGGCAGTTAACTGATTTGCAAGCCGCCGGAGAAGATTATTGCTTTTCTAAGCTGCCTGTGCGGCAGTTAACCGCGATGAACAAGACGAAGAAGGCAATACTACTTTCTAAGCTGCCTGTGCGGCAGTTAACGGCAGCGTTTTTTGTCGCGTATTCCGCTGATTTTTCTAAGCTGCCTGTGCGGCAGTTAACGCAGAATACAAAGAAGGTGCTTTCAACCACGATTTCTAAGCTGCCTGTGCGGCAGTTAACACCGCCAACAAAGCCGCCAGCGGCACCCATAATTTCTAAGCTGCCTGTGCGGCAGTTAACACTTACAGACTGGGTTGTAGACTGCATTTTGTTTTCTAAGCTGCCTGTGCGGCAGTTAACGTTGTGGCAAAATAACCGCGCATTTACCATGCTTTCTAAGCTGCCTGTGCGGCAGTTAACTGCCCAACTAAGGGTAAATTATCAACAAACAATTTCTAAGCTGCCTGTGCGGCAGTTAACGCAACATTTCGCCCAAACCTACGGCCTCCTGGTTTCTAAGCTGCCTGTGCGGCAGTTAACCAACCGATTGAAAGCTTGCCAGATGTTGAAGATTTCTAAGCTGCCTGTGCGGCAGTTAACCAAGTAGTGCGGTCACCCAGACAGGTCCATTTTTTCTAAGCTGCCTGTGCGGCAGTTAACTATATAAAAATTCCATGATTAATGGCATAATGATTTCTAAGCTGCCTGTGCGGCAGTTAACTTCAAGTGTCTCAAGCGACTCAAGCTGTTGTATTTCTAAGCTGCCTGTGCGGCAGTTAACACGCAACCGCATTATTTTTTTTGCCGTTTCCTTTTCTAAGCTGCCTGTGCGGCAGTTAACAGCTGATAACGCCCACGGCTCCCAACGTTTTATTTCTAAGCTGCCTGTGCGGCAGTTAACAACATACGATTTTCAGCACACGAAGGCATACTTTTCTAAGCTGCCTGTGCGGCAGTTAACTTCGCTCGCAAGCTGACTATTAAGCTGTTCAATTTCTAAGCTGCCTGTGCGGCAGTTAACTATAGCAAACCGACAGGCGCAGTTGTAAATCATTTCTAAGCTGCCTGTGCGGCAGTTAACTTAGAACAAGCGGGCAAATATATGACAAAGTTTTTCTAAGCTGCCTGTGCGGCAGTTAACTATAGCAAACCGACAGGCGCAGTTGTAAATCATTTCTAAGCTGCCTGTGCGGCAGTTAACGTCTTGATGCAGAACGCGCTTTTACTATTTTTTTTCTAAGCTGCCTGTGCGGCAGTTAACGCTTTACCTTAACCTCAATGCCACCGCCAATATTTCTAAGCTGCCTGTGCGGCAGTTAACTACTAAGATTGCAACAGTTTTAAGCACGAACTTTTCTAAGCTGCCTGTGCGGCAGTTAACATCGAAGGGTGTTGGGAGGCAAATGCTGGTAATTTCTAAGCTGCCTGTGCGGCAGTTAACATTCCGGCGCGTTCGGTGATTGCAGACAGGTTTTTCTAAGCTGCCTGTGCGGCAGTTAACTTCGGCTTCACACACAGGTGCATTTAGTTTAATTTCTAAGCTGCCTGTGCGGCAGTTAACAGTGTTCGGCATAGAAAATTTGTGGGGTAATATTTCTAAGCTGCCTGTGCGGCAGTTAACATTCTTCCGGAGAAATAGTTCCCGTTTATTTATTTCTAAGCTGCCTGTGCGGCAGTTAACGCCAGTCACGACGCGGCACGATCTTAACGATTTTTCTAAGCTGCCTGTGCGGCAGTTAACTTCCGGTATTGCTTCTGCAGCTCTTCGCGGAATTTCTAAGCTGCCTGTGCGGCAGTTAACTAACGCCTTCTGATATATCAAATGAATCCTTATTTCTAAGCTGCCT
>JAQUTM010000193.1 GCA_028694405.1 Oscillospiraceae bacterium
TAAAGGGCTTAAACCGCGTTTCGTTTGAAACCACCCTTATGCGCACCATGCGCAAAAAGCTGAAAAGCCTTGGTGAGTTTAAAGTATATAAGGCGCAAAGCACCATGTATGCCGAGCCTATGGAAGAGGGTTTAGACATAGATGAGGCGTTTAAACGCATTCAGCGTACCTTTGGTCTTGCCGCGGTAAGCCGCTCCTGCGTGGTGGAAAAAGACTTTGACGCCATTTGCAGCGCCGCTGTTACCTATTTAGAAAAAGAACTGCGCGCCGCCAAAACCTTTAAGGTGGAGGCGCGCCGCAGTGATAAAAAATTCCCCATGAACAGCATGGAAATTGCCTGTGAGGCAGGTGGCTATATTTTAAGCAAGTACCCGCATTTAAAAGTGGACGTGCACACCCCTCAGCTTACCGTATATGTAGAGGTGCGCGATTTTGGCGCCTATGTACATGCGGACAAGCAGCAGGCAGTAGGCGGCCTGCCCGTTGGTACAAGCGGTAAATGCGCCTTTATGCTTAGCGGCGGCATTGACAGCCCCGTTGCCGCTTACATGATGGCAAAGCGCGGCGTTACACTAATGGGTATACATTTTGCAAGCCCACCTTATACCAGTGAGCGCGCAAAAATGAAAGTGGTTTCACTGGCGGAAAAAATCTCTGTTTACACAGGTGGCTTCGTTTTGCAGGTGGTGCCCTTTACCGAGATACAGGAATATATGCGTGATATGGGCCCAGAGCCCTTGTTTACCGTGCTTATGCGCCGCAGCATGATGCGCATTTGCGAAAAGCTGGGTAACGACTACGGCTGTGGCGGCATTATTACAGGCGAAAGCTTGGCACAGGTTGCAAGCCAAACACTACAGGCCATCGCCTGCACAGACGCGGCGCAAAGCTTACCTGTTTTGCGTCCGTTAATCGGCATGGACAAAAACGAAATTGTAAAAATAAGCCGCGAGATAGACACCTTTGAAACCAGCATTTTGCCCTATGAGGACTGCTGTACCGTGTTTACCCCGCCACACCCCAAAACAAAGCCCACCTTGGCCGAAATTTTGGCCGCCGAGGAAAAAATGGTGGCCTTGCCCCAGATGGAGGCAAAAGCCGCGGCGGAAATCGAGCGTATTTTTATCAACGTATAATACCCTGCATAAGCAGCCCGCCTTTAGACGGCAAACATATAAAAAGAGGTTTTTTATGAAAGCGGAAATTATTGCGGTTGGCACCGAGCTTTTGCTTGGCGACATAGTAAACACAAACGCGCAGTATTTGGCAAAAGAGCTTGCACAGCTGGGCATTACAGTGCATTACCAAAGCGTGGTGGGCGATAACCCCGCACGTTTAACCGAATGTGTAAAGCAGGCAAAAAGCCGCAGCGATATTTTGCTGTTTAGCGGTGGCCTTGGCCCTACCGAGGACGATTTAACCAAAGAGACAGTAGCCGCCGCGTTTGGTGATACCTTGGTATTTGACGCGGCACAGATGGAAAAAATAGAAAGCTTTTTTAAGCGTACAGGTCGCCCCATGGCGCCAAACAACCGTAAACAGGCCATGATACCTGCCCACGGCAAAAAAATAGAAAACGATAACGGCACCGCACCCGGTGTTATTTTTGCAGACGGCACCCAATACGCCATTTTAATGCCCGGCCCCCCAAAAGAGCTTAAGCCCATGTTTGAAGCAAGGGTAAAGCCCTTTTTAAAAAGTCTTTGCGGCGGTGCCATTGTAAGCATTTCTATGCGAGAGTTTGGCATTGGCGAAAGCCACTTGGAAACCATAGTTAAACCCTTTTTAGATGACACCAACCCCACCACGGCGCTATACGCAAAGGACGGCGAGGTGCTGCTGCGCATTACCGCAAAAGCCGAAAGCACTTTACAGGCTCAAAGCATTTGTGCCGCCCGTGCAGATGAAGTACAGGCAGCGCTTGGCGCCTTTTATTACGGAAGAGATGTGGACGGCTTGGAGGAGGTGGTGGTACCCTTGCTGGCACAAAAGCAGCTGCAAATTGCCACTGCCGAGAGCTGTACAGGCGGCTTATTAAGCAGCCGCATTACAAATGTAAGCGGTGCAAGCAGCGTGTTTTCCTTTGGCTGCTGTACCTATGCAAATATTGCAAAGGAAAAAGCCATTGGTGTAAGCCACGCTACCTTACAGCAGTTTGGCGCCGTAAGCAGCCAAACAGCGGGCGAAATGGCAGCAGGCGTGGCAAAGGCGGCAAGTGCGCACATTGGCGTGGGCATTACCGGCATAGCCGGCCCTACAGGCGGCACCCCCGAAAAACCCGTTGGGCTGGTATATATTGGCGTTTATTATAACCAAAAGGTTTATATTAAAAAAATAACCGAGGGAGAGCGCGGCCGCGCCCATGTGCGCTGGATGGCTACGCAAAATGCACTGGATATGGTACGCCGTCTGCTACAGGGGCTACCCTGTGCCGAGGACGTGCAAATATTTTGCGCAGGCGAGCCCGCAGATATAAACCGGCATACAAAAAGCAGTATATAACGCACAATCAACTGCTAAAACGAGGTGAAGCTTTATATGGAAAATCAAAATCAACAACATGTAATTAAACAGGCTGTTTTACGGCAAATCGGTATGCCTGAGGACGAGCTGGTAGCACTGCTTGACCCCTTTTTAAATATTGACGACACAAAAATAAACCTGTACCGCAACAAGGGCGAAACCGTAATACGCATACGCAGCAAGGCAGGTGCCGAAAGCGCCGCTACCGAGCGACTGGAAATGCTAACTGCGCGTGTGCTGGATACCTTGGGCGTTTATGTATATGGCCGCGATGTGGAAAGCTTGGGCTTTGTGGTGTCGGAATACTTATATAAACAGCACCGCGTTATGGCTGCGGCAAGCGAGGCCATGGGCAAGCAGCTGGAAGAGGCTTTTGCAAAAACACAAAACGCCAGTTTTATTTTTGACTATGGCGAGGAGAGCTACGGCAATCCACGCCGCGCGCCCAAATTACAGCTGCCCTCCAAAATAGCAGATAAATACGGCGAAAACAGCGCCGAAGCCGCCATGTGGCTGGCAAAGCGCGCCGCCAAAACAGCTAAGGCTGACTATGGTATAAGCGCACAAAGCGGCTGGCAGGTGGGCGACAACATATATGTAGGCATGTTTAACGGCAAAAAGGCATACTGCAAAACGGTGCAGATTACCGAGGAAAATCAAGCCTACATGCAGTGGTATGCCGCACAAATTGCACTGGATATGATGCGGCGCAGCTGCAAACAGCAGCCCATAGTAGGGGGCGAAAACGCCTCTGCTTATAACCCCGAGGCATGGCAGCCCGCAGGGCGACCAAAGCCAAAGACAGGCAAGCGTATTGTGCTAACGGTGTTGACGGTTTTGCTGGTGTTAACAGCCGCCTATGGGGTGCTGTATGCCACAGGTAACTTACCCGCCTATTTGCGGCTGGACAAGCTTATTCCCGCCATGAGCAGCTTAACGGGCCTTACCCCACAAAATGACAGTGACATGATGGCAAAGGCGCAAGGCTTAATGCGCCAAAACGAAAGCGTGGCAGGCGTTATTTGCGTACCCGGTTTAGATATTATGCAGCCGGTGGCAAAAGCACGAGACGATGATAACACCTACTACCGCACCCACAGCTATACGGGCAAGCTAAGCGGCACAGGAAGTGTTTTTATGGACAGCCGCTGTACGCCGTTAAAAACAAACAGCAATACCATTTTATACGGAGACAACGGCAAGGGGACCGGCTTGCTTAGCGCCCTTGCCGCTTATGCGCACGACACCACCGTACAAAACAGTACCGTGTTTGCCTTTTACACAGGCAGCACAGCACAAAAGTATAAGGTGGTGTCGGCTTTTTATACCGATGCCGATTTGCCGCTGGACACCGACAGTATGCTTAATTTTGATAATTATCATGATTATTTGGA
>JAQUTM010000026.1 GCA_028694405.1 Oscillospiraceae bacterium
TGGGTAACATCTTCAATATTAACGCCTGTTTGGGCGCATACGGCACTTACCTTTGCCAAAATACCTACCATATCACGGCCTAAAACGGTAATAACAGCTTTCATAAACGGTTTTCTCCCTTTTACTTTTAATATGCCGCTGCTGCGGCGTGCGTGTGTTTGAAAAATATTATAACATATCTGCGCCGTGCGCTAAACCCCAAATAACAGAGAATTTTACTGCCGCAAAGTGCTAAAGTATGTGAAAATTGTTTACAATATAAAAGCAGAACAGTATAATATTAAATAATTGCATACCAAATGGGATAGCTGTACAAGGCAAATTTGCTTTGTACTTTTATAATATAACGATAGAAAAGGGAGCGTGCAGAAAATGAAAACAGATTTGATTTTAAAAGTGCTGGAGGCCAACGGCCGAGCCAGCTTAGAGGATATAGCGGCAGCCACAGGCTACACAGCACAGGAGGTAGCGGCGCGATTGGACGCTTACCAAAAAGAGGGCATTATTAACGGCTACCGCGCCATTATAGATTATGACAAAGCCAACGTTAACCGCGTACAGGCTTTAATTGATGTAAGCGTAAAACCCAAAAAGAACCACGGCTTTGATGAAATAGCCGAAATGATTGCCCATTTAGAAGAAGTGGACACGGTACTTTTGATGAGCGGCGGTTATGATTTAAGCGTTGTGATGAGCGGTAAAAGCTTTCAGGACATTGCACTGTTTGTAGCCAAGCGTCTTTCTCCTATGGACGATGTGGTTAGCACCGCCACCCACTTTGTATTGAAAACATACAAAAAAGACGGTCATTTGTTTGGCGGAGAATTGAAGGACGAGCGAGGATTGACAACATTATGATGAATTACGATAATTTGCTGAACCGACAGGCCGCAGAGATTAAACCCTCCGGTATTCGTCGCTTTTTCAGCATGGCCGCCGAGATGCCGGAGTGTATCTCTTTGGGCGTGGGCGAGCCGGATTTTAAAACCCCATGGGCCATACGCGAGGCAGGTATACTCAGTTTAGAAAAAGGCAAAACATGGTACACCGCCAACGCCGGTTTGGCCGAGCTGCGCACAGAGATATGCAGCTATTTAAAGCGTAGATTTGAACTGGATTATTGCGCACAAACCGAATGTCTTGTTACGGTGGGCGGCAGCGAGGGAATTGATGTAGCCCTGCGCAGCTTGGTAAACGAGGGCGACGAGGTAATTATACCCGAGCCCTGCTTTGTATGTTACACCCCGCTGGTAGAGCTGTGCCACGGTACGCCGGTACCTGTAGAGCTAAAGGCAGAAAACGGGTTTCGGCTTACGGCACAGCAGTTAAAAGATGCCATTACGCCTAAGACCAAGTTGGTCATTTTGCCGTTTCCGTCTAATCCTACAGGCGGTGTTATGCGTAAAGAGCATTTAGAGGCTTTGGCGGAGGTGCTGCGCGGCACTGATATATTGGTGTTGACGGACGAAATTTATGCCGAGCTTACCTATGGTGATACCCGCCATGTAAGCATTGCCGCTTTGCCCGGCATGAAAGAGCGCACGATATATATTAACGGCTTTAGTAAAGCATATGCCATGACCGGGTGGCGTTTGGGCTATGTCTGTGCGCCTGCGGCACTTATTGCGGTAATGACAAAAATTCACCAGTTTGGCATTATGAGCTCTCCTACCACAAGCCAGTATGCGGCTATTACCGCGTTAAAGGACTGTGATGATGAAATTGAGGAGATGCGCACCGAGTATGATTTGCGCCGCCGTTATTTGGTAAGTAATTTAAACCGTTTGGGTCTGACTTGTTTTGAACCGGAGGGTGCATTTTATGTTTTTCCAAGCATAAAGAAAACCGGCCTTACCAGTGAGGATTTTTGTATGCAGCTTTTACATGCACAGCATGTGGCAGTGGTACCGGGTACTGCCTTTGGCAGCAGCGGTGAAGGATATGTGCGCATTAGCTACAGCTACAGTCTGGAGCATTTAATGGAAGCAATTAAGCGCATAGAGGCGTTTATTAACACTTTAAACTTGGAGTAAAACATGACGCAGGTTATTGTAACGGCACCCGCAAAATTAAATTTAGCCTTAGATGTAGTGGGCCTTTTGCCAAACGGCTATCACGAGCTGGACATGATTATGCAGGCAGTGGCGCTATACGAACGTGTAACAATTAAAAGGGCAGACCAAATCCAGCTTTTTTGCCAAAACCCTATTGTTCCGCTAAACGAAAAAAATACGGCGTATAAAGCCGCGGCGCTGTTTTTTGCCCACACGGGTATAAAGGGCGGTGCACATATTACAATAGAAAAAAATATTCCCATTCAAGCAGGCATGGCGGGGGGCAGCGCAGATGCCGCCGCTGTTTTGGTTGGGCTAAATGTATTGTATGGTGCGGCGCTTAGCCTGTCTCAGCTGTGTGAGCTGGGCGTGCAAATCGGCGCAGACGTGCCTTTTAGCTTGGTAGGGGGGACTGCCCGCGTAAGAGGAATTGGCGAAAAGATAGAGCCGTTGCCTACCCCAAACCCGTCAGCTTGGCCTATTGTAGTTGCAATGCCGGGGCGTGGGGTAAGTACGCCGCAAGCATTTGCACGCTATGATGAGCTTGGCGGAGGGGTTCACCCGGACTGTGCAGCTATGGCTTATGCGCTGCGGCGCGGCAATATGGCACAGGTGTGCAGCCTTATGGGCAACAGCCTGCAAGCTACCGGCAGCGCCGAAAATACAGAGGACATATGCGCTGTATTGCGCAGTCATGGAGCCCTTGCCGCTATGATGACAGGCAGCGGAGCAGCTGTATTTGGAATATTTGACGGTGAGCAGGAGGCACAGCAGGCACAAAACCAGCTTGCAAAAGAGTATCGTTTTGCAGTCGTTACCCATTTTATAAATTGCGGCACAAAAATTGCTGCCATAAAGGAATAATTTACCAATACATGTCCATACTACAGGAGGCAGCCCAAACGGGTGCCTCCTATTTTTTTATTAAGAGCAGGTGGACAAATTGAAATATAAAATTTTTTGCATACTTAAAAAATACGCAGGCGCTATTGCTTTAGGCCTAGGGCTTTTGGTGGCGGTAGCGGTAACACAATTTGGTGCGTTTGCACAACAGTGTGACAGCATACGAGCTCAAACGTTACGGCTGCATGTAGTTGCGCAAAGCGACAGCATTCACGACCAAGAGGTAAAGCTGCAAGTGAGAGACGCCATTGTTACACAGCTTGGTAACAGCTTTGCGGTGGCGGAAAAACAACAGGCATTGCAGCAGGCGCAAACCGATTTAAGCCAAATAGAGCAAACGGCGCAAAGCACCTTACAGCAGCTTGGAGAAACGGCAGAAGTAAACGTATATTTAACCAATATGTATTTTGCCACAACCCAAACGCAAAATGTGGTTTTGCCGGCGGGCCGCTATGATGCGGTACGCGTAGAAATAGGCGCGGCAAAAGGCGGCAACTGGTGGGGCGTGTTGTTTCCCCAGCTTGGAGTATCTGCCGCAGTAGAAGAAAAAGAGGAAAAGGCAAATCCGCTGCAAAATGCAGTAACCTACAGCAAGCAGCAACAAACACTCATGCAAAGCGGCTATGATGTACGTTTTGCAAGCGTAGAGCTTTGGGAGCAGCTGAAAGAAAGCACAAAGGGCAAAACCCTAAAAAGCGACAGTACCGGACACAGTTATCGCTAAGGTAAAGTTTACTTTGTGCATAATGCTGTAAAAATTGGAAGTAAATTTTAGGTAAAGTTCTCCCTTATTTCGTTGCAAAAAAAGTGTTGTAACAGTATTATAATAATAAGCTTTTTTTAAAAACAGGCTTTATTATAATTGAAAAACGGAGAAATTTCCTATGAAATTAAATTACAAGCGCACCATACTGGTTGGTCTTGCATTTATGGCTATTTGCTCTTTTTGGCAGGTGTATGACGGTATTGTACCGCTTATTTTAAAAAACACCTTCCATGTAGGGGACACGGTAGCCGGTGTTATTATGGCATTGGACAATGTTTTAGCGCTGTTTATGCTGCCGTTGTTTGGCGCTCTTAGCGATAAGAGCAAATCTAAAATGGGCCGCCGTATGCCCTTTATTGTAGGCGGAACGGTTTTGGCTGTTTTGTGTATGCTTCTTATCCCCGTTGCAGATAATTTGCGTAATCTGCCTCTGTTTTTTGTGGGCTTGGGTCTTGTGCTTTTTGCTATGAGTACCTACCGCAGCCCTGCGGTAGCCCTTATGCCGGACGTTACGCCAAAGCCCTTGCGCAGCAAAGGCAACGCCATTATCAACTTAATGGGCGCTGTGGGCGGTATTATTGCCTTGGGTGCAATAAAAGTAATGGTGCCTAAAAGTGATAATCCAAGCTATTTTCCGCTGTTTTTGTTTACCATTTTACTTATGGTGATTTGTACCGCTGTTTTATTTTGGAAAATAAAAGAGCCCAAAGAAGTGGCAGCTATGGAAAAAGAAACTGCCGCAATAGAGCCTGTGACCGAGGAAAAAACGCTGCCGAAAAACGCTCCTATGGATAAAGCCATGCGCAAAAGCTTAATTTTAATTTTGTGCAGCGTGTTTTTATGGTTTATGGGCTATAACGCCGCCACAACTGCGTTTAGCAAGTATGCAAACACCATGTGGGGTATGCAGGGCGGAGACTACGCCATGGTACTTATGGTAGCGCAAATTGCGGCTATCTTCTCCTATATCCCTGTGGGAGCCATAAGCAGTAAAATAGGGCGCAAAAAAACTATTTTGGGCGGTATTACCATGTTGGCAGTAGCTTTTGGGGCGGCCATTTGGTTTAAAAGCTTTTCTGCTATGATATTCTTCTTTTTTGCTTTGGCGGGTGTTGGCTGGGCAAGCATCAATGTAAACAGCTATCCCATGGTTGTAGAAATGAGCCGTGGCGCAGAAGTAGGTAAATATACGGGTCTTTATTATACGTTTAGCATGACAGCCCAAATTATTACCCCCATTTTATCCGGCGCCGTTATGCAGTATCTGGATTATAAATATCTGTTCCCCTACTGTACTTTTTTTGTAATTGCCAGCTTTGTTACCATGTGCTTTGTAAAGCACGGAGACAACAAGCCTCAGGCGCCTAAAAGTAAATTGGAAGCTTTTGACGTGGACGATTAAAGTTTAGTGGGTAATAAAAGGGACAGATTGCTTTTAATTTGCTAAATTTGCCAAAAATGGTTATGAGAAGGCATATACAATTTTAAATAAGTAGTTTAAAATAAAGCGTACAGATATGCTCTGTGCGCTTTATTTATTTAAAAAGCCAAGGGGAGGAAATTATGCTGAATTTAATACTTGGTATTGGCGGTACAGGCCGTACCACCGCCGTTATGGAAAATATTAAAAAACGGGCAGAGGAAAAAAAGCAATGCGTGTTATTGGTGCCTGAGCAGTTTTCCTCTTCGGCAGAAAGTTTATGCTATACGGTTTTGGGCGATGAGGGCAGCGCTTATGTAGAGGTGACAAGCTTTCGCACCTTGGCACAAAGGCTGGAGGCTTTTTATGGCGGTGTTACCGTTAAAACCATTACCGATGCAGGACGCGTGGTATATGTGCGCAGGGCTTTAAATACCCTTGCAGACGGTTTAAAGCATTACCGCAAGCATAGGCGCAATACGGCTTTTTGCCAAATGTGTGCAGATACCGTTAAAGAGCTGAAAACAGCAGGTGCAACAGGCACCCAGCTTGCACAAATTGCAAGCAATATAGGCGAAGAGGGAGACAAGCTGGCAGAGCTTGCCTTGATTTTTGCTGCCTACGAAGCGGCCATTGACGGTACCGTTATGGACGAAACAGATAAAATAACACGCGCTGCCGAAAAGGCAGATGCACGATATTTTTGTGAAAAAGCATTTTACATAGATGACTTTGACGGCTTTACCGCGCCGGAATATCGCATGTTGGCACGAATAATTGAAAATGCTCAATCTTGCACGGTAACGCTTTGCTGCGACAGTTTGCAGGATTATGATGACGGTATGGGTATTTTTTCTCCTGTAAAAAAGACGGCATCTCGGCTGATACGGCTGGCCAAACGTGCAGAGGTGGCGGTAGCAGCCCCACAGATATTAAACCAAATAAAACGCACACAACGTAAAGGACTGGTGGCGGTTAACCACTTTTTAGCCTTTGGCAGCGTAAAAGAGCAAGGCTGTGCAGACGGCGTATTTGTACGCAGTGCCGCAAATGTGTACGCCGAGGCAAAATATGTGGCGGCAAAAATAAAAATGTTGGGTGCGGCAGGAGAAAAATACAGCGATATGGCCATTATCTGCCGCCAAAGCGATACCTATGCTGCGGCCTTGCGGTATGAACTAAAGTTGATGGATATTCCCTATTTTATGGACGAGGCCACTACCGTGGAGCACGTTGCACCGGCGGCATTTATACGCGCCGCACTTTTAATTGCCAAAAACGGCCTTGCCACCGAGCCCATTTTAACTTTACTAAAAACAGGGCTTTGCGGGGCAGATGAAAACAGCTTAACGGCGCTGGAAAATTATGCTTTTACCTGGCAGCCTTCTGGTGCCGATTGGAAAGCGGTGTTTGAAAAAAACCCTGCCGGATTTAAGCCTGCCTTTACAGAGGAGGATACCCGGCAGCTGCAATATGCCGAGGCGCTGCGGGATAAAATGATACCTCCGTTGCAGGCTTTTGCAGAAAGCTGCAAGCAAACCAATGCCGCACAATTAAGCCGCAGCTTGTTTTTGCTGTTAGAGCATTTTGGCGCAATGGAGCACCTTACTGCCACTGCCCAGAAAATTGCAAACGAGGGTCAAATTCTACTTGCAGAGGATATGCTGCGCACTTGGGATATTACCATGGATTTGTTAGATGAAATGGCAGGCTTGTTGGGACAAGAAGCCATCACCGCAGGTGAATATGATGAACTGTTTTTGTTGCTGCTGCGTACCACCGAGGTGGGTCATGCCCCACAGACACTGGACGGTGTAATTATTACCACGGCAAACCGTATGCGCTTAGATGCACCGCGCTATGCTTTTGTAGTTGGGGTAAATGAGGGTGTTTTTCCAAAGCAAATCGGTTACAGCGGTTTACTTAACCATACAGACCGTGAAAAACTGGTAGAAAACGGGGTAGAAATGCCCGGCAGCTTTGAAAACCGTATCCTTTTGGAGCAGATGTTCTTTTACCGCGCGCTAACGGCTCCCAGCCAAGGGCTTTACATCAGCTATAGCACCACCCAAGGGGGCAGTGCAAAACAGCCCAGTGCGGCTTTGGTAGAACTTGCCGAGCTGCTAAAGGCGACCGAAGAGCCTTTGCCGTATGCCGCGTATGCGGCTACCCCTGCCGCCGCCGCAGACATTTTAAGTGAGAACTGGAGAAATCCATCATCTCAAACAGCGGCCATTACGCAAGTTTTAGAGCAGCTACAGCAAAGTGACGCACTTTCGGTTATGCGCGCAGCGGCAGCACAGCCTCCGTTTGCCGTTACAGATACCGGTGCTTTAAAGCAAATTATTACCGAAGAAATGCAGATAAGTCCAAGTAAAATGGAACGCTACTACTCTTGTCGGTTTTCTTATTTTTTGGAGTATGTGCTAAAGGTTAAGCCGCGCCGCAAAGCCGAGCTTTCCCCAATAGAAACGGGCAGCTTTGTACACTACATTTTAGAGCAGGTTATCCGCCGCTGTGCAGATACTTTCTGCGATTTAACAAAGGCAGAGCTACAACAGCTGGCAGAAGAGATAGCAGACGACTATATTGCAGAAAACATGGCAGGTGCCACAGGCAGGCGCTTTGCCTATATTATAAGCCGCCTTAAAAAAGGAACGGCACGTTTGCTGTGCTATATCCAAGACGAACAAAAGCAAAGCAGCTTTCACCCTGTTGCATTTGAACAGGAGATAGGCGGTGCAGGTGTGCCTCCGTTGACCTTTGAAACGTCTAATCAAGAGCATGTAAAAGTGGTAGGCTTTATTGACAGAGTGGATTTGATGGAGCGCGAGGGCAAAAGTTATATTCGCGTAATGGATTATAAAACAGGCAATAAGGCATTTGAACTGGAAGATGTATATTGCGGCTTAAACACCCAAATGCTGCTGTACTTGTTTACGCTGCGTCAAAATAGCACGCAGTATAAGCAGCCTGTACCAAGCGGTGTACTTTATTTGGTTAGTGACCCGCCTCCCCGCCACGGCGAGCGTAACGAGGGAGCTGACAGCGCCGCCAAGCCGATTTATACGGTAGACGGACTGGTGCTGAACGACCCGCTTGTAATTAACGCTATGGACAAGGGAGAAACCGGTTTTTATGTGCCTTTTGCCTTTAATGCCAAGGGCGGGGCAAAAACAAGTAAAAAACTGGCGGACATGGAAAAACTGGGCCGCATTGAAAAACATGTACAGCAGTTGGTAATTGACATGGCTACCCAGCTTTATGCGGGACATATAGCCGCTGTACCCTTATTAAATAAAAGTAAGCACAGCCCGTGCGATTACTGTGATTACAAGTGTATTTGCCGCCACGAGTGCGGTGTAAACGAAAGCGCAGTAAGTGCGCCTGATAAATTTTTTGAAGCAGAGGAGGCGACCGTTTAATGCCAAACTGGACAAAACCGCAGCAGACTGCCATTGAGGACGAGGGCGGTACGCTTTTAATCAGTGCGGCAGCGGGCAGCGGCAAAACAGCCGTTTTGGTAGAGCGAGCCGCCCGCGCCATAACTCGAGCAGAAAACCCTGTGGAGGCAGACCGCTTTTTAATTGTAACCTTTACAAACGCGGCGGCAGAAGAGCTGCGTGCCCGTATTGCAAAGCGAATTGACGAAGCTGTGCGTGAAAACCCGCAAAATACGCTTTTGCGCCGACAACGGCTGCTTTTACAGCGCGCGGGCATCTGTACCATTGACAGCTATTGTATGCAGCTGGTAAAAGAAAATTTTGGTGCACTGGGTTTACCGCCGGAGATTAGCATAATTGACAATGCTTTGCTAAACCAGTTGCGTAATGAGTGTATTACTGCTGTTTTGGAAGAGCAGTATCAAGATGAAGATTTTAGAGCTTTTGTAGATATGTACGGTCGGGCAAGAAGTGACAGTGCCGCTAAAGAGGTTGTTTTACAGCTATATGACTACACACATAGTATGCCAAGCCCCAAAAAAGCTTTGCAGCATATGGTACAGATGTATACCCAAGCGTGCAGCCTTGCAGATACGCTTTGGGGAAAACAGTTGCTGCATACCGCAGAGGTTGCCTTACAAAGCGCCATGGATATGGCGGGGGCAGCGCGTCGTTTGGTGGCAGAGGATACGGCTATTGCGGCGTACAGCGAAACCTTGGAAAGTGACATTGCGGCACTGCAGCTGATAAAAAAGCGCATACAAAGCGGGGTTTGGGACGACATTTGTAAACAGGTACAGGTTACATCGTTTGACCGCTTAAAAACCATCAGAGGGTGTGAGAGCGAAAACCAAGAGAGCTTTAAAAAGCTGCGAGACGAAATAAAAGGCATTGTAAAAAAATTGGGCGAGCAGGTATTTGTATGTACAGAGAGTGAATTTGAGCAGGACAAAACTGCCTGTGCCCCTATGATTGCCGCCGTGGCACAAACAGTACAGCGGTTTGAGGATTTATTTTATGCTGCCAAGCTGGAAAAAAAGGCTTTGGAATTTAGTGACTTTGAATATTTGGCTTTGGGGCTGCTGCAAAACGAAGATGGCACCAAAACCCGTCTTGCACAGACCATAAGCAGCCGCTACCATACAGTTATGGTAGACGAATATCAAGATACCAATGCTTTGCAAAACGCCTTATATACCTGCCTTGCAAACGGGCAGCAGAGCAATTTGTTTATGGTGGGCGACGTAAAACAAAGTGTATACCGTTTTCGCAAAGCAAGCCCTGAAATTTTTATAGAAAAGCGGGACCATTTTACGTTATATAACGGTACAGTATATCCGGCAACGGTTATTTTGGGCCACAACTTTCGCTCCAGTCGCGGGGTAATAAACGGCGTAAACGATATGTTTTATCAAATTATGAGCCGCGAAGTTGGCGAGGTGGATTATAACGCCGAGGAGGCGCTTGTGCCCGGTATACCAGATACCGCCGATGATGCCGCATTAGAGCTGCACTTGGTAGATGTGCAGGAGGACGGCGGCGGAGAGCCCGCCTATGTGGCGCAACTGATTGAAAACATGATAGAACAGGGTATGCTTGTGCGAGACAAAGACGGAAAGCAGCGCCCCTGTACCTTTGGAGATTTTTGCATTTTGCTGCGCAGCGCCAAACAGCGCGCCCCTTTATATGCTGCTGCGCTGGGGGCAAAAGGTGTGCCAAGTTACGCGGCGGGGGACGAAAATTTATTGGAAAGCACAGAAATTGCGCCTCTACTGGCAACCTTGCGCATTGTGGACAATCCGGCTCAGGACGTACCCCTAACTGCGACAATGCTATCGCCCGTATTTGGTTTTACGGCTAACGACTTAACACAGCTGCGTGCCGCACAGCCAAAGGGGACACTTTACAGTGCAGTTGTAAGTGCAGCAAACCCAAAAGTGCAGCAGTTTGTAGAAATATTGCGGCATTTTCGCAGCCTTGCTTCGGCAATGCCCATAGATGAATTATGTCGTTATATATTGGAAAAAACGGGGTATTTTGCGGCGGTAGGCGCTATGCCTATGGGACCGGAAAAACGAGAAAATGTGCGTAGCTTTGTACAGCTGGCGGCAGGATACGCCCAAAACGGTACAGGCGGCTTGGCGGGCTTTTTGCGCAGCGTAGACAGTGCTATAGAGGCGGGCGGCTTTATGAGCCCCGACAGTAAGCTGGCACCAAAGGGCGTGGTTAATATTTTAACCATACACAAATCCAAGGGGTTAGAGTTTCCTGTTTGTATTTTGGCAGAGGGCAGCAAACGGTTTAATTTGCGTGATACGACCAACAATATTTTATTGCACCCCCAGTTGGGCGCAGGTTTTAATTTGCGCAATCAGCACGGTGTTATTTACTCTACTGCCAGCCACCATGCCATAAAACAGCGGTTACTTAAAGAGAGTATAAGCGAAGAGATGCGTGTGCTGTATGTGGCGCTTACCCGTGCCAAAGATAAAATGATTGTAACGGCTGCCCATAAAACGCCTATTCGCTTTTTAGAAAATTTGGCGGCAGGCTTACAAGGCGGGCAGGATACCTACCGTTTACAAAACACCTTAACCTATGCAGGCTGGTTGTTTTCTGCGGCACTATTGCATCCGGATTGTGACAATTTGCGCAAAGCGGCAGGTGCCCCAAAGCTGCCTTTGTTTGCTGCTACAGGCACCATAAAAGCGCTTATTACACCGGCTCCGCCTGTTTTACAGCAAACAGAGCAAGAGATGCCTAGCTTTGAGCCCGATGCCCAGCTTGAGGGGCAGCTACAGCAAATGTTTACCCAAACCTACACCCGTGCCCAACTGGCTGCGGTTCCTCGCAAAGTAAGCGTAAGCAGCCTTACAAAAAGCGAGCATGCCCATATTTTAAAACGTCCCAGCTTTATGTACAGCGGGGGACTGTCTGCCGCAGAGCGCGGCACTGCTATGCACAGCTTTTTGCAGTATGCAAATTTTGCCGATGCTCAAACGGATTTACAAGCCGAATTAAAGCGTCTGGTTAATCACCATTACATGGAGGCAGAGGTTGTGGCGCAGCTGGACGAAAAACGTATTGACGCTTTTTTACAGGGCGAGGTGGCGCACAGAATTAACACAGCACAGCAGGCGCTGCGGGAATACCCCTTTATTACGGCTATTCCTGCCGGTTATGTAGACGGTACTTTACCGCCACAGCTGCAAGCAGAGCCTGTTATGGTACAGGGCATTGCGGATTGTGTGCTGATAAATGCAGAGACAGCCGAAATTATTGACTACAAAACAGATAAGGGCAAAACTGCCGAGGATTTTGTTAATACCTATCGCGGTCAGCTGCTGCTGTACAAACGTGCGGTAGAAAAAAGGCTGAAGGTTACAGTGACGAAATGTACCATTTACAGTTTGGTTCTTGAAAAAGAAATTGATGTACGGTAAGATAATAAAATATGTAGGAAAGCGGGTGAAGCGGTGCAGCAGCTTGCACTTATTGCAGATATACACGGAAATATGGAAGCACTGCGTACCGTTGCGCACGATATAAAACAGCGGGGCATCACGCAAATTTACTGTATGGGGGACATGGTGGGAAAAGGCCCCCAACCGGGAGAGGTAATTGATTGGTGCCGCCAAAATTGTGCCGTTGTTTTACTGGGTAATCATGAGGATTATATGCTGCAAGGAACCTATTTTTATCCGCATGTACTAGAGGAAATAGGAAAAGAGCGCTTAGATTGGCTTGCCACCTTGCCTCTGATACACAAAATGTGGATAAGCGGCAGAAGGGTGTGTCTTTTACATGGGCGCCCCGTTGCGCCGCTAACAGGCCCCTTTTTAACCGAGCAGGCCATTGAAACCATGTTTAAAGCGGTAGAGGAAAAAGATGACCTCTTAGATTGGGTGGGTTATGCGGATATTCATCGACAGATTAAATGTGACTTTAGCGCCGGCAGCGGCAAAACGCTGTTTAACATTGGCAGCGTAGGCAGTAACTACAGCGAGCCCTTGTGCAGCTATACCATTTTAAAAGGTGAACTGCACAGCAAAGAAAAAAGTGCTTTCAGTTTTGAATATATTACTTTGCCCTACGACAATGTTGCCACCGCAAAGCTGGCACAAAAAAGCACATGGCTGCCCAATAAGGACGATTATTTGTACGAAGTGTTAACCGGAAAATATTTTTTGAACAGGCCGCATGAAAAAACGGCTTACTGGCTAAAGCTTTTAGAGGAAAAGGAAAAATAGATTTTTTAACCGCTCAAGCTTTTTTAATTTTATAGGCGTATTTTTGTTAAGTAACAAAGAAAGAATAATACTTGACATACTGGCGTGAGTATGTTATTATACTTTAGTAAATGAAGTAGCGACGGCTATGCTGTGCTCACCTTGATGTTTTTGTTACATCGGGTTTATCATGAAAGATAATCGGCGATATAATAATTATCGTTTTGTTTTATGGTAAAGTGTGCGGCTGTGCTTTGGGCAAGCCGCACTTTTCTTTTTCATCAGTAAAACACATGTTTTACTTACAAATAATTATGTTGGAGGTGCTTTACAATTAGCGGTAAAAAGGAACTGGAGTTAAATGAGGAGATTCGTGACAAAGAGGTTCGTCTTATTGGTGCAGACGGTGCACAGCTTGGCGTAGTAGCTGTAGCTGAGGCTTTAAAGCTTGCAGCAGAAGCAAATCTTGACCTTGTTAAAATCGCCCCTCAGGCGGTACCACCCGTATGCAAAATTTTAGACTACGGCAAGTATCGTTTTGAGCAGCAGAAAAAAGAAAAAGAGGCGAAGAAAAACCAAAAGGTTGTAGATATTAAGGAAGTTCGTCTGTCACTCAATATCGACACTCACGACTTTGACACTAAGGTTGGTCATGCACAAAAATTTATTAAGAGTGGCGATAAGGTAAAGGTATCCATCCGGTTTCGTGGCCGTGAAATGGCACATACAGAGCTTGGCCTGGACGTTTTAAAACGTTTTGCAGAGGCTATGCCCGATGCCGTTGTAGAAAAGCAGCCCAAACTTGAGGGACGCAGTATGATGATGTTTCTTGCGCCACCCCAAACCAAATAGTTTCTACGCTGTGCCTTGCACGGACGTAACAAATCAAGGAGGAAGAAATAATGCCTAAAATCAAAACTCATACAGGTGCAAAAAAACGTTTTAAATTAACAAAAAACGGTAAAATCAAACGCGGTAAAGCTTTCCGCAGCCACATTTTAACCAAAAAAAGCACCAAAATGAAACGTAACCTGCGTAAAGGCGGCTACGCCGACAAAACAAACGCACCAGCAATCAGAAAAATGTTACCCTACGCTTAATTTTGCAGCGTAAGCAAGTAAGTTAAAAAATTACACCGATATACGGAGGATTATAAATTATGGCTCGTGTAAAAGGCGCGATGATGACTCGCAAAAGAAGAAAGAAAACCCTAAAACTTGCCAAAGGTTATTACGGCAGCAAGAGCAAACATTTTAAAATGGCCAAACAACAGGTTATGAAAAGCGGCAACTACGCTTTCATTGGCCGTAAACAGAAAAAACGTGATTTCCGCCGTTTGTGGATTGCTCGTATCAACGCTGCATGTCGTGCAGAGGGTATGAACTACTCCACCTTTATGAATGGCCTGAAAAAAGCCGGCATTACATTAAACCGTAAAATGCTTAGCGAGATGGCTATCCACGATGCAGCAAGCTTCTCTGCCTTGATTGAAACAGCTAAAAAAGCTGCTAAATAGTACACATTTACGCCCGCGCGCCTATGCGCACGGGCGTAACTTTGTTTTTTGGCGCATTTATGATTTTTGAAAACCAAACACAATATTTTGTGTACAAGGAAAAACCGATGACTGCATATGCAAAGCCGGCTGGTCTGTTTTTCCGTGTATATAAAAAAGAGAGGTATTTTTATGCAATTCATTACAAGCCGCGACAATGACCTGATAAAATATATATGTAAATTAAACACCGGTGCTGCCTTTCGGCGCAGTGAAGGTTTTTTTGTGGCAGAAGGTATAAAGCTGTGCCGCGATACGGCAGCCGTTTGTCCTGCCGAAAAAGTTTTTTATACGGCTTTGGCGGCGGAAAAATATCCCGAAGTTTTGCAGTGGTCTACAAATTTATACCAAATAAGTGACAGCGTTGCCGCTAAAATAAGTCAGGTACAAACACCACAAGGCGTGTTTTGCCTTTTTAAAACACCTGCTCACGATATAGCACAAATTGATCCAAAGGGACGATACATTGCGTTAGACCGCGTACAAGATGCGGGTAATGTAGGTGCCATACTGCGCAGTGCAGCAGCATTTGGCTATGACGGCGCTATTTTAAGCGCAGACAGTGCCGATGCCTTTGGGCCTAAGGCATATCGCTCTTCTATGACAGGTGCAGTCAAGCTGCCTGTTTTTGTGACCGAGGATATGTCTGCCGTCTTAAAACAATTAACAGCTTTAGGTATGCAAACGGTTGCGGCACGCCTAGAAGAAAGTGTAGATATCTCTGCTTTTTGCCCTAAGGCGGGTTTTACCTTGGTGGTTGGTAACGAGGGCCAAGGCGTAAGCTCCGAAGTGGCACAGGCATGTGATATATCTGTGCGCATACCTATGGCAGGCAGCGTAGAAAGCCTTAACGCAGCGGTAGCAGCGGGCGTTTTACTGTGGCACTACCGCAAACCATAAGGCTATAGGGGGCAGTTATGGGAAGAGAACATTGGATATGGCTGGCTATGGGGGTGGGCCCGGCAGCCCATAACAGCGGCCATATATTGGATAAATACGGCTGTGCAGAGGAAATATATGCGCAAAGGCATAGCTTATTTGATGCCGGGGTTTTTACCAAAAATCAGTGCCGGCGCCTTTTAACCGGTACGCTTGAAAGCGCCAGACAGCACGTAGAGCAGCACTTCCAAATGGGGGTTCAAATTGCCACCATGAATGAAAATGTTTATCCACCCCAGCTGTTAGATATGATTAACCCGCCCATTGCCCTTTATTATAAAGGCGATTTACGGTCTTTACATGATAAGCTGTGCATTGGGGTAGTGGGTACACGCAAGCCCAGCGCTTACGGGATAGAGGTTACCAAGGAAATTTGTAAGCAGCTTGTACAGGAAGATGTTTGCATTGTAAGCGGCCTTGCCTATGGGCTGGACAGCGAGGCACATCGCGCGGCTATAGTGGCAGATGTACCTACAGTTGCGGTAGTGGGGACAGGATTAAACGTATATTACCCCGCCAAAAACAAACAGCTACAGCTTTTAATAGAAAAGTGCGGCGCTGTTGTAAGTGAATACCCCGTAGAATATCCGGTAGATAAAAGCAGCTTTGTGCAGCGAAATCGCATTATAGCAGCTCTTAGCAAAGGACTGTGCGTAGCAGAAGCACGGCTGCACAGCGGTACCATGAGCACTGTAAACTTTGCACTTAGCTACGGCAGAGATGTATTTACCGTGCCCGGCAGTATTTTTTCGCCTTTGAGTGAGGGCACAAATAAAATGCTGAAAGAGGGCGCCACCGCGATAACGGCAGGCACAGATATTTTAGCTTATTACGGTGTTATTTGCCCCGAAAGCGAAAAAACGAAGCAAGAACAGCCACAGCAGCGTTTAACAGATACAGAGCAAAAAGTTTTGGAAACTTTAAGTATGTTGCCTGTGGGGGTAGAGTATATTTGTACCAAAACACAAATTGCTGCAAACCAAGTAATGAGCGCGCTTACCATGCTGGAATTAAACGGCCTTATCCGTCAACAGGCGGGGCGGCAGTTTACAAAAAATATATAGCTTTATTTTTTTAGCGCGGCTGTATTTCAGCAGCTGATTATTGACGGCAACGGCCGTTCTCCCTTATCCGCCGACGGCTGAAGGGATGCATATTTTCATAATATAGGCCGTCGGAGAAAGAGTTTTATCTATGAGCAAATTAGTAATTGTGGAGTCTCCTGCCAAAGCAAAAACCATATGCAAATACTTAGGAGGCGATTATGAAGTTATGGCCAGTATGGGTCATATTCGCGATTTGCCGGCCAGCCAGCTGGGCATTGATGTGGAACATGACTACACCCCACAATATATCAACATAAAAGGCAAAGAAAAGCTGATTAAAGAGCTGAAAAGCATTGCAAAAAAAAGTGATGAAATATTTTTGGCAACTGACCCGGACCGCGAGGGTGAGGCTATTAGCTGGCACTTGGCAAATTTGCTGGGGCTTGATGTAGACCAGGCAAACCGCGTTACCTTTGGCGAAATTACCAAAAAGGGTGTAACCACCGGTATGGCAAACCCGCGCACCATTGATAAGGATTTATTTAACGCGCAGCAGGCACGTCGTATTTTAGACCGCTTGGTGGGTTATAAGCTAAGTCCTTTTTTATGGAAAAAAGTGCGTCGCGGGCTTTCGGCGGGACGTGTACAAAGCGTTGCCGTACGCTTAATTGTAGACCGTCAGCGCGAGATTGATGCCTTTGTACCGCAGGAATATTGGAATATTGACGCCACTTTAAGTCCGGCAGGCAGCACCAAAAAGTTTATGGCACATCTGCACAGCCAAATTGGCGGCGAAAAAATTGCGGTGGAAAGCAAAGAGCAAAATGACAATATTTTAGCGGCTTTGGAGGGCAAAGACTTTACGGTAAGCAAAATTACAAAAGGTACTCGTAAAAAGCAACCGGCACCTCCGTTTATTACCTCCACCTTACAACAGGAGGCAAGCCGTCGCTTGGGCTTTACTGCAACCCGCACCATGCGTGCCGCACAGACGTTGTACGAGGGCGTGGACATTGCAGGTCAGGGCGTAACGGGCTTAATTACCTATATGCGTACCGACAGCCTGCGCCTTTCCGACGAGGCGATTGCAGGTGCAAAGGATTACATTACCTCGGCTTATGGGGAACAGTATGTCTGCACCCATAAACGCACCTATAAAAGTAAAAATGCCACTGCGGCGCAGGACGCCCATGAGGCAATTCGTCCATCTAACCCTGCGCTTACCCCCGAAGTGGCTGAAAAAAGCATCAGTGGTGACGTGGCAAAGCTGTACCGCTTAATTTGGAGCCGATTTACCGCCAGCCAAATGAGCGACTGTCTGCAAGACACCATGAGTGTGGACATCACCGCAGGTGACTATCTGTTTAAAGCCAGTGGATATGTTGTGACCTTTGACGGTTTTACCGCTTTATATGAAGAGTCCACCGAGGAAAAAGAAAAGAAAGAGACAGCACTGCCCCCTCTTACCGAGGGCGCCGTATTGAAACTAAAAGAGCTGAAAGGCGAACAAAAATTTACACAGCCACCCAGCTTATATACCGAGGCAAACCTCATTAAGGCTTTGGAGGAAAACGGCATCGGCCGTCCTTCTACTTATGCGCCTATTATCACTACGGTAATTGACCGCGGTTATGTAGAGCGCGAGGCAAAAAAGCTGAAACCTACCCTATTGGGTATTACCATTAACGATTTGATGTTGGCACAATTTCCTAAAATTGTAGATGTAAAATTTAGTGCGCAAATGGAAAAAAATCTGGATAAGGTAGAGAGTGGAAGTGCCGACTGGGTAAAAACCATTGACGCTTTTTATACTGATTTTGATAAGACCTTGAAAAAAGCCGAAGAGGAAATGGAGGGCAAGCGCATTAAGGTGCCCGACGAAGAGACAGACGAAGTGTGTGAGCTGTGCGGCAAAAAAATGGTAATTAAAATCGGGCGCTACGGTAAGTTTATGGCGTGCTCCGGTTTTCCTGATTGTACCAACACAAAGCGCTTGGTTAAAGATACCGGCGGCCTGTGCCCCAAATGTGGCGGCCGTATGCTGATACGCCACTCCAAAAAAGGACGCATTTATTACGGTTGCGAAAAATACCCTGACTGTGATTTTATGAGCTGGGACGAGCCCACAACCGAAAAATGTGATAAATGCGGTAAAACGCTATTTAAAAAGGGTGGCAAAAACGGTATTTTGTAC
>JAQUTM010000027.1 GCA_028694405.1 Oscillospiraceae bacterium
TATTGCAGGTTAATGCTTGTGTTTGGTACAGGGCTTGGGATAGAAACAAAACGACCCAGTACAAAGAAAATTGCTGCGCCAATGCCAATGGCTACAACTGTTTTGATAGACATTTTTTTCATCTTGATAACTCCTCTTATAAATATTTATAGAAAAGGCATACCGCCTTTACCACACATAACTACATTCAAAAAAATTACTCGTCGTAAATAATACGAGGGGCTTTACGCGCTGTAATGTGCCACTTATTACCTGTACCGATGTTGTACGCTTTTGCAAAGCTGCCTTGGTTAATGGCTACTGCCAAACAGTCCAAGCTGTTAATGTAAACCAAAGGCTCACCTACATAAACGTCTGCAAAGCTTTTTGCGTACACCATAATATTTTTGTACAAGGTACGCGTCTCATTTTCAATGGTAATCTCCAGGCGGCTGCCATGTTTTACCCCTAGTTTTAACAGCATTTCTCGGGTAATATTTGTCCACAGGCTGCCAAAGCGCACGTCCAATACATCAATAGTACCGCTTACCTTTTCGCCGTCAAGCACAGGCTCTACAACAGGCAGCTCTACAATAGAGTCCACCTCTACCTGCGGTCCAACCTGCTCAAAGCTAATGGTGCCACTGGCCAAACGGGCACCTGTATAAGCATAAATGTCTCGTCCGTGAAAGGTATAGCTCTCGCCGCTGTTGGGCAAGCGGTTTGTATGCTCGTCAATAATGCGTGCGCCTTTTACCCCCAGCAGCCGTTTAATGTGGGTAAGGGTGCCGTTGTCCGGCGTGATGATATACTGACCGGTAACGGTTTCTACGGCAATGCTGCGGCGGGTACTGCCCACACCGGGGTCAACCACACTTACAAATACGCTGCCCTGCGGCCAATAGCTTACGGTTTGTATCAAACGGTAGCTTGCCTCCCAAATGTCATATTGAGGTATATCATGGGTTAAGTTAAAAATTTTCAGCTCGCCGCTAACGCTGTAAGCTACGCCGTACATGGCGCTGACGGCACCGTCAGCTGTGCCAAAGTCAGATTGTATAATAAGTGGATTCATTCTACTTCCTCCAAGCTCAATTTTACACATTTTAAGTATAGTATACCATGTGTTTTAAAAATTGAAAAGTATCCTTTTGGCTTTCTGTTTTTATAAATTACTTTTATTGCTTTTTGCCGTAATGACAAAAATCGCATCTTTGGTGTACTGCTCTTTTTGCATTAAAAATTTTTTAAATAACACAATTTTTGCAAATCAGGCGTATTTTACCAAAACGTTTTTTGCTTTGTTTCCGATTGGCTTTGCACGCCATCTATAAAACATAATAAAGGACAATTCAAGCGAATTGCCCTTTACTATAATGACTATAAATATTGTGTTAAGTCTTTTGCCAGTTTTTCTTCGCTGACTATCAATTCCTTACAAATTTGTTTGGATTTTTCATCTGCTGCGGCATATTGGTTTAAATATTTGCTTAAAGATTTTACTCCCATGTTACAGCCGTCGGTTATCAAATCTGCAATGGTTGCATCGCTCTCATTCATGGCCATCATTACGTTGGTTTTCATCCAAGACATTCCCTTTGCCATGGCATTAGGCTCTTTGTCTTCCTCATTATAACTGGATAATAAGCTGTGTAATTCGTTGCCAAATTTGCTGTGCTGATCCTTAAACTTAATCAAAATGTCTTTCAGCTTTTGATCCTGCACATTATACAAAACCTCATCTATAGACGATACTGCCATTTTTGTGCCGGAATCACATTCTTTTAGCAATTCTACTGTATCGTTTGTTTCCATTATTTTTGCTTACCTCGCTTTCTGCTTAAAGTATTAACTAGTATTTTCTAAAGCAAAGTAATTATACATTTGTACCATAGCCTAAAAACAAAAAAACACCCTCAAACCCGCATAAATGCAAGGCTTAAGGGTGCTTTGGCTATATTAAACCAATTCGATGATTGCCATCTCGGCAGCATCGCCGCGGCGAGCGCCTGTTTTGATAATGCGAGTATAACCGCCGTTACGGTCAGCATACTTTGGTGCAATTTCATCGATAACTTTTTTAGCAACGGTTTCTTTTGTAATAAAAGAATATACCTGACGTTTTGTGTGCAGGCTGTCACCTTTGCCTAAGGTAATCATTTTTTCAGCCATAGCGCGTACTTCTTTCGCACGTGTTACAGTTGTTTCAATTTTACCGTTTTCAAAAAGGTAAGTTACCATTGCGCGCATCATAGCACGACGATGGTCGCTGGTTCTGCCCAGTTTACGTGTACCTGGCATCCCTGTTCACTCCTTTGCAAGTGTTAGCATATATGCAGGCAGCAGGGCTGCGCTGCGTGTTACTCGTCTTCTTTTGTTAAGTTGAAGCCAAGAGAAATCAATTTGGCAATAACCTCTTCCAAGCTCTTGCGGCCCAGGTTACGCACTTTCATCATCTCGTCCTCAGACTTATTGATCAGGTCTTCAACAGTGTTGATACCTGCGCGTTTTAGACAGTTAAAGCTACGAACGGAAAGGTCCAGCTCCTCGATGGTCATCTCAAGAGCTTTTTCTTTACCCTTGTCATCTTTTTCAACCATAATCTCAGCGTCCATTGCCTCCTGAGAAAGGTTTACAAACAGGTTTAGATGCTCGGTCATAACGCGTGCAGCAAGGCTTACAGCTTCTTTTGCAGTAATTGTGCCGTCTGTCCAAACCTCAAGGGTAAGCTTATCGTAGTCTGTAATTTGGCCAACGCGAGTATTTTCTACTGTATAGTTAACCTTTAACACCGGTGTATAGATACTGTCAACAGCAATGGCACCAATTTCTGTTTGAGCCATGTTTTGCTTGTTGCGGTCTGCGGGGATATAGCCGCGGCCTTTATCAAAAACAATCTCCATAACAAGCTTGGCACCCTCGCCCAAAGTGGCAATATGCCAATCCGGGTTTAGGATTTCAATCTCAGCATCTTGTTTAATGCTGCCGGCTGTTATTTCACATTCACCACTGGCTTCAATACGAACGGCTTTCGGGCCATCAGAGTAAAGTTTTGCAGTAATGCCCTTGATGTTCAACACAATTTCGGTAACATCTTCTTTAACGCCCTCGATTGTGGAAAACTCATGAACCACACCATCAATCTTTACACTGGTTGGCGCAACACCGGGTAAGCTGGATAATAATACTCTACGCAGGCTGTTACCTAACGTTGTACCAAATCCACGCTCCAAAGGCTCTACAACAAATCTGCCGTAGCGGCCATCCTGTGATAAAGACGCAGTATCGATTCTGGGTCTTTCTATCTCGATCATCTAAAACCCTCCTTGTGGGGTGGCCAGTTGGGGCCACCCGTATATTCGCATTCTCAAAACTATCAGTGGGGTTATTTGGAGTAAAGCTCAACGATAAGATGCTCAGCAACCTCGAAGTCGATGTCGCTGCGAGCAGGCAAGGCAACAACTTTGCCGCTCATGTTCTCTTTATCTTTCTCCAGCCAAGCGGGAATTGTTTTAGCTAAGTTAGCCTCTGCAAGCTCCTTAAATTTTACGCTCTGGCGGCTCTTCTCTTTAACAGCAATAACCATGCCGGGTTTAACCTGAAAAGAAGGGATGTCTACACGTTTGCCATCAATCATAAAGTGGCCGTGTACTACCAACTGGCGTGCCTCGCGGCGTGTTTTTGCAAAGCCCAAACGGTACACAACGTTGTCCAGGCGGCGCTCTAACAACTGCAGCAAATTCTCACCGGTCATGCCCTCAGCTTTAGCAGCTTTTTCGTAGTACATATGGAATTGTTTCTCCATAACACCGTAAACAAACTTAACTTTTTGTTTCTCGTTAAGCTGTAGGCCGTACTCACTTTGTTTTTTACGCATACCTTGTTTTTGGTTGCGGTTTGTTTCTTTAAAAACGCCCATAACTGTAGGAGAAACACCAAGAGTTTTGCAGCGTTTTAAAATAGGTTGTCTATTTTTAGCCATTATTCTTTTCCTCCTCCTAAATTAGATACGACGACGTTTTGGAGGACGACAACCGTTATGAGGAACGGGTGTTACGTCCTTAATCATGCTTACATCAAGGCCTGTTGCCTGTAGTGCACGGATAGCAGCCTCACGGCCTTGGCCGGGGCCTTTAACGTATACATCTACAGTTTTCATGCCATGCTCCATAGCAGCTTTTGCAGCTGTCTCGGCTGCCATTTGTGCAGCATATGGAGTAGATTTTCTGGAACCACGGAAGCCGAGGCCGCCAGAACTGGCCCAGGATACAGCGTTACCCTGCACATCAGTAATGGTAACAATGGTATTGTTAAAAGTACTCTGGATGTGAGCAGCGCCACGGTCAATATTTTTACGCTCGCGTCTTTTACGAACGACTGTCTTTTTAGCAGCAGCTTTTGCCATTCTACGTTCCTCCTTTATTTCTTCTTATTGGCCACAGTTCTCTTAGGGCCTTTGCGTGTGCGTGCGTTTGTTTTTGAACGTTGACCACGAACGGGCAAGCCCTTACGATGGCGAACGCCACGTTAGCACTGAATTTCTACCAAACGATTGATGTTTAAGGAAACTTCACGACGCAAGTCACCCTCAACAGTAACATGATTTTGGTCAATATACTCACGAATGGCCTGAACCTCATCATCGGTCAAGTCTTTAACGCGAGTATCGGGGTTGATTTTAGTAGCAGCCAAAATTTGTTGGGCTGTACTTAGGCCAATACCGAAAATATAGGTAAGACCGTACTCAACACGTTTTTCTCTTGGTAAGTCAACACCAGCTATACGTGCCATAATTTAAGCACCTCCTGCTTAATCGGGTGGGCAAAAAGCACAGCGTTTGCCCACGGTTATATCTCCATGAAATTACCAAATACCGTTTGATTGGTTTTGGTGTACACACAAGAGCGGAAACTGTTCTCTCGTATGTCATCAGATGCTGTATTAGCCCTGACGTTGTTTATGCTTAGGGTTAACGCAAATAACCATAACACGGCCTTTGCGTTTAATAACCTTGCATTTTTCGCAAATAGGTTTTACGGAAGGTTTTACCTTCATAATGTTTAACCTCCTTAAAATGGTTCCAAACGTTATTATTTAGAACGCCATGTGATGCGCCCCTTAGATAAATCGTAAGGGCTCATCTCAATCGTTACTTTATCTCCGGGCAATATGCGAATAAAATTCATACGCAATTTACCGGAAATGTGTGCTAACAGTTGGTGACCGTTTGCCAGCTCAACTTTGAACATGGCGTTTGGCATAGCCTCAATAACGGTACCTTCAACTTCAATCACATCGTCTTTAGCCAAGCTCAAATCCTCCTTGGTTGATAAGAGGCAACTGAGTTTTTACAAAAGACCCGATTGCCATATTGAGTTGTTTGTCACTTGTGAGCGTATTATCGCTCAAAATTGTCTTTGTTGGAGATAAATGCATCAGCTTTTTTGATTTAGGCCGGTTTAGCCCCCTCAAGCCGCCGTCTGCGATTTGGGCCATGTTTCCCGCGGTGCCAAGCACCACAAAAAACCGTCCTTTATCTCGTCCTGCCTTCGAGCGCACAATTTGTCCTCGTACAAAGTCCATAAGTGCCCTCCTAAACGGTTGTTAAAATCAACGGGCCGTTTGGCGTAATGGCCACAGAGTGCTCAAAGTGAGCAGACAAACCGCCGTCACGGGTTTTCACTGTCCAGCCGTCACTCATCTGTTTCACTGCATAGCTTTTCTCGTTAACCATTGGCTCAATGGCCAGTGTCATACCGCTTACAAGGCGTGGGCCGCGGCCGGGTTTCCCATAGTTGGGTACCTCAGGGTCCTCATGCAGGTTGGCTCCAACGCCATGTCCCACATACTCACGCACAATCGAAAAGCCATTATCTTCAACATAGCTCTGTATTGCCGCACTAACGTCACCAATGCGGTTACCCAGTACTGCGGCGTTAATACCGCGGTACAGGCTCTCACGGGTAACATCTAATAAACGCTGTGCCTCGGCACTAATCTGCCCGCAGGCAAAGGTAGCGGCGTTGTCGCCGTTAAAGCCGTCTATAAATGCGCCCGTGTCAATACTGACAATATCGCCCTCACGCAAAACGATGCTTTTACTGGGAATGCCGTGTATAACGGTATCATTTACCGAAATACACGCACTACCCGGAAAACCGCCGTACCCTTTAAAGTTTGGTTTGGCACCTTGCTTTACAATAAAGTCATAAACAATTTTGTCAATCGCAGCGGTGCTGACACCTGGTTTAACAGCCTCGCCTGCAAGCTTTAAAGCCATAGCGCTAATGCGACACGCCTTTTTCATTTGCTCAATGTCCGCTGCTGTTTTTACAGATATCACAACTAACCCTCCAAAGCGGCCAAAATCAGTGCAGTTGTATCCTTTACTTCCTCTTGGCCTTGTACAACGTAAAGCTTACCTTTTGCTCGGTAGTAATCAATCAACGGCTCTGTCAACTCGTGGTAAACCTTTAAACGGTCAAGCACGGTGGCAGGTTCGTCGTCCTTGCGAATAATGAGTGCGCCGCCGCAGCGGTCACACACATCAGGTTTCGTGCTGGGTTTGTAATCCACATGGTAGCTTGCGCCGCAGGCGCTGCAAACGCGGCGTCCCGAAAGACGCTTTGCAATGGCCTCATCGCTTACTTCAATGTCAATTACGCGGTCAATTTCAACGCCCATGTTATCAAGCGCTTCGGCCTGTGCCACCGTACGGGGCACGCCGTCTAAAATAAAACCGCCCTTGCAGTCATCTTCTGCCAAACGCTCCTTGATAATGCCGATGATTACCTCATCGGGTACCAGCTTGCCGCTCTCAATAAAGTCTTTGGCTTTTACACCCATCTCGGTACCGTTTTTTACGGCCTCGCGAATGATGTTGCCGGTGCTGATAGCAGGGATGTTCAGCTTGTCGCAAATAACCTCGGCCTGTGTACCTTTACCGGCACCAGGCGCACCTAACAAAATAAGTTTCATAAGGTTCACCCTTCTGCTTACTCAAGGAAGCCTTTGTGGTGACGCATCAGCATATAGCTTTCAAGCTGACGGCTTGTATCCAGCGCAACACCTACAACGATAAGCAGACTTGTACCACCCAGTTGGATGTTCATGCCTGTAAGGTTACCGATGATGATAGGCAAGATAGCCACAACAGCCAGGAACACGGCACCAATCAGTGTTATTTTGCTCAAAATCTTATTGATAAAATCACTGGTGGGCTTGCCGGGACGAATACCGGGAACTGCACCATTGTTTTTACGCAGATTGTTGGCAATTTCTATGGGATTATACTGAATTGCAACGTAGAAAAAGTTGAAAGCAATAATCAGTAATGTATAAATTACCGCATAACCCCAAGCATTGTAGTTAAATATGCCAAGTACGTTGCCCCAAAAGCCTGTAATATTAAACAAGCTGCGGATTGTACCGGGGATACTAATCAATGCGCTGGCAAAAATGATAGGCATAACGCCGCTCATGTTTACCTTGATGGGAATGTGTGTGCTCTGTCCACCGTATTGTTTGCGGCCAACCACTCTCTTTGCATATTGCACAGGGATGCGGCGCTCGGCAGCAGAAAGAATAACGATGAATGCTACAGAAACCAAAGCAAAAATAAGAATAATAGGCAAACCAATTAGGTACTGCGCTTGGGGTGTGGCGTCAGCGTTTGTGGCGCTGTAGCCAATCCCAAGTAAGAAATAATCTTTAGCTGCGCTGAGAACGCTGCCAAAACGGCTTACGATACCAGCGAAAATTAAGATAGAAATACCATTGCCAATACCTTTTGTATCAATTTGCTCACCCAGCCACATGATTAACATGGAGCCGGCTGTAAAGCTGAGTACAATAACGATTGCACTAAACACGCCGGAAAAACCGGTGGTGTAGCTTAGGCTACCCTGGCTGCGAAGCAAGAAATAGTATGCAATGGACAAAGCCAAAGCAATACCGCAGCCCACATAACGTGTGATGCGTGTAATCTTTCTTCTGCCCTCTTCGCCCTCTTTTGCCATGCGCTCCAGCGCCGGAATGGCAACTGTAAGCAACTGTATGATAATAGAGGCGTTGATGTAGGGTGTAACCGAAAGTGCAAACAGTGTTGAACTAGAGAAACCGCCACCGGTCAGCATATCAAAATAACCAAGTAGGCTGCCGTCGCCAATTAAACTTTTAATGGCAGATGGGTCTAAAAAGGGAACTGTAATGGCACTGCCAAAACGGAAGATAACAATTACAAATAGTGTAAATAGAAGTTTTTTCCGTAATTCCTCAATTTTCCAAGCGTTTCTAAAAGTTGTTAACACCTTACTTCACCTCAGCCTTTCCGCCTGCCTTCTCAATTTTTTCCTTTGCGGAAGCAGTGAATGCGGCTGCCTCAACGGTGAGGGATTTGGACAATGTGCCGTTACCTAAAACTTTAACACCGTCCTGTGTGTTTTTTAGTAAACCTGCGTCTACCAATGTTTGTGCAGTAACTACGCTGCCGGTCTCAAAGCGCTCTAAGTCGCTTATTTTAACTGTAGCATATACTGTAGCGAAAATATTGTTGAAACCGCGTTTTGGCAAACGACGTTGCAAGGGCAGCTGACCACCCTCAAAACCGGCTTTCTTTGCGCCAGAACGCGCTTTTTGGCCTTTGTGACCGTAACCTGCGGTTTTGCCGTTACCGGAACCGTGGCCGCGACCTTTACGTTTGGCAGCTTTATTAGCGCCCTCTGATGCTTTTAACTCGTGAAGCTTCATATGGTGTGCACCTCCTTGCTGTATTAGGCTTTAATAACCTCAACTAAATGAGAAATTGTGTTGATTTTACCGGCAGTTGCCACGTTGTCGGGCTGTGTTGTAACATTGCCAACTTTTTTCAGGCCCAAGCTTTTTGCTGTAGCAATTTGTTTGTCGCTACGGCCAATTAAGCTTTTAACCAACTTAATGGTAACTGTGTTTTTAGCAGCAGCTTTTTTAGCAGCCGGCTTTTTAGCAGCAGGTTTTTTCTCTGCTACGGCCTCGGCAGTTGCCTCAGCAGCAGGTGCAGCCTTTTTAGCAGGTGCCTTTTTAGCAGCAGGTTTTTTCTCTGCAGCGGGTTTGGCGGCAGCTTTTTTAGCCGGAGCCTTTTTAGCAGCAGGTTTTTTCTCTACTACTGTCTCCTCTACGGGAGTATTTGTTGTCTCTGCCATTATAAGCTACCTCCTAACCTAAAATTTCTTTAACAGTTTTGCCGCGTTTTGCTGCTACTTGTTTGGCATCAGCCAAAGCTGTTAAACCTTGTACAGTAGCTGCAACAACGTTGCAAGGATTGTTAGAACGAAGAGATTTGGTACGGATATCTTTGATACCGGATACCTCGAGAACTGCACGAACAGGGCCGCCGGCGATAACACCGGTACCGGGAGCAGCGGGGCGCATAAGAACCTCGCCTGCACCAAATTTACCCACGATTTCGTGAGGAATGGTTGTGCCTTTCAGGCTAACCTTTACCAAATTCTTTTTGGCATCTTCAATACCCTTACGAATTGCTTCGGGTACCTCAGAAGCTTTACCCAAACCGTAACCGATTGTGCCATTGCCGTCGCCTACTACTACCAAAGCAGCAAATTTAAAGATACGACCACCTTTTACGGTTTTGGATACGCGGTTAATGTAAACTACTTTTTCTTGTAGCTCCAATGTAGTTGCATCGATAATTTCCATTGTATCCTCCTTACAGCTTCAGGCCACCCTCACGGGCACCCTCTGCTAAAGCTTTTACACGGCCTGTGTAAACAAAGCCGCCGCGGTCATAAACTACTTTTGTAATACCGGCTGCAATAGCTTTCTCAGCTACTTTAACGCCTACTTTGTGAGCAGCGTCAATGTTACCGCCAAAACCTTCAAAATCTTTGTCCAGAGAAGATGCTGCAACAAGTGTTTTACCTGCTACGTCATCAATGATTTGGGCATAGATATGAGAAGCGGAGCGGAATACATTCAGACGGGGACACTCTGCTGTGCCACTAATCTTACCGCGAACACGGCGATGTCTACGAAGACGAGCTTCGTTTTTATCTGGCTTATTAACCATTGTCTTTCACTCCTTTTCTTATTTGCCTTTACCGGCTTTACCCTCTTTGCGGATAACATACTCACCCACATAGCGGATACCTTTGCCCTTGTAAGGCTCGGGCGGACGTTTTTCGCGAACTTCAGCGGCAAATTGACCAACTTTTTGTTTGTCAATACCGGTGATGATGATTTTCAAAGGATCCGGAGATTCAATTTTAATATCATCTGTGTCAGAAACTACAACAGGGTGAGAGTAACCTAAGGTTAAAATCAAATCCTTGCCTTGTTTCTGGCAACGGTAACCTACACCTTGGATTTCCAACTCTTTTTTGAAGCCGTTTGTAACGCCCTCAACCATGTTGGCAATCATTGTGCGGGAAAGGCCATGCAAGCTGCGTGCCTCTTTTTCATCATTTGGGCGGGTTACCTTAACTTCGCCACCCTCAACAGCTACGCTGATTAAAGGATGGATTTTGGAATTAAGTGTACCTTTGGGGCCCTTCACTGTAACATTGTGGCCATCAACTGTAACCTCAACGCCAGCAGGAATAACGATGGGTTTTCTTCCTATTCTCGACATTGTTTTATTGCCCCTTTCTTACCATACAAAGGCCAGAACTTCGCCGCCAACGTTGTTTGCGCGGGCTGCTTTGTCTGTCATAACGCCTTTAGAGGTAGATATAATAGCGGTGCCAAGACCTTTCATAACCTTGGGCATATCCTCACAGTTTGTGTAGATACGCAAGCCCGGTTTAGAAACGCGGCGCAAACCGGAAAGAACCGGTGTGCCGTTCTCGGCATACTTCAGTGTAACTTTCAAAACGCCTTGTTTGTTGTCCTCGGTAACCTGTACGCTTTTTACATAGCCTTCTTCAACCAAAATGTTGCAGATAGCTTTTTTCAGGTTGCTTGCGGGAATTTCAACGGTGGGGTGTTTTGCAGTGCTGGCGTTGCGGATACGAGTCAGCAAGTCAGCGATAGGATCGGTAATATGCATAGTTGTACCTCCTAAGAGTAGGTTCGCCACAGGGCTTTTGCAAAACGTCTTTGCAGGTCTCTGTGGGTTGTTATTCTAAATCAGCTAACCGATTACCAGCTTGCTTTGCGTACGCCGGGAATCTCGCCTTTGTAGGCAAGCTCACGGAAGCAAATACGGCAAACGCCGTATTTACGCAAGTAAGCGTGGGGACGGCCGCAGATTTTGCAGCGGTTGTAAGCTCTTGTAGAGAACTTAGGTGTGGCTGCCTGTTTGATTTTCATACTGGTTTTTGCCATTTTATAAGTCCTCCTTTATTAGTTAGCAAACGGAGCGCCCAAAGCTCTCAAAAGCTCTTTGGATTCTTCGTCTGTTTTAGCAGTTGTAACAAAAGCAATGTCCATACCACGAATGGCGTCGATTTTCTCGTAATCAATTTCAGGGAAAATCAGTTGCTCTCTAATACCACAGCTGTAGTTGCCACGGCCGTCAAAGCTGTTGCCGTTAATACCACGGAAATCGCGTACGCGAGGTAGCGCAATGCTAAAAAAGCGGTCTACAAACTCGTACATAATTTCGCCGCGCAATGTTACTTTTGCACCAATGGGTTGGCCCTCACGCAGTTTAAAGTTAGCAACGCTCTTTTTAGCTTTGCAAACTACTGCTTTCTGGCCGGTGATTTTGCTCAAATCAGCCAGAATGGCGTCCATAATTTTTGGGTTATCTCTTGCTTCGCCGCAACCAACATTGATTACAACTTTGTCAAGTTTGGGTATTTGCATAACGCTTTTGTAACCAAACTTTTTCATAAGAGCAGGAGCAACCTCTTTGGCATAAAACTCTTTTAATCTTGCCATATCTGTTTACATCCTCCCTTAAAACTCGGCGTTGCATTTTTTGCAAACGCGTACTTTTTTACCGTCTTTTACAACGTGGCCAACACGAACTGCTTTGCCACATTTGGGGCAAACTGGCATAACTTTAGAGGCATACATTGCACCTTCAGCCTTAACAATACCGCCTTGCTCGCCTTGACGACGAGGTTTAACGTGTTTTGTAACCATGTTACGGCCTTCTACAATTACCTTACCCTCTTTAGGGCTTACCGCCAGCACCTTGCCGGAGTTACCGCGGTCTTTGCCGCTGATAACCATAACGGTATCGCCAGTTTTAACATGAACGTTATTCATTTTAAAACCTCCTTAAAGCGATTCGGGAGCAAGGCTAACAATCTTCAGGTAGCCGGAATCACGCAATTCGCGTGCAACCGGTCCAAAGATACGAGTGCCCCTCGGATTTTTGTCGTCTTTAATAATAACAGCGGCGTTCTCATCAAAACGGATGTAAGAACCGTCTTCACGGCGCACACCTTTTTTGCTGCGAACTACAACGGCTTTTACTACGTCGCCTTTTTTAACCTGGCCGCCGGGTGTAGACTTCTTAACGGAAGCTACGATTACATCGCCAATATTGGCGTATCTCTTACGGGAACCGCCAAGCACACGGATACACATAATTTCTTTAGCACCGGTGTTGTCAGCCACTTTGAGATATGATTGCATCTGTACCACAGTTGCGTCCTCCTTTTCAAAGTAACAGGCTTATTTAGCCTTCTCTACGATTTCAACTAGTCTCCAACGTTTGTCTTTAGACAGAGGACGAGTCTCCATGATTTTTACACGGTCGCCAATGCCACATTCGTTGTTCTCATCATGTGCTTTAAATTTTACGGTGCGCTTGATGATTTTTTTGTAGAGGGGGTGTTTTACGTTGTCCTGAATAGCAACAACTATTGTTTTATCCATTTTGTCAGATACAACAGTACCTATACGCGTTTTTCTCAAGTTGCGTTCCATCGTTTTTCCTCCCTCTCTTATTGTGCGTCGTTAAGCTCGATAGCGCGAATTTGTGTTTTTACACGAGCGATATCTTTCTTAACTACATTGATTCTGTTGGGGTTCTCCAACTGATTGATGGCGTGCTGAAAGCGGAGATTGAACAGCTCCTCTTTTAATTCAGCAAGCTTTTTGGTGAGCTCAACTGCGCTCATATCGCGTAATTCACTTGCTTTCATTACTCAGCAACCTCCTCTTCTTCTCTCTTGGCAAATTTGCATTTGCAAGGCAGTTTGTGCATAGCCAAACGCAAAGCCTCACGGGCAAGCTCTTCGCTAACGCCGCCGATTTCAAACAATACACGGCCTGGTTTTACTACGGCTACCCAGTATTCAGGGCTACCTTTACCGGAACCCATTCGAGTTTCAGCAGGTTTCTCTGTTACAGGCTTGTCGGGGAATATTTTAATCCAAACTTGACCGCCACGTTTGATGTAACGAGTCATAGCAATACGAGCTGCCTCAATTTGGTTGGATGTAATCCAGCAGGGCTCTGTGGCAACAATGCCGAAATCGCCCTGTGTTACTTTATTGCCACGCATTGCCTTACCGGTCAAACGGCCACGGTGTACGCGACGATATTTAACACGTTTTGGTAATAACATTACTTGTTGCCTCCTTCTTTACGAGGTGCAGGTTTTGCGCCTTTCAGCACTTCACCTTTGTAGATCCAAACTTTAACGCCTACTTTACCGTATGTGGTATTGGCCTCGGCAAAGCCGTAGTCAATGTCAGCACGCAGTGTTTGCAGGGGAATGGTACCCTCATGGTAGCTCTCGCTACGGGCAATATCAGCGCCGCCTAAACGACCGCTAACCATTGCTTTAATACCTTTTGCACCCAAACGCATTGTACGGCCAATGCTCATTTTCATGGCACGACGGAATGCAACACGACGCTCTAGCTGAGAAGCAATGCTCTCTGCAACAAGCTGGGCGCTCATATCGGGGCTCTTAACCTCAATAATATTAACGTCTACAGGTTTGCCAATCATTTTGGAAATCTGTACTTTCAATTTCTCAATTTCGCTGCCCTGACGGCCAATAACCATACCGGGTTTCGCGCAAGAAATATTTACGCGCACTTTATCAGCAGTACGCTCAATCTCGATTTTGGGAACGCCAGCAGCATACAGCTGAGCTTTCAAAACCTTACGGATTTTGTAGTCCTCAACCAGAGTGTTGCCAAAGTCTTTCTTGGCTACAAACCAGCGGCTGTCCCAGTCTTTAATAACGCCAACACGAATGCCGTGTGGATTTACTTTCTGACCCATTTATGCTACCTCCTTACCCTTCAATCTCTTTCAGAACAACAGTCACATGGCTGCTTCTCTTTAAAATTCTGTAAGCTCTGCCTTGAGCTCTGGGCATAACGCGCTTCATGATAGGGCCGGGTGTTACAAAACACTCTGCTACATAAAGGCTGTTTTTGTCCATATTGAAATTGTTTACCGCATTTGCCTCTGCAGATTTAACCAGCTTGTAAAGGGGCTCACAGGCTGCTTTATTTGTGTACTGCATCATAGCAAGTGCTTTGTCAACTGGCTGATTACGAATCATGTCCAAAACAATCTGCACTTTGCGAGGCGCAATGCGCACATATCTTAAATGTGCTTTTGCTTCCATTGTGTAATCCTCCTTTATTTGCTTGTTTTAGCGCCTGCATGGCCACGGAAAGAACGAGTGGGTGCAAACTCACCAAGTTTGTGCCCAACCATATCCTCTGTTACATATACAGGTACATGTTTGCGACCGTCGTGCACAGCAAATGTGTGTCCAACAAAGTCAGGGAAAATTGTGGAAGAACGGCTCCAAGTTTTGAGCACTTTCTTCTCACCTGCTGCGTTCATTTCCAGAACACGTTTTAATAGAACAGGCTGCACGAAGGGGCCTTTTTTGATACTTCTACCCATAATTGCTCTCCTCTCTTAACCGCGACGTTTTACGATAAACTTATCGCTGGCTTTATGATGTTTACGAGTTTTGTAACCCATAGCAGGTTTACCCCAAGGGGTAACAGGGCCGGGACGACCAACGGGGCTCTTGCCCTCACCACCGCCGTGGGGGTGATCACAGGGGTTCATAACGCTACCGCGAACGGTAGGACGTACGCCCATGTGACGGATACGACCGGCTTTACCATAGTTAACGTTCTCGTGGTCGATGTTGCCAACCTGACCGATTGTAGCAACACAGTTTAGCGGGAAGTTACGCATCTCACCACTGGGCAGACGAACCAAAGCATAGCCGTTCTCTTTACCCATTAGTTGAGCTTGGTTACCGGCGCTGCGAACAAGCTGTGCGCCTTTGCCGGGGTACATCTCAACGTTGTGGATGATGGTACCAACGGGGATATTTGCAAAAGGCAGGCAGTTACCGGGTTTGATGTCAGCATTTGGGCTGCTGATAACGGTATCGCCAACTTTCAAGCCGTTGGGAGCAATGATGTAGCGTTTTTCGCCGTCCTCGTAAGTGAGCAATGCGATGTGAGCGCTACGGTTGGGGTCGTACTCCAAAGTAGTAACGGTAGCGGGAATATCCAGCTTGTTACGTTTGAAGTCGATTACGCGATATTTAACGCGGTTGCCGCCGCCATGATGGCGAACGGTGATGCGGCCGGTGTTGTTACGGCCAGCGTTTTTCTTTAGAGGCTCTAACAAGCTACGCTCGGGAGCTACTTTAGAAAGGCTGGAATAATCAGTAACAGTCATACCACGGCGGCCCGGGGTAGTCGGTTTGTACTTTTTAATAGCCATTATTTTTTCTCCTTATGAATTTTTGTCGGGGTCATATCCCCATAGCTTGCCCTTTCTCAGGACATATGGCAGCTAATATGAATTTCAACGGCTGCCTTTTAGCCTGCCTTTCGGCGGCCTCGCTTTACATTACTGTAAGCGGTACTTAAATCATGCTCTCAAAGAACTCAATGCCTTTGGAGTCTGCTTTTAAAGTAACGATAGCTTTTTTGGTTGCTGCGGTAAAACCACCATGCGCACCTTGGCGGCGGAAGCGGCCACGCACGTTAATGGTGTTTACTTTTGCTACCTTTACGCCAAACAGCTCTTCAACTGCGTCTGCAATTTGAATTTTGCCGGCTGTAGGGGCTACTTTAAAAGTATATTTTTTCATTTGAAGGTTTTTCATGGAAGCCTCTGTAATAACAGGGGCCAAAATGATATCCTGTGCAGGTGTTTTCATTATGCAAATACCTCCTCAAGCTTCTTAGCGGCATCTACACTAACAACCAGCTTACCGGCCAGCAAAACCTCATAGGTGTTAACTTGGTTAGCCAAAGTGGTTTTTACGCCGGGGATGTTGTTTGCGCTTTTAACAAGCTTGCTGTCCAGCTCTGCTGTAGCAATCAAAACACGTTTTGTGTCTGCGCCAACAGCTTTCAGCATGTCGATAACAGCTTTTGTTTTGTACTCGTTAACTGCCAAAGTGTCAACAACAATCAGGTTGCCGTTTTGTGCTTTGTCGCTCAAAGAGCTAAGCAATGCCAAACGTTTTACCTTTTTGTTTAATGTGTAGCTGTAGTCACGGGGTTTGGGGCCCAGTGCGATACCACCGTGTGTCCACTGCGGGCTACGAATAGAACCCTGACGTGCACGGCCTGTACCTTTCTGACGCCATGGTTTACGGCCACCGCCGCGTACCTCGCTGCGAGTTTTTGTGCTCTGTGTACCCTGACGTTGGTTAGCAAGGAAGTTTACAACTGCTGCATGCATAACTTTCTCGTTAGGGGTAATACCGAATACGGCGTCGGAAAGCTCAACTGTGGAAACCTTCTTGCCGTTCATATCTAAAACGTCAAATTTAGCCATTTTGCTTTCCTCCTTATGCCTTCACGCTGTCGCTGATGCATACCAAGCTGCCTTTAGCACCGGGTACTGCGCCTTTGATAGCGATCAGATTGTTCTCTGCGTCGATTTTAACTACTGTTAAGTTTTGTACGGTTACGCGCTCTGCACCCAAGTGACCGGGCAATTTTTTACCCTTAAATACACGGCTGGGAGAAGAACAAGCACCCATAGAACCTGCGTGACGAGAAACAGGGCCTGTACCATGTGTCTCACGCAAACGAGCATTGTTCCAACGTTTGATGGAACCGGCGTAGCCTTTACCTTTGCTGATGCCTACAACGTCGATTTTGTCGCCGTTTGCAAATACGTCAGCTTTTACGATATCGCCTACTGTAACGCCGGAAACGTCTGCCAAGCGAAACTCGCGAAGAGTTTTCTTGGGAGCAACGCCTGCTTTTTCGAAATGGCCTTTAGCGGGTTTTGTAAGGTGTTTTGCACTTACTTCGCCAAAACCAAGCTGTACAGCTTGATAGCCATCGCTCTCGATTGTTTTTTTCTGCACTACTGTGCAGGGGCCAGCCTCAATGATGGTAACGGGCACTACTTTGCCGCTCTCATCAAAAAGCTGTGTCATGCCAAGCTTTTTGCCGATAATACCTTTTTGCATTTTCGTATGCCTCCTAATAGGTTATTGGTTGATGCCTCACGGCTCCAACGTGACCTCTCTGCAGGGGTCTTGTGTTGATACGCTCGCTATTAAATGTAAGAGTAACTATTACAGTTTAATCTCGATGTCAACGCCAGCAGGGAGCTGCAGGCTCATAAGAGCTTCTACAGTTTTGTTTGATGGTTTCAAAATGTCGATTAAGCGTTTGTGTGTGCGGTTTTCAAACTGCTCACGGCTATCTTTGTACTTATGAACAGCACGCAAGATAGTGATAATCTCTTTATCGGTGGGCAGGGGGATTGGGCCACTAACACGAGCGCCTGTGCGCTTTGCTGTCTCCACAATTTTCTCTGCTGCCTGGTCGATAAGTTGATGATCATAACTCTTTAAACGAATTCTGATTTTCTCTTTGACTGCCATTTTTAATCGCCTCCTATAATATTTTTTGGCGGTTGATAAAAACTGAACACTGTTCCGGGTGTTTCATATTTTGGCATTAGAAAAACCGACAAACCACACGTTGTAGTTTTAATCGGAATCCTTTCGCAAAAACATGGACAGCGGGTCGTGTGTAATGTACACAAGACCTTAACCTTTTGCATTCAGTATTCTTTCGCCCGGTTCTTCGATCGGACATACTCAGCGGAAAAACCTACTTAAGTGTTACTCAGTAGCAACCTCCCACTTCTACGCATATCTATCGCAGTCGCCTAATAATAATACCAAAATCCCCTATGGAATGCAAGTCTTTTTTTCATTTTTCTGTAATTGTTTTATTTTTGTAGCTTTTAACATATTTCACTCATTTGTATAATAT
>JAQUTM010000194.1 GCA_028694405.1 Oscillospiraceae bacterium
GCCAAAATAGCTTGTACAGGTTTAAATAAAAACTTTTTAACAAGCAAAGTTAAAATAAGCAAGTTGCAAATTTGTGCAACAATGGTCCAAGGTACAATAGAGATAAAATCTAAAACCTTCATACTGATGTCCTCCCTTCGTGTTTAATGGGTTGCGACGGGCTGTCGCACGCGGGGTTTAACCCAAACGGCCAATAAACATACCGGGTGTAACAAACAACAATAGCAAAGCTACGATAAAACCGTAAATACCGGTGGTTTCGGCAACAGCACAACCAAGCAGCATTGTGCTTGTAACATCGCCTTTAGATTCGGGTTGGCGGCCGATTGCTTCACAGGCTTTACCTACGGCATAACCTTCACCAATACCGGGGCCGATACCGGCGATCATAGCAAGACCGGCACCAATAGCGGAGCAACCTAAAATAATAGCTTTTTCTAACATGGGAAAACCTCCTAAAAATATAAACATTTTTTAAAATATATATCATTGTGCGTGGGGCACATTTGATACACCGTACGGACGACTAATCCTCGCTGGCGGCAGAGGCAATGTACATCATGGTTAACATACAGAAAATAAATGCCTGCAAACAGCTGGAGAACAAATCAAAATAAACGGACAGCACCGCAGGCAAACCTACGGCCAAGAACGGGATGGTACCCAAAACTTCTCCCAATACACCCGGCAACAGCCCAAACAAAGCATGGTTGGCAAGGGTAAGTGCCGCGTATACCAGCGCAGTAATAACGCTGCCGGAGGCGATGTTGCCAAAGTGACGGAACGCCATAGAAACAGGCGTTGCAATTTCGCTGATGATGTTAAAGGGTGTTAACACGGCAATGGGTTTTGTATAGCCCACAAAATATCCGCCTACACCGTTTGTCTTTACTTTTGTGTAGGTTATCAGCACAAAAACAAGCAATGCCCACCCAAGCAAAGTGGATAAATCGCTGGTAGGGGCATACAGGCCCAACAAGCTGGAAAGGCTGCACAGCGCCGAAAGCACAAATATTGCGCTGATAAACGGCACATAACCGCTAAACTGCTTGCCCATGTTTCCCTCTACAAAATTGGTGGCAGTTTTAACCAAATATTCGGCAACAATTTGCCGCTTACCGGTTGGCCGCACGGCCATGCCACGGGTGAGAAAGATGCAAAGACCCACGATAACCGCCATAACCAGCCATGTGTTAACAAGTGTTTCCGTTATGGGAATACCGCCTAGGATAGGAATTTCATAAAATATCTTTGCACCGCTTACGTCTAATTCCATAAGAGATTATTTTCCCTCCTCAGTAGTTTTAATTTCAACAGAAGAATCGTTGTCACCTGTACCGACTCTTTTGTTTTTAACAATAGAAGCATAAATGCTCATTGCAGCAATAGTAAAGCGGGGAAACAGCAAGGGCAAAACTGTGGCAATGCCGTTAAAAACAGGCGCCCAAATACCCAGTAAAGCCACTCCTAAAGTAAGTAACATGCGCAAGCTGTAGCTAAGCTGCATAAAAGCTTTTGCACGTTTTTCATCGCTGTAAGTTGTGGCCTTTTGTACGGTTAAACCCAATAAAAAAAAGTTTAATACCGCAAAGCATACACCCAAAAGTGCACCCCATATAACCGTTATATTAAATTGTCCTAAAAGCGCAAATATCCCAACCATAATGGCCGCTAAAATAAAGGTGCCAAAGGCAATATGCAAAGTTTCTTTTTTTACTGCGGGCTGAATTTTCTTCATACAAAACACTCCGTTACTTTTTTTTGCCGCCTATCTGTCGCTGTACATAAAAAATAAAATTAAACAAAGACACAATGCCGCCGCCTACACCCAATACAATGGCTACCAGCATTACCCAGTACCCCAGCGCAAAGCGGGTTTGCAGCCACGAGGCCGCCAAAATGCATAGTAAAATAGGCGCCGCGATACTTAAACCAAGCTGAGTAAGGTACGAAAGCCATGTAACCGCTTTAAAAAAGCTGCGATTATCTTTCAAAATTACGCACCGCCTTCCAAAAATGCTATAAAGCTTTCACAATTCACAAATGCGAAATTTGAAAAAATTCGTATAAATTCATCAAAACATACTATTCATTATAACAAAGAAAAAGAATAGTGTAAACAATAAACCTTAAATATTGGGCAAAAGAATAGACAAGATTTACAAACGAAAAAAAAGAAAACTTTGTTATAAATGTGACAAATTATAATAGAAAAGTTTGCCATAAAAATAGATAAAAATAGAATAAATTGTAAACAAATCAGCTTTAACATATTGTTTGATAAGAAAGCTGCAATTATTAAATATTTTATTTCAAAAATTATATAAATAGGTATAAATATACATATAATGCTGGGTATAAAATTTGGGTTTTTAATGACTATAAACCTTCACTGTGCTATACTAAAGTGTATCAGATGTAAAAATTTGGATAGAAAAAGGGAGGGCGCACCTATGAAGCACACAGGCAGTATAATAGCAGTGACATTGTGCATGGTGTGGCTGCTAACTGGGTGCGGCAAAAGCGTGCCTGGTGGTGCAAATGCGTTATCTTGCGTGCCGCCAGAGCAGCAAATGGTACTATATACCAGTCACCCCGCAGAAATTTATGCACCCTTTGTGCGCGAATTTGAGGAGCGTACCGGTATTTGGGTACAGGTGGAAACCGGCGGAAGCCAAGAACTGTTGAATCGCATTGCCGACGAGGCACAAACACCGGTTGCCGATGTAATGTTTGGCGGAGGGGTAGAATCATTGGAGGGCTGCCGCAGTTATTTTGCAAGCTATGCAAGTACACAGCTGCCGGCTATCAGCCATGCGGGATTTGTGGGAGCAGATAATTGCTGGACAGGTTTTTCCGCTTTGCCGCTGGTAATTATTTATAATACAAAGCTGGTAAGTGAGCGGGACGCGCCCACTACATGGCAAAGCTTAATAGATTTAAAATGGCGTGGCCGTATTGCTTTTGTCAGCCCGGAGGTTTCGGGTTCTTGTTATACCGCGGTAGCTACTGCCGTACAGCTTTACGGGGACAATTATGTAACTCAATTTGTTGAAAATTTAGACGGCAGATGCTTAAAGGAATCACGGGACATTGTCACTCGCGTAGCAGACGGCAGCTATTCGGTGGGCATAACGCTGGAGAGCAGCGCGCAGCAGGCCATTGCAGACGGCGCTGATGTAGCATATCTTTATCCAGAGGACGGTACCAGTGCTGTGCCTGACGGCATTGCTGTTTTAAAAGGTGCACCCAACTTTGAAAATGCCTGCCTTTTTGTGGATTTTGTACTAAGCAGAGATGCACAGGCTTACCTTTCCAGTGAGCTAAACCGCAGAGCCGTGCGAGATGATATTCCTTTAGAGGGTATGCAGCGCTTGGAAAATATTCCGTTAATGGAATATGATGTTGATTGGGCGGCTGCCAAAAAGCCTGCTATTTTGGCACTTTGGCAGCAGGTGTATGTGCCGACACAAGGAGGCACACCATGAGACAAGCAAAGTATAATTCTTTTAAATACCGCATTTTTGGCAGTAACTTAATGGTTGCCTTGCTGCCCTTATTGCTGTGTACACTGCTTATGCTAAACGTGTTTACCAATACATTGGAAAGCCAAGCAAAGCAAGCGGGAGAGCAGCAGATACAAACCTTGGCAGAACAGCTGGAAGCCACTCTGCAAGAGAGCAATCAAGCTTTACAAAGCTTAGCGGGTAACAGCTTGGTGCAAAGAGCTTTGCTGGACCACACCACGGACGAATTTGCAAAAGATGTATACTTGGAGCTTTATCAAGCTACAAATGGCATAGCCAGCGGCGCT
>JAQUTM010000028.1 GCA_028694405.1 Oscillospiraceae bacterium
ATATGCGGGGGCTAAAGCACGCGCCGTTTCTACTAATGGAAAGCTGTCCCTCTGCTACTAATTGGCAAAAGGTAAGTAAATTGAAAAGACCGGGCATTTTGCGTGCACAAGGGTTACAAGCTGTAGCACATGGCGCAGACAGTGTACTATATTTTCAAATTAGACAGAGCCAAGGAGGCGCAGAAAAATTTCACGGTGCCGTGATAAACCATTATGGAAAGACCGATACCAGAGTTTTTTGCGAAGTGCAGGAAATAGGTAACATGATGGAAAAACTAGCACAAGTGAAAGGAGCCGTAACCAATGCAAAGGTTGCCGTGGTATATGATATAGAAAATCGATGGGCGCTGGAACAATCATTAGGGCCAAGAAACAGCGGAATGCCTTACAAAGAAATGGTATTGAAAACCTACAAAGCTTTGCGTAAATTGGGGTTAGATGTAGAAGTTATTACGCAAAAAGAGCCGCTGGATTCTTACAAATTAGTTGCCGCCCCTATGCTTTATTTAATGCAGAAAAATTATGCAGAAAAATTACGAGAGTTTGTAAAAAGCGGCGGTCAGTTATTTACAACCGTTTGGAGCGGCGTAGTAGACGAAAATGACCGTTGCTTTTTAGGGGGAACTCCACACAATTTGCTTGATGTATTAGGTTTACGAGAAGAAGAGGTAGATGCACTGTATGAAGAAGAAAGCAATATGCTTTCTTTTTGCGAAAAAGAAACTTTTGCACAACACATAAAGTCTGCGGCCTTGCAGGATAAATTTATTTGCGATAAGCTTTGTGGCCTGCCTGTAGTTACTACAGCTACTCCGCTTTTGGCTTATGAGCAGGATTTTTATGCGGGAAAACCTGCCGCAACCGTCAACTGTTGTGGAAAAGGAAAAGCGTGGTATTTAGCGACCAACGCTGAGCAAGCCTGTTTTGACATTTTATTAAAGCAGGCAGTTGCACAGACGGATATTCTTTTGCCTATAAAAGACTTGCCTTTAAATGTATGTGTAAATCAACGAGAGACCCCAAAGTATCGCTATTTGTTTTTACAAAATTGGGGAGAAGAAAAAACTTTTGTAACACTTCCGGAAGGTGATATTATATATTCCGATGCAGAAAACAACGGAGCTTTGCCAAAAGGCGGCGGTGTAGTGCTGCGCATTTCACGATAAACTGCTAAAACCAGGGGGATAAAAATGACAATACGAGAAAAAATGCAACAAGGATTGCCTTATACAGATTTGGGAGAAGGGCTGGAAGAGGAAAGAGAAGCATGTAAAGAATTGCTGTATGATTATAATCTAACCCGCCCCAAAGAGACAGAACAGCGCACAATGCTTTTACAAAAAATGTTAGGCCAAGTAGGAAAAGACCCTTGGATAGAAATGCCTTTACACATGGCGTATGGTAAAAATACTTTTATTGGAGATAACTTTTACGCCAATTTTAATTTAGTAGTTGTAGATGACGAAAAAGTGTATATTGGCAGCCGCGTAATGATTGCACCAAACGTTACGATTACTACTACCGGACACCCCGTACACCCACAAAAAAGGGGAGACGGTACCCAATTTTCTTTTTCTGTACACATAGAAGACGATGTATGGATTGGAAGCAATACAGTAATTTTGCCCGGCGTTACAATAGGTGAGGGGAGTGTAATTGGTGCAGGAAGCGTAGTAACAAAATCCATTCCTCCAAATGTAGTTGCTGTAGGCGCGCCTTGCCGCGTTTTACGGCCTATTGAAGAACGCGACAAAATTTTTTACTGGAAAGACAAAAAATTTCCTTTAGAATAAAAACATATAAAATAAATACCGTCTGGCTTAGGCTAGACGGTTTTTATTATTTTATATAAAATAAATACTTAAAATTACATAAGTTAAGCATATATATTTTTAGGCAACAGGGTCTAAAGGTGTGGTGCCAAAATAAGCGCAGATAGCTTCGTAGTAAATACGGGCGGCGCGGGCACACCCTGTTTCTCCCGTCCAGTTTTCCACATCGTCGTAATTGGTTAAAAAACATTGCTCAGCAAGTACCGCCGGGCAGTTTGGCAGTTCTACAATACCAAAGCTTTTGTCTGAGCGAATTTTGGTGTCGGTGCTGCTTACAATGCGTTTTCGCTTTCCGCTGTAATACGCAAAGCGAATACCGGTTTCTCCTCTAAGCCTATGGCCTGCTTCACCCATTTTTTGCGCAATACACTGAGCAAATCGCATGGATTCTTCTGCATATACGCGCCCGGGCGGCTTTGGAAAGCACTCAAAGCCGTGAGATTGGCGTGTTTCGGGGTCACAGTTAGCGTGCACACTTAATAAAAGCGAAGCTTTGCTTTCGGTAGCATTTTTTACGCGGTTGCTGTTTGACAAATCTTCTCCGTTAGCGCGTGTGCGGACAGGCACATAGTTGTGATCGTTTTCTAACCAGGTGTACAATGCATCTATGGTGGCTTCACATACTGCCAGTTCTTCAACTATCCCTTCTGCGCCGGTATCCATGCCTCCGTGGCCTGGGTCTAATGCAACAGTAAAGGGAGGCTGGGTTTGTAAGGGGTAAGGCTGTTCGGGCTGAACAGTAGATTGCAAGTGTGAAAAAGGATTAGGAAGACACTCCAAACCGATTGGTTCATGGATAATGACGCGATGAATACAAGAAGCAAAAAGGAAACACACGGTACATAAAATGACAACAAACAAAATTTTTTTACTTGTAGAGCGCATACTATACACTGCGCTGCGCCGGAATAGTTTGGCAATTTTTTTCATACAGTAGGTGCTTTGGGTATAGCACTTAACTCAGATAGGGTTCCAAAAGTGTAACCCATTTCTTCCCACTCGGTTAATAATTCATCTAAAATAGTGGCATTTGTAGAGCTGGTTGCGTGTAAAAGTACAATAGCACCGTTGTAGGTACGGGGAATAAGCTTACTAAAAGCCTTTTCTTTAGAAGGCTGATTATCGGGATCCCAGTCTACATGTGCCAAGCTCCAAAATATAGTGGAATAACCCATTTCCTGTGCCCATTGTAAATTTTCATCGCTGAATTTACCTTCTGGTGGGCGGTAAAAAGGAGAAATTGCTTTGCCGGTAGTTTCTTCAAACAGGGTTGAGACTGAATTCAGTTCTTCTTGAAAGTCTTCTTTACTTTTTTGCGTCATGTTGGGGTGGTGATAGGTATGGTTTCCTACTGCATGCCCTTCATCTACCATTCGTTTAACCAAGTCAGGACATTCTTTGATATAGGTGCCCACAACAAAAAATGTACCCGGTGCATTATGCTTTTTTAATGCGTCCATAATCAAAGCTGTATTACCGTTTTCATAGCCTGCATCAAAGGTAAGATATAAACGTTTTTGTGTGGAGTCTCCACAATAAAAAGCGTCGTAAGGCCGCAACTTTTCTGCAGACAAGTTGGGTACAGGCGGTTGGTTTTTCTCTTGGAAAGAAAGCCCCCATTCGTAATTACTTGCAGCAACTGCCACCGGTGTTGCATTGTGCCAACAAAGCAATGCGGCGCCTCCTACGGCAATGCACAAAAAAACTGCGGCAGAGCGCTTAAGAAATTTTTTGGAAATGCGAAGTGTCATACAATCCTCACCTACCTTAAGATAAATCTACTTACAGATAAAACTCTTGGTTTAAGTATATGTGTAAACAGTAAAAAAAATCCTAAAGCCGCGTCAGAAAAAGACTTGGTTTCTTAAAAACAGCAAAACGTATTTTATATAAAAGCAATTTTAATAAACTTGAAACGTTAATTTCAAGCTCTAAGTAAACCTGATACTTTCAAATGTTTTCAAAGTAGACATTTAAATGTAACCTCAAAAAACAATGCTTAAAAAGAAAAGACGTAAGGCTTGTACCTTACGTCTTTTTTAAATTTATTTTTGTGTATGATAATTATAGTCTAACATATCGATAGTCCAATTTTTTAAAACTACACGCATATCGGCAGCAACCTGTTTTGCAGCAGGTAAATCATGTTCTTTATAGTTACCACACTCGCGAGAATATTGTGCACCGGGGATTTGTCCCTCAAAAGCTGCTATAAAAGCAAAGCTTTCCTGTACCAGCGCGATAACGTCAGCTTTTGGCAAGTTTCGTGTAAGCAAGTAAAATCCTGTTCTACAGCCCATGGGACCAACATAAATAATATGGCTTGCAAAGCGAGAATTGCGTACATAGGTAGCAAATAGATGCTCAAAGGTATGCAAAGCTGCATTGGCAATGTAGTTGCCGCAATTAGGCCGCACCATACGAATATCGTAGGTAGTAATATCCTCATCTACGCGAGAGACGTACATTCCTTTTTGCAAAATATCATGGTCAATGGTGAAACTGGCAATGGCTTTCATAAAATACGCTCGTACTTTCTATAAACTTGTTTTATAAGTGTATAATAATTTGCACAAAAACGCAATATTAAAATTTAATTGGGCATAGTGCGTACAATGCCTCGCTCGGCATCTACTGTCACAAGTAAACCTTGTTTTAGTTTTTTAGTTGCGCCGGTGGCACCTACAATAACCGGTTTACCCAAAGTTAAACCTACAATAGCTGCATGGCTGTTACGTCCCGGCTCTTCAGTAATGATGGCAGATGCCTCGCGCATATGGTCTAATATATCGTTGGAGGTAGCGGGTACTACTAAGATGTCGCCGGGCTTAAATTTAGCGTGTACATCTTCATCGTTTGCACAAATACATAATTTGCCGCTTCCAAAAACTTTGCCAATGCCAACTCCGGAAATTAAAGAATCGCCCACTAAATGTGCTTTAATCATATTGGTAGTACCGCTTATACCGGCAGGTACCCCGGCGGTGATAACCACCAGGTCTCCATCAGTTAAATAACCTGCCGCGCGTGCTATTTCCACACTTTTATTTATCAACTCATCGGTGGATTTTACAATAGGCATCATAAGCGGGTAAACACCCCATGACAGCGCTAAGTGACGATAGATAAACTCGTCAATAACACAGGCAATAATGGGCTCTTCTGGACGATATTTGCATATTAAACGACAGGTTTCACCGCTTTTGCTTACGGTAACAATAGCTTTTGCACTTATATCCATAGCTGTGCTGCAAGCGGCATGGGCTACGGCGTCGGTAATGCACAAGTGACCGTCAGTTTCACGCTGGCGCAAACGCTTGTTGTAGTTAATATCCGCCTCGGTATGTTGGGCAATGGAGTGCATCGTTGCCACGGCCTCTACAGGATATTTGCCGGCGGCGGTTTCTCCGCTAAGCATAATGGCACTGGTACCGTCGTAAATTGCATTTGCAACGTCTGTTATTTCAGCACGCGTGGGACGTGGATTGTTCATCATGCTGTCCAACATTTGCGTGGCCGTAATCACAGGCTTGCCCATGTTGTAGCAATACTGAATAATCTTTTTCTGAATAGCGGGAATTTCGGCAAAATCAATTTCTACACCCATATCACCGCGGGCAATCATGATACCGTCACTAACACCTAAAATTTCATCTAAATTATCTACGCCTTCATGGTTTTCAATTTTAGCAATAATTTTAATGTGCTCACATTTGTGTCTGTCTAAAATTTGACGTATTTCCAAAATATCGTGGGCACAGCTTACAAAGCTGGCAGCAATAAAGTCAAAACCGCTTTTAATGCCAAACACAATATCATCTTTGTCTTTGACACTTAAATAAGGCATACTAAGCTTTACGCCGGGTACGTTTACACCTTTGTTGTCTTTAATAGGCCCGCTGTTTTTTACACGGCATACAATATTTTCTTTTTCGAGTCTTTCTACTTCTAAAGCAATTAAGCCGTCGTCCAGCAAAATGCGTGTGCCGGGGTCTACATCGTTAATTAAACCTTTATAGGTAATAGAACAGATGCTGTTGTCGCCTAAAACTTCGTTGGAGGTAAGAATAAATTGCGTACCTGCCTCTAAAAACGCTTTTCCGTCTTTAAAGCTTTTTAAACGCACTTCGGGGCCTTTTGTGTCTAACAAAGCAGCCACAGGTACTTTTAACTCTGTGCGTATTTTTTGAAGCATTTTTAAACGTGCCAAATGCTCATCATGGTTAGCATGTGAAAAGTTAAAGCGTGCCACATTCATGCCGGCTTTTATCATGCTGCGTAATGTATTTTCGTTATCTGTAGAAGGACCAAGGGTACATACAATTTTTGTTTTACGCATAGGAAAATCCCCCTTTTATTATCAATGTTTTATTTTAACCTATCCAATTATACCGCATAAAATTTATGGTTCAAGTATAATTGAGATGTTAAATAATAAACACTTGTTATGCACAGTTTTTTGCAAAACTATGCTACAAAATTATCTAAAACGCCTAATAGACTTTTGTCAAATTTATACAAATTTAATCTTTCTAAATTAAAAAAGTAAACAGGTTTCATAAATCTATTAACAAAATTTCTTTTTTAAGGTATAATGCTTTATATAGTTGTATACGCTGTATTTAAAAGCTTTTTTTCATAAAAATTTTAAATATCTTGCAGCTAAATGTGCAACTGTGAAAGATGAGGTAAAAATATGAACAAACGTGTGTTTTTAATTGTTTTAGATAGCTTTGGCATAGGAGATATGCCCGATGCACATAAATTTGGAGATGAGGGAAGCAACACATTAGCAGCTATAGCCAAATCTTCTAAATTTAATATACCCACCTTGCAGCAAATGGGTATGTTTAATATTGACAAAGTTACCTGTGGACAAAAAACAGAGAGCCCTACAGCGTGCTATGCTCGTTTGCAGGAGGCGTCTAACGGTAAAGATACAACTATTGGCCACTGGGAAATTGCCGGAGTAGAAAGTGCAAATGCTTTGCCGGTATACCCAAACGGGTTTCCAAAAGAGGTTATTGAAGCATTTGAGAGCAAAACAGGACGCAAAGTAATTTGTAATAAGCCTTATTCCGGCACCGAAGTATTGGAAGATTATGGCGAAGAACACCTTAAAACAGGTGCTCTTATTGTTTACACTTCTGCGGACAGTGTTTTTCAAATTGCAGCTAACGAGAGCATTGTGCCTGTTGCAACACTTTATGAATACTGCCAAATTGCGCGTGATATGTTAGTAGGCAAACACGGTGTAGGTCGTGTAATTGCGCGTCCCTTTATAGGAGATAAAAAAGGGAACTTTAAACGAACCACGAACCGCCATGATTATTCTTTAAAGCCCCCTGCAAAAACCTTACTGGACTATTTAAAAGCAGCCGGTAAAGATGTGATTGGCGTAGGCAAAATTTATGATATTTTTGACGGGGAAGGCATTACAGAAAAAATTAAAACAACAGGTAACCATCATGGCATGGAAGTTACAAAAGAACTTGCTCAGCGCAGCTTTGAAGGCTTGGCTTTTGTAAATTTAGTGGATTTTGATATGGTGTACGGCCATAGAAATGATGTGGACGGATATGCAAATGCCGCAACAGAATTTGACGTACAGCTAAAAGAATTATTACCTTTGTTACAGCCTAAAGATATGCTTATTATTACCGCAGACCATGGCTGCGACCCCGCAACTCCTTCTACAGACCATTCTCGTGAGTGCGTGCCCTTATTGATTTACGGTGACAACTTTAAAAAGGGCGTCAACTTGGGTACACGCTGTTCATTTGCAAACATTGCGGCAACTGTTGCCGATTACTTGCAGGTTAAGGCAGAAATTTGCGGCACCAGTTTATTACCCGAAATTTTAAAATAGCAGGTAAAAATCCCCGGTGGATGTGCCGGGGATTTTTTTGTAAAAAATGAAGGGTACACGTTTTTTAAAACGTTTATATTGTTGTATGCGTAAATTGGGAGAAAATATGATACTGGTATTTTTATGGATATTAGAGGTTGCACTTGTAATAAACTGTATTGTACTGCTGCTGCGCAGTAATTTTAATAATTTGGGTCCGTTTTTGGTAATGGGATTAACCGTAGTTTTGCTCGTTTATTTAATTTGGCACCAACAAATTGACACATGGTGCAGTGCGGGCTTTTTAAAAGCAGTAAAAGTACTTGTTTTAAGCGGGTTAACCTTTTACGCCGGATTAGTTGGGTTTGTAGCTATAAGCGGATATGCTCAAACGGTTAGCTATCAAGAATCTGCTTTAATTGTGTTAGGGGCAGGATTGCGCGGTGAAACGGTAAGCGATACGTTAAAACGCCGATTAGATAAGGCTTTTGAATATTACCAAAAAAACCCGCAAGTAAAAATTGTTGTAACCGGCGGGAAAGGCCCGGGTGAAAGCATTGCCGAAGCCCTTGCAATGGAACGATATTTGCTGCAAAAAGGCGTACCTTTAGCTAATTTAATAAAAGAGGATAAAAGTACATCTACAGAAGAAAACTTTGTTTTTGCGGCAAAACTGCTTGCAGAGCAGGGCGTTGACGTACAAAAGGAAGAAATTGCTTTTGTTACAAATGCTTTTCATTGCTATCGGGCAAAAAAAGAGGCAGAACGTGTTGGTTATACCAAATTAAACAGTATGGCTGCATCCATAAACGTAGCGGTAGTGGCAAGCTGCTATATGCGTGAAGCATTGGCGGTTCTCTATTTATGGGTATTTAAACATTAAAAAAATAAAGGCGGTGAAGCATTAAGTGCCTCCAATCATACGGGTAGAAAATCTGAAAAAGATTTACAGAATAGGCAACGAAAAAGTAAAAGCACTAAATGGCATCAATTTGGAAATTGAACGTGGCGAATTTGTCTGCATTGTAGGCGCATCCGGCAGCGGTAAATCTACTTTATTAAACCAACTGGCCGGGCTTGAAAAACCCAGTAAAGGAAATGTGTATATAGGTAAAAGCAACATTTCTCAAATGACAGAGAAACAGCTTGCGCTTTTTAGACAGAAGTATCTGGGGTTTATTTTTCAAAGCTATAATTTGCTGCCTGCACTTACAGCAGCCGAAAACGTGGCACTGCCGCTTATGTTTAAGGGAATAAACAAAAAAACAAGGCTTGCGGCGGCAAAAGTACAGCTTGAAAAAATAGGGCTTGGAGAAAGGCTTGGGCACAAGCCTACAGAAATGTCGGGTGGACAGCAACAGCGTGTTGGCATTGCCCGTGCATTTGTGGCAAAACCCAAAGTTATATTTGCTGATGAGCCTACAGGCAACTTGGACAGTAAGACAACCGACCAAGTGCTGCAAATGATGATGCAATTAGCGCGAGAAGAAAATATAACATTTGTTATGGTTACACATGAGCGAGATTTAGCGGCTTACGCCGATAGAATTATTACCATTAAAGATGGGCAGGTTTTAAGCGATGTAAAAACTCAAAACCACCCTACTGCACAAAGAGAACAGGATAACACCATACATACAGAGGAGAAAAAAGAACAATGAAAACACACCAAATCAAAAAGATAAAATGGATAAGCGCCATATTGTGCTTGGCTCTTTTTTTTAGTGCATTAGGGGCGATACCCGTGGGCGCTGTCGTAAACACCCCTGTAGTAGATGGTTGGACGGTAAGTACCTCCGACGGAACAAACACTCCTGTATTTAAAATTGAAAAAGGGAATAAAGTAAATATAGAAGTACAAGTAACAGATACTGCGGTGCCCAGTGAAACAGTTCAAGTAGAAGTTGTGTTGTTGCCTTGCAATTTTTCTGTTGGTTTGATTTCTCCGATAACATCATTTACGCCTCCTAATCCTGCCACAAAGACCTTTACGATTAAATTAGACAATGCACTTTATGACGGTCAAGATAATAATATTAAGTTGCGGTTGATTTATAAAAAAAGTGATTCAACAATTTTAGGGCAGGCGGTAATCTCTTTAAATATTGACGAATGTGTAAAATATGTAGCACCGGTAAGCACGCCTCCTATAAGTTCTAGTGCGCCTGTAGAGGAAAAAAGTACAAACGGATTGATATTAAATGCCTACGCTGTTTTAGACGGTAACGGAAATGCTGTCTCCAGTATTACGGCGGGGCAGACTTTTACCATTGCTGTTGCCATGCTGGATAACCGTATTGATGACAGTGCAGTATCGGATATAGGCAAACAGATTACAGTAACACCTTATTCCTCTTCTTTTAGCACACCGCTTTCTATTACCATTGACAGAAAAACTCCTGTAGATGGCAAATTAGCTTATACGGTGTTATTCCGCGGCGTTACATACGGCTCCGGAGAGCCGAAATTTTATTTTGATATCAGTTACTCCCAAATAGATGGTAACGGCATGTTGTATCCCATGGATATTCCTCTGGCACAGCAAACTTTAAATGTAGGCCAGGCTTTGGGGGATACTTCCAGCAAAGTTATTATTCCCAAAAGCATAACTACGGGAGAGACAGTTATTTCGGCCGGCAGCAAATTTAATGTTACCGCTACAGCGTTTAATGGCAGCACAAGCACTGCTATTCCAAATATTTCGGTTGCATTGGGAGCACTGCCGGAAGGTATACTGGTTTCCGGCGGCAGCTCAAGCCAATTTATAGGCAATGTGGGCCCGGGCGGCAATATTACGGCTAATTTTGAACTACAAGCACAGGCAACATTAAAAGCCGGTTCTTATAAAATTACAGTTAATTATACCAGTACCGATACAGACATAACGGCAACCCAAGACATCATGGTTACCATTACGCAGCCCGAACGTTTTGAAATATCTGACGTTAGCGTGCCCGATATGGTTTATGTTGGCATGGAGGAAACCCTAGAAGTAACCCTGTTAAACCAAGGTAAGGGAAGCATTTACAATGTTTCCGGTCAAATTTCCGGCGATAATTTATTGAATCCCGGTCAAAAGCAATACACAGGTAATGTAGAAGCCGGTACAGAGGACAGCATTTCCTTCAGTTTAGGAGCACTAAGCGCAGGCAGCATAAATGGTACTGTTACCATTACTTACGAAAATGACAGCGGCGAAATAAAAACGTTGACAAAAGATTTTTCTTGCATGGCTGAAGAGCAAGCAATCATGGAGCCGGATTCTGGAATTTACGATCCAACCTTGGGTCCTGTAGAAGAAAACAATGGCATGCCTGTTTGGGCGTGGATATTGATTGTTGTAGTAATTGCAGCAGGGGCAGCGGGTGCTTTCTGGTTTATGAAAAAGAAAAAAGCAAAGGCTGTACAACTGGAGGACGACGATGAAGACATTTGACCTGATGCGGCTATGCTTAGATAACTTAAGCCGCCGTAAGGGCCGTACCATATTAACGGTAATAGGCGTTGTTGTAGGTACTTGTTTTATTGTACTTATGATAAGTCTGGGTGTTGCAATGGATATATCTCAGCAGCAAATGCTGGAGAGCATGGGAGACTTGTCTACTATTCGAGTTTACAACTATAGCAACACTGACGCTGTTCCCAAACTAAATGATGAGATGATTGCTAAAATTAAGGCTATTCCTCATGTTACGGTTTCCAGCCCTGTGTACCAGCCGCAAAATTTGCAGGCAATGTTAGTAGGCGGTAAAAAAGACCGTTATCAGATGTATCTGGGTGGGTGGGGTATTACCGCTATGTATCCGGAAGCTTTAGATGCTATGGGGTTGACATTACAATCAGGTGAATTTTTAACGGCAGAAGAAAAGAATGCAAAAACGATAAAGGTAATGTTTGGCCAAAACGCAGCGTATCAGTTTAGTGATTCTCGCAGTAAACGTAACAATTATCGAGACCCTTATCCAGACCAATACGGAAATATATTGGATCCGTTTTTAGACGTATATAAGGATAAAATTCAATTAAAAACGCAAAAAAACGGTGATAATGATAAACAGCTGGTATACGATTTAGAAATTACCGGAGTGTTTGTAGAGGATTGGGCAAAGGCAGATTTTACAGGTTATGGCGTGTTTATGGATATTAGCACCGCAAAACGCTTAGAGAGCGAATATATGAAAGCGGCCGGCATTAAGCAAACAGAAACCGAAAAAAACAAAGGCTATACGCAGGCGTACGTTAAAGTAGACAGTATTGATAAAGTTACAGAAGTAGAGCAACAAATTAAAGATTTAGGATATGAAACCAGTTCTATGGAATCTTGGCGTGAAAGTATGCAAGAATCTGCCAAAACCGTACAGATTATTTTAGGCACCATTGGTGCGGTTGCCCTGCTGGTAGCTGCTATCAACATTATAAATACCATGACAATGGCGATATATGAACGAACCAAAGAAATTGGTGTAATGAAAGTGTTGGGCTGTGAGCTTGGCCAAATTAGAAAAATGTTTTTAATAGAGGCAGGAGTTATCGGCTTTATAGGCGGCTTTTTAGGGGTAGGATTCAGCTATTTTACAAGTTGGCTTATCAATGCTTTTGGGCCTATGCTTATGGGTTCTTCGGAGGGCGGTATGTTAGGCAGTGTTATGGGTGGTTTAGGTCAAGGTGGTACTATCTCTGTAATACCGCCGTGGCTTGCAATATTAGGTTTAACCTTTGCTACTTTGGTAGGTGTTTTGTCGGGTATAATGCCCGCAAACCGCGCTATGCGCATTTCTGCTTTAGAGGCAATTCGTCAACAATAACAAAAGTGGCATATATCGCCTGTAAGCGGTATATGCCACTTTTTTAGTTATAAGGATTGAATTAGCCTTTGTGTTGCTTCATTTATTCCCGTTGTATCTAAAGCGGCAACATAATAGGTTTCCAGTTTATCGTGGGCTGCTTTTGCTTCTGCCTGTAAAAGACTGGCTTGTGCAAATAATTCACGCGTTGCCTTTTTGTTAAACTGTAAACGTTTTTTGCGCAAATTTAAGCTGTCAAGATTACAAAAACGCGCCAAACAATGAATGTTTTTTTGCTTGGGTAGCTGTAAGGTATGGGTTGCGTTAGAAGTACACCAAGCCTTGCCAAGTGCCGGCACAAAAATATGCTCTATTTTTTCGTAAGGAGCCATGGCGCAGTAACAGGTGATAATATCGTAGCCTTTTTCAAGTAAAGCTGTGCGTACGCTGCGCAAAATAATAGAACTTACGGCACCGTAATCATCATGCAATACCACTATGTCTTTTGCCAGTTTTTCAATGGTATCCTTATAAAAAAGCGGTCCTCTTAAAGTGATTGCAGATAAAAGCCGAATTTCTTCTTGGCCGCATTTATTTAAATTGGGCATTTTTTGCACCAGCGTTTTTGCATACTTTTCTGCTTTGGGTATGTTTACGCTCATAGCGGCGGTGCGCATGCTATCCATAATTAAACTGCCGGCAGCTGTAATGTAACGTACAGCACGCTCTTGCAAAATTTTGCACTGGTTGAAATATCCTACTACTTCACTCTGGTGTGGACGCAAAATTTCGCTGCGCATATATTGAAAAAGCGGCAATACTTCCTCTACCGCTACCGGGTATTGCGGTTCTAAGGTGTGCGGTGCAGTGGCATCTAAGATACAAAATTTTGCCTCTGAGCAAATTACGCCGTCTAAGCTATCCGGGTCACTGGAGCAGTGAATTAACTCTACCGTTTTTCCCTGTTCTGCAAAGGCGTCTGCAACTTTTTTCATTAACGTAGATTTTCCGCATCCGGGACCGGCTTTAATCAATACGCTGCGCCACTCTCCCTGTTTTACAACTGTGGAAAAATAACCTGCAAATCCCATAGGAGAAACCGCTCCCAACAGAAAATCCAGTTTTTTCTCTTTATCCAAATAAAACACCCCATTCTGAATAACCTTTTATCCATGTTATTCAAAATAGGGCGTTTTTGCTACTTGGCAGAAAAGCTGCAAAAAATTTTATTTAAATACGCGTTTTTGAGGTGAAAACACAAAAAGAAATATACCTGCAATAGCACCCAAAGGCACTAGCAGCAACAAAATCAGTCCCGCAGTTTTTAAAATCTGCCCAAACGAAAGCGGTCTGTTGTATTTTGCATAATCTGTTCCAAAATGAAGCTCAATTTTCTCTTCTTTAAAAATGCGACCTGTAGAAGTAAGGGTGAAGCTGTTGTCTAAGCTTTCTGTTACATAACGGGAAGTATCTATTTCATCTTGATAGGCGTTAAAAGCAACTAAATCACTACGGGTTAAGGAAGGTGCAGTCAGTGTAAAAGTAAATTTGTCAGTATAAGTGTCCCAAGAAGAACTGTGGGGAACAAACACTAATGCGGTTTTTAATTTGTTGGGAATGACGTCATAGGTTAAATCTACGGATACGCGCGAGCGAGTCTCCGGAATTTCTACCGCTACAGAATCTAAAGTATCAGAATAAGTTAAAGCATGTGCGGTATCACTGCAAACTAAATTTTCAATGGTATAGATGTGTTTGCCGTATGTATATTGGGGGGGCAAATCAATATAAATGTAAGCTTCTTCCGGATTTAAAATGTCAAATACAAAATGTCTTTTTACATGATATACCATATCTTCTGAAATTGTAACATCATAAAGCTCTTCTTCTACTGTATAGGCAAAAGGATATTCCGGCGCATTTTGAAAGGTGTTTTCAGGATAATTCCCTTCAAAATAGAGGGAGGGGTAAGAATATAAAGCTTCTGTGTTTGTAAGCTCAAACCCACCAGATGTTTCTGTACAGGTGAAATCTTCAAGTTTTTTGCCGTTGTAGTCGTTATCGTAGAACAAGTAGTTATTTAAATCTTTGGATACAGGAGAAGTAACTAAGGCGTGAAATTTTTCTATTCTGCTTTTATATGTAGAAGAAAAAAGGTTCCACTGCAATTTATCACAGTTTTGATAGTAATCCGCATAAAATTGTACGGTGTAATAAATTGTAAAATGATTTACCCCTGTAAAGCTTTTTGATTCAGGCGTAAAAGAAATCTCAAAATCGGAATAATTTTCCTCTATGGTATAATTACTACCGTCTGCCGCAACATCAATTATTTTATAATCGTCTGTAGCCGAAAAAGAATTAATTGTATGACTGAAAGTTTTTACAGACTTTTCAAAACAGACATCAAATTCTTCTTTTACCCGGATTTCTCTATTTTGTCCGATAACCGCCGTGAGGTTTACATCAGTAAAGTAATAATCCTCTTCGGCGGCATTGACAGTTAATGCACCGCCACACAAAAACAGAAATACCAATAAAAAAACAGTTAAAAATTTTTTTCTCATAAAGCAATGTTCCTTTAGTTGTAATTTAATAGGTGTGGTCGCACAATTCGTTTATTTTTTCTTGTATGGCACGAAAATCTTGTAAAGCCAAAGGTGTGTTGTTGGGATTGCGCAGCAATGCGGCAGGGTGTAAGGTTGCAGTAAAATAAGTGCCGTTTTTAACTGTCCACGTTCCATGCTCTTTCATTACGCTAAAATCCGGTCGCATAATGCGCTGTGCAGCAATGCGCCCTAAGCAAACAACAATTTTAGGACGTAAAAACTTAAATTGTGTGCGCAAATAGGGCAAACATGCGTCCCACTCTGCGGGGAGAGGGTCTCTGTTTTGGGGTGGACGACATTTTATGATATTCGCAATATAAATGTTTTTAGTACGGCTTAAACCGATATCGTTTAAAAATGTGTCTAACAGCTTGCCGCTGCGCCCCACAAAGGGTAATCCTGTTTCATCTTCTTGTGCGCCGGGGGCTTCGCCAATAAATAAGATTTCTGCTTTGGGCACACCCATACCCATAACAACGTTTTGACGGGTTTTGCACAGCTCACATTTTTCACAATGGCGCATTTCTTGTATCAAATCATCAAAAGTCAAAATCTCACCTCAATAAAATACAAATAATTTACAGGTAATAGTATACCCCATATTTTGCTTTTTCTGTACTATAATATCTAATTATTTTTATTGTACCATATTTTTACTTGAAGTTTCGCTATAAAGTGATAAAATAAAATATGAAAATGCTTACAGGCTTGCTTGTAAGCTTAATAGGAGGAAGTTATATGTCTATTTTAGTTGAAACATCTGCTCGTCACGTTCACGTTTCTCAAGAAGATTTAGAAACGTTATTTGGTGCTGGTTATGTACTCACCAAGAAAAAAGATTTATCACAACCCGGCCAATATGCTTGTGAAGAGCGTGTGACCGTAGTTGGCCCTAAAAAAGAGTTGGCAGGTGTTTCTATTCTTGGTCCGGTTCGTCCTGTTACACAGGTAGAGCTTTCTGCAACTGATGCACGCAGCATTGGCATTGCAGCTCCTGTGCGCGAAAGCGGCGATGTAGCGGGTTCTGCGGGCTGCAAATTAGTAGGTCCTAAAGGTGAGGTAGAACTTGCGGAAGGTGTAATTGTGGCAAAACGCCATATTCACATTACTCCGGCAGATGCAGCTGCTTTTGGTGTAGCTGATAAAGAAATTGTAAGCGTAAAATGCGGTGCGCCCGGCAGAGAGTTAACATTTGGTGATGTAGTAATTCGCGTAAGCGACAAATTTGCTACAGCTATGCACATCGATACCGACGAGGCAAATGCCGCCGGCGGTGCTGTTAAAACAGGCGAAATTGTAAAATAAAAATCGATTATGCCATGTAAAACTGCATAATTTAAAAAGCAGGAGAGCAATTTTGCTCTCCTGCTTTTATTATACTCGATTAGATATAATATCCTCTATTTTTTCATTTATCTTTTGTAAAGGTTCAGGAAAAACTTTGCAAATTTTACGGTCATAGGTATACAACCCGTTGGTTTCATCTTCCACATCGCTTAACTGCGTATAAACACAACCACAGGTTCCACTTGTAATGGCGGGAATTATCATCGATTGGTACATGTCTACGATTGTATCTGTCAATTCTTGTGCAGTTTCACAGTTTCCATAGCCATAATGACTATATTTGGCATAAACGTGGTTTTCAACTTTATAGGCATACCCGCCACATTCCGAAACCAGCAAGGGCTTTTGGTTTGCAGCAGGCAATTTTATACTTTTAAAATAAATGTGACGACTGTCAAAGTCACTCTTTTGTTGGGCAAACCAACCAGATGTAGAGTCGTATAGCCGAGTTGGGTCAATTTGTTTTGCCACCTGATATATACGGTCGCTTTCAAACTGACCCCAGCCTTCATTAAATAAAGTATAAGCAATAATACAAGGGTGGTTGTAAAGCTGGTATAAAGTATCTTTCATGTGCTGCTCAAAAAACAGGCGGCGTTCTGTATCTTTTTTTGAACAACCAGTGTCTTTTTTTGAAAAACCAAAATTGGGCAGCGCAGTATCACGCAGCCATGAATATAAGCCACTGTTTACCATATCCTGCATAAACAGCATACCCAGTTTATCACAGTAATAATAAAACTGCTCCGGTTCAATTTTAATGTGCTTACGCAACATATTAAAGCCTAAGCTTTTCATGCGCAAAATGTCTTTTTCATATTCCTTTGGAGATATCGGTAAATAAATGCCGTCACAAAAATAACCTTGGTCTAATACACCGTTTAAAAAAATCGGCTTTCCGTTTAAACAAACGTAGGGGACATTGGCGATGTTTTTAATTTCAATGCTGCGCAGAGCAAAATAGGAGGTTACACAGTCGTCTGCTGTGGCAACTTTTACTGTGTAGAGATAGGGCGTTTTCGGGGTCCATAAAGCCGGAGGTAAAGGGAGACCATCAGCTTGTCGAAAAGATAAAAAATCTATTTTTAAAGCAGTTCCTTCACTGGAAAAAGTATGAAGTGTACCGTCTTGCAGGGTAACGGTAGCCGTAAAAGGAATGTTAGCGAAAGCTGTTACATATTCTACTGCTATTGTTACATCTTGAGTGGTAGGCGTAAAACAAACATTTTTAATGTATTGCCGCGGTACAGGCTCTATCCAAACTGTTTGCCAAATTCCGCTAACAGGCGTATACCACATTCCGCCACGCTTTTTGCGCTGTTTACCGTATGGATAAACAGAAGACAACGTATCTATAACCGTTACCGTTAACTGGTTTTCTGCGCCGGGCAAGGCGGCATCTGTGATGTCAACAGAAAAGGGGAGATACCCGCCTTCATGGCGGCCGAGTTCCTTGCCGTTTACACAAACAGTAGCTATTTGGTCTACAGCTCCAAAGTGTAACAAGATAGTTTTATTCTCGTAGGATTGAGGTAAAACAAAGTTTTTTTGATAAACCAGCTTATCCGGC
>JAQUTM010000029.1 GCA_028694405.1 Oscillospiraceae bacterium
TGTCAGCGCTGTTACCGATGTAAGCACAGGCTGCAGCTCTTTAGGCATTATTCGGTACCAGAATATTTACGAAAGTTACTTTTTAAATTTGCTGCATGAGAATAACTTGCAATATGAGGTTTTGTGGGAATATCCCATGTGCGTACTGATGAGCGAAAATCACCCACTTGCGGCTTTAAGCGATATTCCTTATCATCTGTTGCTTCAATACACCGAAATCAGCCACGGAGATTTTCAAGTACCCGCGCTCCCCCCCAGCCAAACAAAAAAATTGGCAGCTGTTAACCCTTCTGCTAACCGTATTTTTGTGTACGACCGCGGCAGCCAGTTTGATTTGCTACAGCGTGTGGCCGGCACCTATTTATGGGTTAGCCCTGTCCCCTATGAAGAATTATCAAAGCATAATTTGGTACAAAAGCCATGCAGTGTTGCGGGCATCAATAAAGATATTGTAATTTACCACAATCGGGATGAATTACAGACGCACGAAAAGGAGTTTATTGACACTCTGCGCTTAGTGATAAAAACCGAACTGCAAATTTTTACCCCTGCAAAAACTTTTATAAAAAAACAGCTGTAAAAGTTCAACTTAACTTTCTACTGCATTTAAAGTAAATTTAAAAGGACACACTGCTCATACCTGACGGCATAGGCGGTGTGTCCTTATCACTTGCTTTTCTCTTAATTATTGTAGTTATTATAATTATTTCTGAAATTTTCACGCACCTGTTTGTACTGGCGTTCGTTTTTCCACCGATGATAAATGTCCGGGCCGAAAAACAGTGCTAAATTCAGCATAGCCGCTAAAATTAAGCACTTTGTGCTAAATCCGCCGTCCAAAAAAGAAATTGCCAGCAAAACACCGTCTGCAATAGCAAGATATTTTACTTTTATGGGCAAAATGAAAAACAACAGCACCTGAAAGTTTGGAAATACTGCCGCAAAAGCAATAAACAAGGACAAATTAAGATAGGTTGTATTTGCATACCCAAAAATAAAGCCTACAACAATGGTAGCAATTAAGCCTGTAAAGTAAAATACGTTAAATTTAAAGCTTCCCCACTCATTTTCTAAGCTGGAGCCGATTAAATAGTAAAAATAAAGGGTAAAAATCAGCCAAATGGGACTGGTTGCATCTGGAATGAACATAAATGTAAGCACACGCCAAATTTCGCCTTGCAGTATAGCGGCCTTAAAAAAGCTAAAACGGCTGATTAAATTTGCCGCCGGACTAAGCATATTCATAATATATATAAGGCCCATACCCCCTACAATTACCAACATTAAATTGGGGATACAAATGTGCCCGAATTTGCGTTCCAGTTTATCTAAAAATTTCATATTAGCTTTCTCCTGCATATCTCGTTTCAAAAGCAAGCACATCTGCTAAACGCATTTGCCTGCCTGATAAAAATTATAAGTATAGTTTAGAGTATTATAGGCTATTTTAAACAGTTGTGCAAGCGCACAAGTTTATTTTTACCTGTTATTTTGCCAAACTGCTTACTTTTTTCTTTAATTGTAAAAAAACATTTGCTAATTATAAGCTAATTTTATATAATAAAAAAGTACGTTTTTATGTTGTATTTTGCCTGTATGCGTACTTTATTTATTTAAGCAAGCCTAAACGCTTTTTATTTGCCGCATACTGGTTTTATTCCCATTGTAAGCGGCATGCTATACCAAATTAACATGGAGGAACAACCCTGTGCCAAATTTTGAAAATGAAATTAAACGCCGTCGCACCTTTGCTATTATCAGCCACCCGGACGCCGGTAAAACTACCTTAACCGAAAAGTTTTTGCTGTACGGCGGTGCTATCCAGCAGGCCGGCAGCGTTAAAGGCAAAAAGGCAGCAAAACACGCTGTTAGCGACTGGATGGAAATTGAAAAACAGCGCGGTATTAGTGTTACTTCGTCTGTAATGCAGTTTAATTATGAAGGTTATTGCATTAATATTTTGGACACCCCGGGACACCAAGATTTTAGTGAAGACACCTATCGTACCCTTATGGCCGCAGACAGTGCAGTAATGGTTATTGATGCCGCCAAAGGCGTAGAGGCACAGACAGAAAAGCTGTTTAAAGTTTGCCTGCTGCGTGATATTCCTATTTTTACATTTATCAATAAAATGGACCGTGAGGCTTTAAATCCTTTCGACCTATTAGATGAAGTTGAACAAAAGCTAGGTATCAAAACTTACCCCATGAACTGGCCTATCGGTTGTGGCAAGGAGTTTAAAGGCGTTTATGACCGTGAAAAAAAGGAAATCATAGCTTTTCAAGCGGGTGAACGTGCTAACGGACAAAAGGAAGTTGCCTCTATAGCCGCCCATTTGGGAGACGCTAACTTAGACCAGTTGATTACCCCACATTTGCATCAACAACTAGCAGAAGATATTGAGCTTTTAGACGGTGCCAGCTATGAATTTGATATGAACGCTATCCGTCACGCAAAATTGAGCCCTGTATTTTTTGGTTCGGCTTTGACTAATTTTGGTGTAGAGCCCTTTTTGGAGGACTTTTTAAAGTTAACGACCTCCCCGCTTTCTCGCAACAGCGACAAAGGCGAAATTAGCGCTTTTGACGAAGATTTTACTGCTTTTGTTTTCAAAATACAAGCAAATATGAATAAAGCGCACCGTGACCGTATTGCCTTTATGCGCATTTGCAGCGGCAAATTTGAAAAAGGCATGGAAGTTTACCATATGCAGGGCGGCAGAAAGATTAAATTAAGCCAACCACAACAAATTATGGCGGACAGCCGCGAAATTATTGAAGAAGCATACGCCGGAGACATTATTGGCGTGTTTGACCCGGGTATTTTTAGCATTGGGGATACATTTTGCCACGAAAAAAACAAGTTTACCTTTGAGGGGATTCCCACTTTTGCACCCGAGCATTTTAAACGCATAACACCTGTAGACACTATGAAGCGTAAGCAATTTACTAAAGGAACCGAGCAAATTGCAAACGAGGGTGCGATTCAAATTTTCCGTCCTTTTGGTTTTGGCCTAGAGGAGGTAATTGTGGGTGTAGTTGGCGTTTTACAATTTGAAGTGTTGGAATACCGCTTAAAAAATGAGTACAATGTAGATATTCGCATGGAATCTATGCCTCACAGCTTAATACGCTGGATAAAAAACGATGACATAGATATGGAGCGTTTAAGCCTGACAAGCGATACGAAAAAAATTGAAGATATGCGCGGACACAAAGCCTTGCTATTTGCTAACGCATGGAGCATAAACTGGGCACTGGAACACAATAACGGGCTTGTTTTAGAAGAAGTCAGCCGCGGTTAAGTGTTTTTAAAAGAAACCCACAAAAGTAAAGCAAGCTTATATCTTATATTTAATTAGCTTGTAAAATAAAATTATAAAATATATTTTTGCATAGAAAAGCCTGTGAAAAGCACAATTTGTGCGTTTTTCACAGGCTTTTTGTTTTCCTCGTAAATCTTATTTACTTTTTAATATCTACCTAATTTATCAAAAAAAGGCGCAAACTCCTCTTTTAAATTTACCAATAAAGCACCGTTAACTGTAATTACCGCATTATTTTTTGCAGTAAATACCAAGTTATCGCAGCCATGCATAGGGATAATTCCATAAATTTTATCATATCCCTTTTCCCAATGCCCGTCTTTAATTTCGTTAAAAAAGTAATCCTTGCGTCCATAACTAAAACCACGCTCATATATATCTAAATAAAAACAGCGGTTGCCAAGCATCATATAAAAAATAATGCTGGCAATGCAAATAGCCAACGGTATTACTACCATTAGCAACGTTTGTACGCTAAACGCCCCAGACATAATTCCCACAGATAAAACGCCTATTAAGCCTGTGATAACCGCTATAACAGCGTACATAACTTTGCGCATTTTTACCCGCGCTGCATTTAATTCAACTTTTTTAACAAATTTACCCATTGTCTTTTTCCAATCCTTTTATTTAGTATATTGCAATGTAGGCGGTATCTCCTACAAATACGATTTGTTCGCTTGGGTTAAAATAATTCCAGTTTTTACCCTCAAAATACTGCGCGTAAACAGTCGCGTCCATTTCTGCCGACGTATACCGTTCTTCTCCCAACACATAGTTAAAAAGAGGTGTACGACCCCATGTTACATTAAGTGCAGGGATATTGATGTCATAGCTTTGATATACCACACTGCTGTACTTTGGCTTTAAAATAGCGTCATCACAAAACGCCAGCTTTGTTATTTGGGTACTATTTTCCGTTTCATATTCTTGAATATACAGCACTGCGGCGCGCGCCAATTCAGCGTCTAATTTATTGGTTGCAATGTGGCTAGCGGCTGTATTTTGCACATTGAAAGCGCAAATAAGCCCAAATCCAACGGATAGTATTACAAGTATTTTTTCAAAAAATTTATAAGTACCGCTATATAAGGCAAGTACCAGTACCATGGCAATAAACCAATATACGCCCACTACAGTGCGGGGCAAAATCCATGCATCGCTGGTCACCATATGCGGCACCCAAATAGCGCCGTAACCTGCTACAAGCAGCACCAACACCGTAACCTGTTTTGCCACAGGAAGCTTACCCTTTATTACAAAAAACAAAAGAGCCGCCAACACAATACATAAAATACCAATTACAGTGCCACGCTGCATCAAGCCATAACCATCTACCCAAATCTGCTTTTGGTATTTTAAAACTTTTTGAGCATTTTTTAGTAAGGTTTCTAAACTGAGGCTTACGCTGCGGGTATCCAGCCCACTTTGGCTGAATTTTTGTATTACTACGTTTATCCCTGCCGCCAAACCCCCGGTACCTATTATCCATAACATCTCTACAGCCAAGCTTTTGCTAAAATACAGCTTATGCCGAACCACTACCACCAACAACGCCAAAATGAGATATTGCTCGATACAAATTTGGTAGCAACCAAAAGCAACAGTTAACAGCAGTATGGCAGCAGCGGCAGATTTTACATTGCTTTTTACACCCATTAAAAGTGCCGCACCTGTGCTGCTTATTAACGCCAGTGCAAACGGAAAAGCTAACTCGGGAAAAAGCAGCCATTCCAGCAGACTAACATTTACAAACATAATAAACACTGCTGTCCAAAGCCCTATTTTCACCCACAGACTATCGGCTTTTTCTGCCATGTAATAGCGCAAAATCAGCCAAATAGATGCGGCGCACAGTCCTGCCGCAGCTATAAAAAACATTGTAAATAGCGGCTGTAATGTTACGGCATTTAAGCCCATTGCGCCAAGCAGCTGCATAAATATGCCTGTCACAAAGCGTCCTTGTGCAAAAAACTGGCCATATCCTGTACGCCAATACTCTGCATAGCTGTCTATGGAATAATGCTTCATAATAAGCATGGCATAACATAAAAACAAAACCAATGTACAGCAGCCCCAAGTTTTGCCTAGCTTTATTAGTTTATTTTTAAACCAAGCCGTTTCTTTTTTCATACGCTGTTTCCATTCCTTATCGCCGATATAACCGCTGCCATGGCAGCCTTACTTTTAAGCGCCTAAAAGCAAACTTTCAGACAAATAATATAAATTTTATTATACTCTATTGTTCTTTTTCTTGCAACGCACACATTTGCTACAAAAAAACCGCACACTTTTATTTGTGTGCGGCACCCATTACTTAGAGACAAAGGCAGCTTGTGCGCTGTGAGCAGGCAGCTCCTCTGCCTTTTTAGGGGCAGGCTGCAGCAGACGTCCTGCAATTAACATACCTGTAAAATAAGCAAAAGCCACCAATAGAACGGACAAAATTATCACGCGAATAATCCACATGTTTTCGTGTAAAAAGCTGGGGCGCAGCGGCGTTGGTTTGGCCCCTTTTACATCATGATATTCTGTTATCTGTGTATGCTTCATACAATCCCTCTTTTTCTGTTTTATCGGCTTAGCTGCCGGACATCCGTTTATAGCAGCTGCATCTTTGCATACCAAGTATTTACGCTGTAGGTAAATAACTGTTTCGATTTTTTGGAGTTACTTGCAACATGTTATACTTAGGCAAAGCCTAGGAAACCCATTTTAAAATGCGGACGCAAATTCTGCTTTATACGCGACGATTCAGCAGTATTTTATTTATGCGTCTGTAAAATGCAAATTGCCTAACCCTCCAATACAGCCCATACTATAGTTTAATATATGTACTGCAACTAAGTTAAATTGTAACATAAAAGTTACAAAAATACCAGTAAAAGTAGTTTTGCAAGGTCACAAAATAAAGCCTGCAACTTTGTATAAAGTGTGCTCTATTTACTGATTTTTTTGTTTTTGTGACAAATACTTCTGTTTATCGACATTTCTATTTGAGGGCAGCAAGACAAGTTTATTTTTTAATATGTCGCTTTAAATTTTATAAAAAGCATATGGTATTTTTTACCGTTTTAAGTTTACTGCCCTTTATTTTACACAACACTTTACAGAAAGCGTGCAATCGTGCATAATTAAAAACAGAAAATTGATTGCGGAGGATTTTAACATGAGAAATTATTTTACACGCGCTTACACATCTACCAGCCTAAATACCTTAATTGTAAATGTACTTGTATTTTTGGCAATTCCTATTGCATATGGTTTTTTCAAAAGCTTGGTAACCGGCATTATCCATATCGGCATTATCGGTATGCTGTTTGGAGCAATCGGCTGGCTGATTGAGCTGTATTGCGGTATCTCTATTTTACTTGCTCTTTTGGTTTTTTTTGGTATCTTAAAATAATTTAAAAGGAGTTCTCTATGGCAAACCATATACACCCTCCCCATAACGGCGCAGGTGCACCGCGGCCCAGACGGTTACGCGCATTTAAGCTGATGATAAGCTGCATTTTCATAACCGCTATAATTGTATCTGCATTTTTTATTTACATGATGATAAACGGACAGGCTCGTCAAGTATCCGCACCTGTGGTAACTTCTCAAATGGTAGAAGAACAGCTACAAGGATTAAGCGAGCTTGTCACGGTTAAATACATATATTCCAGTGTGGGCAAATATGAAACAAGCAAAGATTTTTATGGCTATACCATACCTTTTACTAAAAAAAGCTTTTTGCTTACTTATAACGGCATTATTAAAGCAGGTATTGATTTAAGCTTAGTAAACGTAAAAATAAGCGAAAACCGTGTGCTGATTATTTTACCTACCCCGCAGGTCAGTTCTCATGAAATAGACCAAAACAGTATTCAGGTATTTGATGAAAGCACAAATTTATTTAACACCATTAAAATTGAGGATTTTGCAGGCTTTTGTGCCGATGAAAAAGATAAAAACGAAGCACGCGCCATTGAAAACGGTTTATTGACCGATGCCTCCGAGGAGGCTGGCAAAGTAATTACACAGTTTTTGAGAACCAGCAGCTTACTTTCCGAAGACACCGAAATTGTAGTACAGTAGCCACTCCCCATATAGCTTAATAAAAAACCGCCCTTATGCAAAGCAAAGTGCATAAGAGCGGTTTTTATTTATATCTGTAACTGTTTAAAATGTATTACTTATTATCAGAGGACGAAAGCTTACTTCTCAATTAACCACCTATACAGCTCTTCATATTTTTGGCGGGAAACGTCCCATGAAAAATCTTTGGTAATACCTTGTTCTATCAGTTTGTTCCATAAAATCTTTTCGTCAAAATAAATATGTTTTGCATAGTTTACAACATGCAGCATTTCATGGGCATTATAGTTGGAAAAGGAAAAGCCATTTCCCTCTCCCGTGTACTCGTTTACAGGTTGCACCGTATCCTTCAATCCACCGGTTTCGCGCACAATGGGTACTGTACCATAGCGAAAAGCAATTAGCTGTGTAAGCCCACAGGGCTCAAACCGAGACGGCATCAAAAACGCGTCCGCACTTGCATAAAGTTTGCGCGCAAGCTTGTCAGCGTAACAAATATTTGCACTTACACGCTGTGGATACTTTTGAGCGTAGTAGCGGAACATACTCTCGTATCGTTCGTCTCCCGTGCCGATAATAACAAACTGTGTGTGTTCATCTACCATTTCTTCCATAACACAGCTTATTAAATCCAATCCTTTTTGGTCTGTTAGGCGGGATACTAACCCAATTAAAAATTTGTTTTCATCTACAGGCAGGCCCAATTCACGCTGCAAAGCCAGCTTGTTTTTCACCTTTTCTGTACGAAAATTTTGTGCGGTAAACGGTGCTGTAAGCGCCTTATCCGTTTGGGGATTGTAAGCTTCGTTGTCTATACCGTTTACAATCCCTTTCATATCGCAGTGACGCGCACGCAGCAAGCCATCTAAACCTTCACCGTAATATTCTGTTTGAATTTCTTGGGCATAGGTTTCACTTACTGTAGTAATGTAATCTGCATATACCAATCCGCCTTTTAGCATATTGGCACCGTGATTATACTCCAATTTGTCAGGTGTAAACAGACTATCCGGAAACCCTGTAATACCCTTCATTGTGCGGATATCCCACACACCTTGAAACTGTAGGTTGTGAATGGTCATAACCGTGCGGATATTTTGAAAAAACGGATTTGAAGAAAACTCATTTTTCAAATATACGGGAATTAGCCCTGTTTGCCAATCATGGCAATGTATCAAATCTGGTTGAAAATTTACCACAGGTAAAATGGCCAGCACCGCTTTGCTAAAAAAACTAAACTTTTCAATGTCCGTGCGCGTGTCAGCGTAGGGCTTTTCACCGCCGTAATAATCTAAATTATCAATAAAATAGTAAGTAATGCCCTCGTACTCATATGTCATTATCCCTACATGAGTTCCCGGGTTATAGCTGCCTGTCCCCATATAAAAATGGGTTACATAGTGAAACGCATTGCGAAACTTAGCAGGAATTGCCGCATAATTAGGCATTACCACGCGCACGTCCCACTCTTTTTTATCAAAACTTTTTGGCAGCGCTCCCACAACATCAGCTAAACCGCCTGTTTTTATAAAGGGTACACATTCCGAAGCTGCAAATAATATTTTTTTCATAGAGATTAACCTCCCAAATTGTCGCAGACACCTTTTGTGATAAAGACTTGTCTTGTTACTTTATTATAAAACAACCGAGAAACATTTTGGGGATTTTCTTTGCATATTTTGTAATTTTTTTTACTTTTTACATTCTCACCAAAAGAGTGGGGAATATTTTCTCTATATAAAGTATTGCAATTTTATTTTTTGTGCTATATGCATAAAAGTTGACATTTAATTTTGTAGTGGTAAAATACAAAATAAATGCATTTTGGTGAAAAAAGGAGAAATAAAAGTATGGTAAAGCATATCGTAATGTGGCAGTTAAAAGAGGATATAAATGCAGAAGATGCAGCCAGTGTAATTAAAGTACGTTTAGAGGGTTTAGTGGGTATTGTCCCCGGTCTGGTATCCGCCGAGGTTGGGTTTGACTGCAACAATCGCACCCTAGTGTTAACCTCCTTACTGCAAACACCGCAGGCTTTAGCACAATATCAAACTCACCCCGCCCATTTAGAGGTTGTGGCCTATGTAAAAGCAGCCGTGTGCAGCCGTACATGCTGTGATTACATGGTGTAATAAATGGAAAGTTTTATTTTTAGTTTAAACGCCACACTGCCTGTATTTTTTGTAATTGTATTAGGGTGGCTGCTAAAACGGCAGGAGTTTATTACACAGCCTTTTTGCACTGTGGCAGATAAGTTTGTGTTTAAAATTGCCTTACCCTTGCTTTTATTTAAAGACATTGCCACTACAGATTTGTTGGCTTGCTTTAACGGTAGGTTTGTTTTATTTTGTATGGGTGTAACTACCTTTATGTTTTTTGCCCTGTGGGCAGGCGCTCATGTTTTTATAAAAGAAAAAGCTCTTATCGGTGCTTTTACGCAAGCAAGCGTGCGGGGCAGTGCCGCGGTTTTGGGTATTGCCTTTGTTGAAAACATATACGGCAGCAGCGGCATGGCACCTTTGATGGTGGTTTCGGCAGTACCGTTATTTAATATTTTTTCTGTTATTATTCTCACCTTTGAAGCACCCACGGCGGAAAGTAAAAAAGGTGTTATAAAAAAAGCTTTTTTAAATATTTTAAAAAATCCTATCATTTGGGGTATTGTAGCGGGTATTCCTTTTTCTTTAGCAGGCGGGTATGTGCCGCCCATGATGCTAAAAACAGTAAGCAGTATTGCAGCTACCACTACCCCCTTAGCGCTGCTAGTAGTAGGCGCCTCGTTGGCAAACGGAAGCGGTCTTTATAAAGCTAAATTTACTTTGGTTTCTGCATTTATAAAATTGATTGCTTTGCCCGCGTTGTTTTTGCCATTTGCCGTTTGGTTGGGCTTCAACGGCCCTGAAGTGGTTGCTATTTTAATTATGTTGGGTGCACCAACTACCGTTACTTGTTACATAATGGCAAAAAACATGCAGGGCGATGCACAGCTAAGCGCCAGTGTAATTCTTGTTTCTACAGCAGTTTCTTCCCTCACCCTTACTTTGTGGCTGTTTTTACTGCGCACTTTGAGGTTGGTATAAAATGCACAAAAGCCAATTTGTATAAAGTATTACACTTTATACAAATTGGCTTTTTTTATTAAAAATCAAGACCCCGACTCATCGGCTACAGTGTCCGGACACATGCACACACAAAAGAGCTCTTCATCTGTGGGAATAATTTCATCGTCTAACGCTACAATGGGATACCGTAAATTTCGGGGACTTATCAGTTTGATTTTTGCTACAGCCCCGTTGTTTAAAATACAATATTTACCTGATAAATGCTGTGGCATATATTTTAAAAACACATTTACAATGTTTCGGTCCAGATAAGAAAAACTGCCCTCGGACAACTGCTGAAGTATTTCAAAAGGAGAGTTTGAGTTTTTGTAAACACGTTTTGCCACCATCGCATCATAAACATCTGATACAGAAGTGATGCGTGCAAACAGCGAAATTTGGGCGGCATGTAATCTGTCAGGATAACCCGTACCGTTCATTTTTTCATGATGATGCAAGACAGCTTCTAAAATCTGCTCATCTTGCTCCCCACTGCTTTCTAATATTTTATAGCTGAAAACAGCGTGTTTTTTCATTTCTTCAAATTCTGCATTGGTCAGTGCACCGGGCTTGTTTAAAATTTTTTCAGAAATGCGCAATTTTCCTAAATCGTGTAACAAACCAATTTTAATAAGCTTTTGTATGTCTTCTTTGACAAGTGACAACCAACGCCCTATCAATCCGTTTAACACGCCAACATTTGTACTGTGTGTATATAAATACTCATCTGCACGCCGCACATTGTTTAAGCATTGTACAATTAACGAGTCATCGGCAGATAACACCTGTTGCGCTATGGTAGCTTGATAACTTTCTACCTCTTCTGGGATAATTTTACCGCTTACTGCAACAGAAGCTAACATATTTCTTACGTTGTCTTTTATGGCTGTATACCCAATACTATCCTCTATCTGCTTTTGTGCCTGCTTAAAATAAACACTTTCATTTAAAACGCGGGCGTGCGCCTGTTTATTCATATTAACATTTTTCCGCCCTTTTATATCGTTTTTAAAATGCTTAATCATTGCTTGGGTAAGTACAACATCTTTACACAAAAGCACAGGTTTATTATTCATATAATAATAGATGCTATAATCCACTACCATTCCATCATATAACACATCTACGCTAATTGGAAATAATTTTTGGTTGTCTTCCACAATGTGGCCTCCACTTACTTTTCAACTTGTGTATATGCATTTTCTCGGCATATGTGAAAATTGTTTTTTCCACCTTGCTTGGTAATATATAAAGCAGTATCGGCTCTGCTATAAAGGGTATCAAACGCTATGTTATCTTGTGTTATAGCTATGCCAATACTTATAGTTAAAACTTTATCTTGCAGTTGTTCTAAAGGATTGTTACGCAAATCGTTCAGCACGGCTTTTGCGCGTTGGCGCAAAAAGTTATGATTGGGCACCTCTTTCATAAATACGGCAAACTCGTCGCCGCCCATGCGCGCAATCACATCACCTGCTCTAAAATGCCGCTTTAAGGTTTCTGCTATACACAGCAAAGCCGCATCTCCATTTACATGGCCGTATCGGTCATTAACCTGTTTAAAATTATCTACGTCCAGCATAAAAAATGCGCACATTGTGCTTTCATTTTTATTTTCCAGCGCTTGCGTCACCATTTGTTCTATGGTTGCACGATTATATAAACCCGTTAACGCATCTCTTCTGGCTGCACTTTGCAATTTGCGTTTTTGCTGCTCTTCTTCATGTACGTCTTGTGCGTACATAAATCCCATAATATCCCCTGTTTCCGGCGCCTTTAACAGATTAACTGTTACTTTAATCCACAAAGCTTTTTCTTTATGCCAGATTCGGAAGGTATGGTCTAGCTGCTTATATCCAAAATTGTAGGCGTTCACTAAATTTTCCGTGGAAAACACCTCTTGCATAGCTTCTTTATCCTGCGGATATATTTTTATATTCAGCTGCGGAAACATTTCAGGGCTATAATGTTTTTCATCGGATTCATCCAGTACGCATTGATTCTGTATGTAGAAGCTAAATATTTTTTGGGTGGTAAGGTTAACCGTAAGCGCCGCAACTGCATTACTCAACATAGCATTGCGATAATTCTGCTCTGTTTGATACTGCATTTTTGCCAGGTATTCTGATGTTACATCTTCTACAGTAATTACTACACGCGACAACACATATCCCTGTTTAAGCGATGTCAGCGTCAATTTTTTCCAACACAGCGACCCATCTTCTAAGGTGCTTTTTAAAACACCAGACACCTGTTTATCGCCGTTAGCTACTGCGTGGCGCATCTGGCGATGCTTTTCACAGCTTTCTTCATCTAGCTTTCCATAGCTGTAATTGTCTACAAGCTGTAGGTTATCTTCCTTACCCAGCTTTATACCGCTATCTGTTTTATTGGATTTAAACAAGGTTTGGGTGCAAACGTCGTACTCAAACACATCACAGGATACTTGCTGCAAAGCAATTTGGTAACGCTCGCTATTCAGATGTGCTTCGCCAAGCATCTCCTGAATTTTTTTGTTTTTGGCATTATTTGCTTTCAGCAAAAAAGCCATTAACCCTATGCACACTATGGCTATTAGCACAATAACAACAGCACACTCTACAGGATAGACATAAAACATATCTGCAACAGACAACTCTCTTTCTGGCACGTTATTACTTAAAACAATGCTGTTCATTTCCTCACTTGAAATTTGCAGCAGCGCTTTGTTGATAATAGAAAACAAACGCGGGTCGGCTTGCTTGGACACGGCAATCGCTAAATTTTCCTTATAATCTGTAAGACCTGCTATGCGCAAATTTGAAAAAGCCCCCGTAGCCAAAAAATAATTTGCCACATTGGCATTTAAAAAAGTGACATCTGCTTTTCCCTGCTTTACAGCCTGTAAACATTCTTCTACTGTGTCATATTCAATTACCGTTTTTTCCGGTTGCGTTTCTTTTATTTGACGGGTGGTGCAAAAGCTTTTGGGCAATGCTACCACCTTTGCTTCTGAGCTTACAGCAGTACGCGTCACCATAACTACCGTTGACTTTAAAAATGTAGGGGAAAGATTTGCACCGTTTTCATCAGCCCAATCATAATCTCTTGTTAAAGAGGCTAAAATCTCGGTTTTTCCTCCGGATAGCATCTGTAATGCCTGTGTAAATGTTTCCGAACCTGTATAAGCAAATTTCAAGCCTGTATAGGTCTCAATTTTTTTAAACACATCTGCTGTAATACCGCGGTATTCCCCCGTTTTTGCATCTTTATATTCAATGGGCTGCCACTCTGCATCATATACCACTTGTACCACAGGGTTCTGATTTATATAAGCTTGTTCTTCCGGTGTAAATGCAGCCTGATAGCTGCTTGTTGCTGTTGGATATTTACTGTTGAGTTCTGTCTCAAAAAAAGGATTTAACGCCTTTATTTTTAAAAGTGCCGTATTAAGTTGTTGCATAAGGTCAGTATTATTTTTTGATGTTGCAAAATACAAGGGTATTTCGTCCAGCTTGGCAATCATTTTTACTGTGCTTGTATCATTTATATGGGCAGCAAGAATGATATCCACCTTACCTTTTTGCAGCGCATCTTCCAGTTCCTCTTGAGTTGGATAGAAAATTTTTGTAAGAACAATTTCCTGCTCTTTACAAAGCTTATCCAGTTGGCCATCTGACAGGTTTGCATTCATCACGCCCACCCGCAGCCCATCTAAGGCTTTGTAGTCTTCATACATCAGTACGCTATTGCGTTTTGTTGTATATAGTCCCCCGGCAACGCTGCCTGTGGATAGTTCTGAAAGTAACAATGTTTTTTGGGTGGCACTGTTTTTGGGAAGTCCCCACATCAAATCTATCTCGCCGTCAATAAGCATTTTTATGCAATTTTCATAGGAGGTGTCCGCAAAACGGTAGCTCCAATTTGTATACTGCGCCAATTCCCGATAGTAGTCATACTCATCTCCCGTGCGCACACCGCTTTGGTTTACCTCTTGATGACCCACAAACGGATAATAGCCAACCCGCACCGTCAAAGACTGCGCTGCCAACGCAGGAGAAGCACACAGCACAAAGCATAAAAACAAAGTGAGAATACTGGCGATTATTTGCTTCTTCATGTTGGCACCTCTCTTTCTTTTGCCCACGTTAAGGGCTATTTACTACATTATAAACGATAATTATAATATCTATAATTTTACTACAGCATATATTTGTGTCAAGCTATATTTACAATAAACGTGTCGAATATTTTTTTATTTTTGTATAATTTGTATTATAAAAAAATACCTTTCAAATTACCATAAAAGTAATTTGAAAAGGTATTTTGTTCTATTATTTAGCTTTTGCTGAGGAAGTCTTTTGTCAAAGCCCCTGCTATTGCAAGCAAAGTATCGCTGCTTACCGTATTGACAGCCGTTTTGGACGAAAGCTTGGCGTATACACTTTCGTCCGCCCGCGTGTTACCCGCATATATTGTCACTTGGTTTTCTGTAGAAGCTGCAGTATCCGTATAAGTTAAGGTAATGCTGTATATAGGAGCGTCCAAACCGCTTTCCTGCATAAGTGTGGTATTTTCTGCACCTTTATAATCTATGCAGCTGCTAAACTTAAAGCTTTGCAAAGCAGTTAAAACGGTGTCCATCAATGCCGTGTTCTGCACCGTCTGCTCTGTGCCATCATCTGCAAGCGTCCATGTAACCTCTTGGCTGGTGGTGGTGTAGGCGTCACTTTCATCTTTTGCAGGTACTTCTGCTTCTTTTTCTGTCACAACTTTTTTTAAAGTGTAACTTCCCTGCGGATTTGTTATAGAGAGAGCCTGTAGTGTATCACTTGTAACAGCAGGTATTGTGTCCAGCTCAATCATATCATACACACTGTATTTTAAGCATTCCACCAAATCACCCTGTATGGTGTACACCGTGTCATCATCTGCTAATTTGCAATAATACTGTTCGTTGGTAGCATTTCCGATTAAAAGCTGCTTTTGTGTTTGGTCTTTATCTGTTATTGTTATCCGATACTTGGGATTTTCAAGGCCATAAGCCGCCAACGTATCCCCATTGTCCAAAGCCCTTACAGCGTCTAATTGTGCACATAATCCTTCCAACTTTGTAAGGTAGCTTTGTGCCAAAGGAAAGTCTTTATCTGCTTGATAATACCATTCATCATCTTGTTTATAAAAGGATAATTGGTCCGTACCGTTTTCGTAAGCAATCTGGGCAGCGTCCATATCCGTCAAAACAATGCGGCTTGCTTGCGCCTGTGCTTCACTTTCTGCCTGTGCTTTTGCGGCTATTCCGTTATTAAGGCTTACCGCCCCAAAGTACAGCAGGCATAAAACAGCCAGCACACCCAACAAAGCAATAAGCTGTTTTCTCTTTTTCATTGCGGTATTCTCTCCTTTTAAGCGCGGCGGCGTTTTAGCCATATATAAAAACCCGTAACCAAAGTTGCCACAGGTATAATAAATATAAATAAGGCACTCCATACACCTGCATTTGCAACGGTATTGTAAGTTACCGAAAGGCTTTTTGCCTCAATAGAAATATTTTCCATATCTTCAAAATTCCATGCCAAAGCATTCATAAATATATCTAAATTTGTAACATTGGAAAAAGAAGAAGTAATATTTTCGCTAATTAAGCTTTCAGCACCAATGGCGGTAACATGTGTTGTTTTTTCGCTGGTATTGTCTGTGGCGGTAACGCCTAAGCTATACACCCCTTGCGTTTGCCCACTTTCTGTAACCTGATAACCGCTGTCAGAGGTAGTCATAAAGCTTTCCACTGTCAAACCATCGCGCAAATCGGTGCTAACCGCAAGCCCCGCGGCATTGTTTAAAAGAGCAAGGTCGTTATCGGAAAATCCTGCCGTAATTTGGTGAGAAACAGACGTTTTTGGAAATATGCTGTAATAGTTATTTTGATAACAGCGCTGGGTATCGGCAATATAGCCGTCTAGCATTTCAATTCCATAGTTTGTCAAAACGGCTTGTAAATTAGGACGTTCCTTTTGGCTTACACCGGTTAGCACCGTAAGGTTGCCTCCGTTTTTTAAATACTCCAGTATCATGTCACGCTCGTCTTGTGCCAAGTCACTTGTGGGCGCATTGATAAGCAGCAGGTCACAATCTGCCGGCACGTTACCGATAGTTAACAGGTTTAAGCTTGCGGTTTCCATATTTGCTTTATCTATTAAATCCGTCACCGTGGCAGGCACATCTGCTTCGCCGTGACCTGTAGTAGTGTATATTTTTTTGCTTACATCATTGGTAACATAGGCAATGGCACTTGTCAGCTGTCCCTCTCCGTCAAACTCCGTTTCGGTATATTGACCGTAGTAATAGTAAGACATGGTATCATACAAAATAATATCGTCAAAAGAAACTGTGGTTTGCTTTCCTGTGCTGTTGCACTGTACCACCAAGCTGTTTTCGGTGGTGTTATAGGTAGTTAAAGCCGACGGTTTTGCCACCGGATCTATCAGCTTTGCAGAGATATGCGGTGACGCCTCTGCGTAAGTTTGCACCAGCCCGGTAATACGGGGGTCTACGTTATCAGCCTGTGCCACTGTTATAATTGTGATGTCCTCTTGAAGCTGACCTAACAATTCTTTTGTAGTGTCTCCAATGGTGTACAGCTTGCTCTCACTGATGTCAAAGCTGCGTACACTCTGCGGAAGCTGTCCAATAAGCATATTGATTACCAGCACAATACAAATTACAACGATTACCGTGCCTAAGCTATAGGCACCGTTTTTTACACGAATGGTAGAAAACCAATTTTTAATTTTATGCATGATACACACCTCCTAGCTCCATCTTCTTTTTTGCACGGATTGCACAGTAAAATACACAAACAGCCCTGCAACAGAAACATAATAAAGTAAGCCGGCAACATCAAATACATAGTAGTGGCTAAAATTTTGAAATACTTGTGTAAAACTGGTTGCGGGCAGCAATTTTACCAGTGCGTTATCCGTAAGCCAGCTTGGTAAAAAGCTGGTAAGTGCACCCCATAAATACATTACCAAAAGAACGGCAAATGTAGAAACGCACGCAATAATCTGGCTTTCGGTAAGCGAGGAGATAAACATACCAACGGCGATGTATACGCCCCCTAAAAGGAAAAAGGCAAAAATAGCGGCATAGTCTGCACCTAAATGAGCAGTACCGTTTGCTTTGATGATAAGCGGACAAAGACAGCTGATAAGAACCGGTATTCCATATACCGTAAGCATAGCCAAATATTTACCCAATACCACCTTTGTAACGCTGATAGGAGCAGTTAAATACAGTTGGTCGGTTTTTGCTTTTCGCTCTTCTGCCATGCTTTTCATGGTTAAAATAGGTACCGTTACAATAAATAAAAACAGCAAAGAGTTTAAAGTATAAGAAAAGTAAGGATATCCGCCTTGCATATTGTAGGCCATAAA
>JAQUTM010000195.1 GCA_028694405.1 Oscillospiraceae bacterium
TGGTACCTGCGTGGATTAAATTGGATTAAGCTTTGGATTAAAAACCCCGATAAAGCTCTCCAAACCTCCACAAATAAAGGGTTATAAAGGCTTATTCACTAATCGGCTTCATCGTTGGGAACAGCAATACGTCTCGAATAGAGGCACTGTCTGTAAGCAGCATAACCAAACGGTCAATGCCAAAGCCAAGTCCGCCTGTTGGGGGCAAGCCGTATTCCATAGCGGTTAAAAAGTCCTCATCTACTCGTGGATTGCTGCCAGGCTCTTGTGCCTTTTTAGCAGCTACCTGCGCTTCAAAACGGGCGCGTTGGTCAATGGGGTCATTTAGTTCACTAAAGGCATTGCCCATTTCGCGTGCATAAATAAAGTATTCAAAACGCTCTGTAAAAGCCGGATTGTTTGGTTTGCGCTTTGCCAGCGGGCTGTTTTCAACAGGATAATCATAAATAATAGTGGGCTGAATTAAGTTATCTTCTACAAAAGCATCAAAAAACTCAATCAGTACATGGCCTTTTGTCGCGTTTTCCGGCACTTCTACATGATGTTCTTTTGCACAAGCGCGGGCTTCTTCGTCTGTCGCCCAGCTGTTATAGTCTACACCTGCATATTTTTGCACGCTTTCCACCATCGTTAAACGCTCCCAGCTGCCCATGTCAATTTCTGTACCTTGGTAGCTGATTTTTGTGCTGCCGCAAACTTTTTCTGCAAGCATGGTATTTAGTTCTACCACCAAATCCATCATGCCTTTATAATCGGTATACGCTTGATACAGCTCAATGGTTGTAAATTCGGGATTGTGCTTTGTATCCATACCTTCGTTGCGGAAAATACGACCAACCTCATATACACGGTTAAAACCGCCTACAATTAAACGCTTTAGATACAGCTCTGTTTCAATGCGCAGATACATATCAATATCCAAAGTATTGTGGTGGGTAATAAAGGGACGTGCCGCCGCACCGATTTCAAGCGGGGTTAATACAGGGGTATCCACCTCTAAAAAGCCTTTTTGGTCCAAATAGGCACGAATTTCTTTTAATATCATGCTGCGGTTTACAAAGGTAGCCTTTACGTCGGGGTTTACAATCAAGTCCAAGTCACGTTGACGGTAGCGGGTCTCTTGGTCTTTCAGTCCGTGAAATTTTTCCGGCAAAGGCAGTAAAGATTTACTCAATAACGTAATTTCGCTAACCTTTACACTGATTTCGCCCATATGGGTACGGAAAACTTCGCCTGTAACCCCTACAATATCGCCAATATCAAACTTTTTCCAGTCTGCATAGCTTTCCTCGCCAATCATATCTTTACGCACATAAAGCTGAATATGTCCGCTATGGTCGCGCAAATCGCCAAAACCTGCTTTACCCATTCCGCGTTTGCTCATTAAACGGCCAGCTAAATTTACAATTTCACCGGGAGTTTCATCGCCTTCGGCTTTATCTACAAAATTTTCTACCACGTCGGCAGCATAGTTCTTAACGTCAAATTTAGTATGCTCAAAAGGGTTTTTACCGTTTTCTTGCAATTCTTTCAATTTATTGCGGCGCACCTGTACAAGCTCGTTATAGCTAACTTCGGGCTGCTGGTTGTTGTTTTGATTTTCCGCCATTATGCCAACTCCTTTTTCGCATTTTGCAGGAATACCCTGCTGCTTCTTTTATAATAATAGTCCTTTTTAGGCTGTTTTATTATGATAACACAAAAAGCGGGCACATTGCAATAACGTGTCCGCTTTCTTATTACAATTTGGCTAAATTTACATAGGAACTTTAGATATCTCTAAAATTTCGTAAACACTTACAGCACCACTAGGCAAAGTTACCTCTACCTTATCGCCCACCTTATGGCCCAGCATAGCCGCACCAACAGGGCTTTCGTCACTTATTTTACCATTAAGCGGGTCTGCCTCGGTGGAACCTACAATATCGTATTCGTCCACGTCATCGTCTTCATCTTTAAATTTAACATGGCTGCCTATGCCAATAATGCCGTTGTCTACATCTGCCTCGTCTACAACGCGCACGTTAATTAACATTTTTTCCAGTAGTGCAATGCGGCTCTCTACAAAGCCTTGCTCGTTTTTTGCTTCGTCGTACTCGCTGTTTTCGGATAAATCGCCAAAGGAGCGTGCCTCTTTGATTTTTTCAGCACATTCTTTACGTTTTACTGTTTTGAGCTCCTCCAGCTCTTTTTCAAGTGCCTGTAGGCCTGCATAAGTAACTACAATTTCCTTGCTCAAAGTTTTCAGTCTCCTTTTCGTTTCGCATATTTGCCAAAATAAATAGCCTGGCGAAACATTATTTTGTATTATATATTACTTAGTATGCGGTGTCAAGTAAAGTTATACCCATTTTTCTTTTTCGTATCCATTTCGGATTAAAAATGCTTTAAATTATTTTTGGCTGCAAAACCGTTACACAAAAAGTCCACAGCGAGCAAAAAAATACTCGCTGTGGAAAGAAGCAGCAGTCACTTCTATTCTTCTTCTTTTTCTGGGCTCATAAACTTCTTGGCATCTTCAATTACTTTTGCCTCATACTGCGTGGGTAACGGCTCATAACGAACAAACTCAAAAGTAAAATATCCACGCCCTTGTGTTAGGCTGCGTATAAAGGTGGTAAAGTCAAACATTTCGCTTTGCGGAACCTCCGCTTCTACAAGCTGCATACCATCTTCGCTGGGGTTCATGCCAAGTACGCGCCCTCTGCGCTTGTTTACCTCTCCCATAACGTCGCCCGTATTTTCATTTGGAATATATGCCTTTAAACTGCCGATAGGTTCTAACAGCGTGGGGCTTGCATCAGGCAAAGCAGCTTTGTACGCTAAGCTTGCGGCCATTTTAAACGCCATTTGGCTGGAATCTACCGGGTGATATGAGCCATCTACCAAAGTTGCTTTTAGTCCCACTACAGGGTATCCCGCCAACACGCCGCGCTTTACGCTTTGCTGCAATCCCTTTTCTACCGCTGGGAAAAAGTTTTTGGGTACGCTGCCGCCAAATACTTTTTCTTCAAACAAAAGCTCTTCTCCGTCGTATGGCTCAAATTCTATCCAAACATCTCCAAATTGACCGTGACCGCCGCTTTGCTTTTTGTGTCTGCCCTGTGCTTTTACTTTTTTGCGTAAGGTTTCGCGGTAGGGTACACGCGGTTTTGTCAAATCAATATCCACACCAAATTTGGCTTTTAACTTGCTTACCACTACGTCTAGGTGTTGCTCTCCCATGCCGCTTATCAACTGCTGCAGGGTTTCGGTGTCCATTACATATTTTAATGTGGGGTCTTCCTCCATTAATCGCTGCAAGGCACCGCTTACTTTACTCTCGTCACCCTTTTGTTTTACTTTGATTGCCATAGTTAAGCTTGGCACAGGAAATACAGGCGGCTGTATGGTACAAATACGGCCGGGTGCACACAGCGTATCGCCTGTGCGTGCCTCTGCCATTTTGGTAATGGCACCAATATCCCCTGCTGTAATGCACTGGATTTCCTCCTGCTTTTTGCCCTTTACCTTTAAGAGCTTGCCAAAGCGTTCTGCTTCGCCTGTACGGCTGTTAACAAAGGCGCTGTCACTTTTTAAAGCGCCGCTTATTACTTTAATGTAGCTTAGCTTGCCGATAAATGGGTCTGCCACTGTTTTAAACACATATGCCAACAGCGGGTCTGCCGCTTCACAAGGTATCTCTATTAAATCACCATCGCGGCTTGTAGCGGTAACGCCTGCCGCACGGGCAGCACTGGGCAACAGCTTGCGCATCGCCTCCAGCAGCATATCCAGTGCCTCC
>JAQUTM010000196.1 GCA_028694405.1 Oscillospiraceae bacterium
ACCAGTGTACCGTGAAAGTCCCAAAACAAAGGTGGCTTTTGTGTTTGCGCCGCCACCAATTCTTCGTAAGTGTATAAGCTGTTTAAGGTTTGCAGCAAGGCTTTTTTGCTTAAGCGGTGCGGCAAACCGATACGCGTTAAAAAGCATCGTCGTTTTTCTGCGCTGCCCGCCGTGCCGGAAATACCCAGCTCGTATAAATCCGCATAAGTAATAGAACGCCCTGTTTTAGCAGCTTTACAAGCAGTGCCGCATTGGGTTAATAATCGTTCCAGCACCGCTGTATCTATTCCTTCTACGCCCAAAGTTCCCTCTTTACTGGGAACCGCTTTTCGGCTTTCTTTCCCCGGTATACTTGGAATATAAACGTTTTTTACTGAAATTCCTGTTGCAATATTGTTAATATAATTGCGTATACGAAAACCTGCGGCATCGCTATCGGTTAACACCAGCAAGCCCCGCTTTTTTCCCAACGTTTTTATCAGTTCCTTTTTTTCCTCATTTGAAAAAATATCAAAACCATCTGTGGTAATAACAAGCCCGTCAACAATATTGGCAAGTTTACAGGCATCATAGCGACCCTCTACTATTATCACTTCTTCTATACGAATAATTTTGCTCACCTTCTTGTTATCAATAAAATTTCACCCAAAGCAGCCTGTAACAAAAGTTCATTGTTTACGCCGCTGCTTTTCATGGAAATATCCAGCTTTAACAAAATTTGCAATATCCGCTCCAGCTGTAATAAGGTATAGCCTCTGGCGTTCTCTGCCGCTTTTTTTAAACGGTAATCGCTCCCCTTATACCCCATTTCCTTGTGTACCGCTTGATAGCTTACGCCTTTTGCCCCTGCCGCTTTTACGCGGTAGACATCTATAAAGCTGCTGCTCATAGCCGCTGCTATCGCAATAGGCTCGTTTTGCAAGTAAAGCAACTCTTGCAGCTTGTTAAACACACGCTTCGTGTTTTTAGCCAACAGTGCATTGGTCATTTCAAATACGTCTGCCTCTACCGTATGGGTTCCCATTTTAGACACCAGCTCGGCGCTAATTTCACTGTATCCGCAAGCGGCAGCTAATTTTGCAATTTCATTTTCCAGCAAAAACATATTATCGCCGCAGCGCTCTTGTAACGCATCTGCCGCTTTGGGTGCAAAGGCAACCTCATTTGCAGCAGCACACTGGTTTAAAAAAAGACGGATATCTCGAGGTTGTGGCTTAGCCAGTTGAGCTGCATATCCGTTCTCCTCAACTGCTGTAATCAGCTGTTTTACTTTTTTTGTTGTGGCAGCTTTTTCGTCCTTTAAAATAGTAGTAATTACAAACACCGAGTTTTCACTGCTGCGGATAACATCGCACAAAGCCGAAACATCTTTTTCTGCCATTGCGGCAAGGTCTGTATTACACAGGTAAATAACACGCCTTGTGGTAAAAAAAGAAATAGTACCCGCCGCCATAGTTATCTCTTCTATGGTAGGTACGGGTCCGTCTATGCGGGTAAATTCCGCATCTTCACCGGTTAACTGAGCCAATGCCTTTTCTGCATAATGACGTACCAAATATTCCTCTGTAGAAAACAAGTACAAAGCTGTTATACTCGATATGGTTTCAAGTGCTGTCTTCAACTTTTGTTCGTTTAAAACCATTCTTCTACCTCTTTCATCACGATTGCTTTTCCGCCACGCACCCATATCTGCGGTGTCCCCGCACTTTTAAAAAGCACGGCGGCATATTGCGGCTCGTCCAGCCATTTCCACTTTGTGCGGGCAATTATCTTTTCGGCTTGCAGTTCATCTGCTCTTCCTGTCCCTGCAAAAAACAGATTAATTGGCGGCGAAGCACTAAGATTTGTTGTGCCTGCCGTTAAAACCATTTTATAGCCGCTTATATCAATACATGCCGCATTTCCCTGTTTTTGATGCTGTATGGTAATTATTATATCATGAAACAACGAAATTGTCTGAGCATTTACAACTTCATGCTCGACTTCTATTTTATATTTTGGCTGCAAAAAGTCTTCATAATCTGCGCTTGTACCCTCAGTACGCAAATCCGCCAGCCACTCCACTTCAGAAATATTATGTGTCAACAGGTAATTGGCTACAGCAGCGGCATTTTTATCTGCGCCCCGATAAAGCACGGCCGCTTGCTTATTTTGTATAATCACCACTGCCGGGTTTTGGGTCTGTCCAACCATTGCTACTGTTACCGTGTTATACACCAAAGCCGCATTTAACGTACAGCCCAGCGCCAATAGTATACCCGCGTAAGCAGCATACTTTTTTATTGCACCATATTTTATTCCCATAATAAGCAAAGCGTATACACCTAGGCATAATATAAAAGTAGCTGTCCCACCTATGTAGATATATCCCGGTAAGGCGGCAAAGCCCTTGGCTATCTCAAGCAAACCTTTTGTAAAGACAACTGCAATAAAAGCTATGGCCGCTGTTAGCACCTTAATTTTAAAAACGAAATAAATAATTATTACCAGCATACCGGCGTTTAAAATATAAGTGACAAGTATTGCCGCAAGCATATTTGCAAAAACGCCAAAAGCAGAAAACCCTCCACCAATCGCCAGTATAACAGGCAAGGTTGCCAGCGTAGCCGACAAAGGCGTACCAAGACGCTCTGCTGCTCTGTAAGCAAAGTAATACTTTTTGCCTTTTAGTTGGCACTGTGCCTTATGTGCGCCGTGCCATTTAGAAAATAAAATAACGCCGAGTGTAGACAAAAACGACAGCCAAAAACCCGCGCTGTTTACAATATAAGGATTATATCCTGCAATAACAACGGCTGCAAGCCCCAAGGCGGTAACGCCGTCTGAGTGGCGGCCCAATAGCTTAGCAAAAAAATAGACGCCCACCATTATGCCTGCCCGTATAACCGAAGCGGTAAACCCCACAACCGCGGCATAAACCACAACAGCGCACAGTGCTGCACTTACAGCCGCATACTCTCGTATACTAAATTTACTAAAAAGTTTTTTTACAGCGCTGTACACCGTTGCCGCAATCAAAGACAAATGGAATCCCGATACCACCAATAAATGTGCAATGCCCGCTTTTTGAAAGTTTTCGTAGGTCGCTTTAGATAAATTTGACCTGTCACCTGTGAGAATTGCGGCAACTACACCCGCTTCTGCTTTTGGCATATAAAAGCTAAGCGCCACCGTAATTTGCTTTTGCAGCTTTTTTCCAAAAACAGCCAAAGTATCTTTGTGTCCCATTATCTCTACTGTTGAACACGCATCTGCCGTTATATATACCCTTTGGCTGTAATTATAGCTTTTCATTTCCTGCTGGGTTAAATTTTCAAACTGCACCCGCATTTTAATTTTGTCTCCGATTTCTGCATCTTCCATATTGTAAGACACAGTTTTAAAAGGGTGCTTGCATACTTCTCCGTCTACAGCAATAACTTGCAGTGTGCCTTTTCTCAGTTCATCAGTATAGCCGCTCTCTATATCTAATACTACTGCATCAATGGTATGTAATTGCTCACTTACCAGTAGGCCAAGAGGCGTAATAAAAAAGAGCGTGTACAGCCAAAACCATACAAGTCCTATTCCTATACCCAACAGCGCCACAAAATGAGATGTTTTACATTTTTTATTTTTTAAAAAAACTGCAATTATTGCTATAATAAAAAATACCGCTAGCGGCTTTACAGCTGTTGGCGGTATTTTTGTAGCCAAAAGCTGTGTTAGCAAAAATAAAGTCGCAAACACAGCAAGTGGGCGTTTTATCAATTATTTAAAAAACAGAGGCAGCG
>JAQUTM010000197.1 GCA_028694405.1 Oscillospiraceae bacterium
TTCATTTAACACGCTTTGAATGTCCTGCCAAATCAGTTCCTCGTCCTGCTCATTTTTGCGTGTGGCAAAAATATCGCTAAAGCGCGCCATGCTGTTTGCCGTAACATCGTCTTTAATCCCAAGCTGCGCAGCCATAGTTTGCATGGCAGCCAAATATCCGCGTGCCAAATCCATGTTTACGCTTACGGTGGTGTCCTCGGCACTGATGTTCTGTACCTGTAGCCCAACTTCCACCTTGCCACGGCTGATTGCAGCACCAAGTTGTTTTTTAATGCGGTCATCTACATAGCCATAAGCGCGCGGCATACGACTGTTGTATTCAAAATAGCGATGGTTTACACTTTTAATCTCTATAGTAATGTCTCTGCCGTTTAAAACCTCTTCTGCTCTGCCGTAGCCTGTCATGCTTAGTACCATTTTTTTACCCGCCTAGCTTTTAAATTTTTATAAAAACGCAAAGAAACTCATGATATATATTCTTTATAATTGTACACTTCACAAGGCGCAATGTCAATAAAAGGCGATTGGCAACACAGTAAAAAATCAAACAAAACGACGCATTTTTAAGCAAATGAAAGCTATTCGTTTTTACGCTTTTAGGCTGTTATATTTTTTACGCAAAAAGGCCACTCCAGATATACTCTTAGAGTGGCCCTTACTTTTATAATTTAAACGCTTTGTTTAAACAATATGTGTTTTTTTCTCAACATCCGCATGGTCGCCGTCTACGCCAACAATTTTGTTGTTGCGTTTTTCAAAGAATTTAGGTGCAACCTGTGGGAACATTGCATAGGTAAGCACATCTTCCTCTTGACGAACGTATTTTGCAGCTTCCTCACGCAATTTATCCATTTCGGGAGCAAGTGTATCTGCAAAGCGGCAAGTGATAGGCTCTGCGTCGCCGCAAATTTTCTTTTGGAAAGCAGGGTCAATAGGGGCAGGTGTTTTACCGTATTGACCTTGTACCATAGCTTTAAACTCTTTGGTAACAATTTTGTAGCGCTCGCCCATAATTACGTTAAATACAGCTTGTGTACCAACAATCTGGCTGGTGGGTGTTACCAATGGAGGATAACCGGAATCTTTACGCACGTTGGGAATTTCTTTCAATACGTCTTCCAACTGGTCTTCTTTGCCTGCGTCTTTCAACTGGCCAAGCAAGTTGCTCAACATGCCGCCGGGCACTTGGTAAAGCAAGGTGTTTGCGTCAACGCCAAGCATTTTGGGGCTTAGCTGGCCGCTTGCCAAGTATTTTTCACGCAATTTTGCAAAGTGTGCACGCACAATGTCCAATTTTTTCAAGTCTAAACCGGTATCATACTCGGTACCCTGCAAAGTAGCAACCAAGCTCTCGGTAGGCATATGAGAAGTACCCAAAGACAAAGGGCTGATAGCAGTATCTACAATATCAGCGCCAGCCTCAATACCTTTCAAGATGCTCATAGAAGCAAGACCGGAAGTGTAGTGAGAGTGAATGTCAACAGGAATTTTAATGCTGGATTTTAAAGTTTTTACAAGCTCTGCGGTAGAGGTTGGGGTCAGCAAACCGGCCATATCTTTAATACAAATGCTGTGTGCACCCATGTTCTCCAAGGTTTTGGCATAGTTTGCAAAGTAAGCATTGTCATGTACAGGGCTTAAAGTATAGCTGATGCAAGCTTGTACATGAGCTTTTTCGTTAATGGCAGATTTAATCGCTGTTTCCAAGTTGCGGGGGTCGTTCAATGCGTCAAAAATACGCAAAATATCGATACCGTTTTCAACGGATTTTTTTACAAAATACTCAACTGCGTCATCAGCATAAGGACGGTAGCCCAACATATTTTGGCCACGGAACAGCATTTGCAGTTTGGTATTGGGGCACTCTTTGCGCATAATACGCAAGCGGTCCCATGGGTCTTCATCTAAGAAACGAATGCAAGCATCAAATGTGGCACCGCCCCAGCACTCCAGAGAATAGTAACCAACCTCGTCCATGGCTTTTAAGATGGGACGCATCTCATCCATAGTCATACGAGTGGCAATTAGGCTCTGATGAGCATCGCGCAGCGCTACCTCTGTAATTTTAACTTTAGACAAAAGTATCACCTCAACAATTCAAAAATTTAGTTCAAGGAAACCAAAACGTCACCGGCGTTTACTACATCGCCTTTGTTTACGTTAATGGAAGCAACGGTGCCGTCAACAGGAGCAACAATGTCGTTCTCCATTTTCATGGCCTCAAGCACTACTAAAACATCGCCGGCTTTTACGCTTGCGCCTGCATTTACTTTAATATCCAAGATATTGCCGGGCATAGGAGCATTTACAGTTGTTGCGCCTGCAGCAGGTGCAGCAGCGGGAGCGGCAGCAGGTGCAGCGGCAGGAGCGGGTGCTGCAGCAGGTGCAGCTACGGGAGCCGGAGCAGCAACAGGAGCTGTGCCTGCTGCTACTTCTTCACAGCTTACGCTATAGGGAGTACCGTTAACGGTAATTGTAAAATATTTCATAGTTATATTCTCCTTATTTGAGTTTGGTTCGGGTTATAATAACCCACCGTTTTTATAAATTACAAAGCCATATTGCCGTGTTTTTTAGGCATACGCTGTACACGTTTTGTAGCCAGCATATTCAAGGCTGCAATAACGGTGCCGCGTGCAGTAGCTGCTGTAGCTGTCATATCTGCAACGCCAGCGGCAAGCAAGGCATCTGCACCTGCAACCTCGGCAATATAACGTTTTGCCAAAGCGGCAGTGTCTTTATCCAAGTCTTTGCTGTCTGCCAATTCTTCTTTGTACAATACAGTAGCGGCTGCGGTAGGCTCAACAGGGGCAACTACGGCTGTATCAAGTGCGATGGTAACATCACTGTTTGCAAAAGCTGTGTATACGGCACCAACAGCGTTGCCTGTAACCAAGCAAACCTTTGCAGTTGTTGCATCTGCATAAGTAGCCATCAAACGAGCAGCTTGGCGTACGCCGCCTGCAATATCCTCTGTGGTAGATTTTACAAAGCCTTTTGTATTTACAATGCTAACTACAGGAATACCGAAAGCGTCACACAGACGAACAAAACGGCTCACTTTAGAAACCGTTGTTTTGCACAGATTTTTGTCTGCGCCCTCTGTAGCAACAACACCTGTAACCTCGCCGGCTACGGTAGCAATGGCGGTGTAAGCGCCTGTGCCAAAGTCTGCCCAAAGCTCAACGGCACTGTCACCGTCAACAATAGCGGTAGCAGCATCTTTGCCTGTGTATTTTGCCATGTTTAAAGCTGCTGTAGGGGCATCAAACTGGTAGCAGCCTGTACCTGTAAGATTGTTTGCGGGCAAAACAGCTACCAATTTGGCGGCAGCTGCAACAGCCTCTTCTAAATCCTCAGCGACAATGTGTGCAACACCTGCCTCTGCAGCTTTTTCGGCTGTGCCTGCGCCGGTAACTTTGTCGCCTGCGGCCTCTGCTGTAAAGGGAGGAGTAAAGAACAACTCGCAGCCTTTTGTTGCAATGCAAACGTCTGCGCTTGTTGCTGCCAAAGCTGCAACGCCGCCGCACACGCCTGTTACTACTGCAATTTGGGGTACTACGCCGGACAATTTTGCAACTGCGCCTGCAACCTCACTTGCACCTGTAAGCGCAGCCAAACCTTCGGTCAAATCGGAACCGATTGAATCATAAAATGTAACCACGGGGTTACCGGTTTTTGCAGCCATTTCCAATACCTTAACTGCTTTTGCTGTATCTTTTTTAGAAAGTGCAGCACCGCTTTGTGCCAAAGCGTAAACC
>JAQUTM010000198.1 GCA_028694405.1 Oscillospiraceae bacterium
GTTAACTGCCGCACAGGCAGCTTAGAAAACTGATTATCCCATTCGCTTGCTACAATTTTAGTTAACTGCCGCACAGGCAGCTTAGAAAACAAATTGAAAAACGGTTACGTTACTTATTTTGTTAACTGCCGCACAGGCAGCTTAGAAAGGTAAAAAACAACGAAGATCCGATTCAGGAAAGTTAACTGCCGCACAGGCAGCTTAGAAATGCAAAATCAGCTTTAATGAGCGAATACAACCGTTAACTGCCGCACAGGCAGCTTAGAAATTCATAGCAGTTTGGTGTAAAATAAGTAACGTGTTAACTGCCGCACAGGCAGCTTAGAAAATCATATGTGTTATGATAGCCCTCTTTTATAAGTTAACTGCCGCACAGGCAGCTTAGAAATAGTGTTTTATCCTTAAATCAATTCCGATTCAGTTAACTGCCGCACAGGCAGCTTAGAAAGAGAAGACTGTTAAAGTTTGTTGAAAAATATAGTTAACTGCCGCACAGGCAGCTTAGAAAATAACATCAAGTGCCGAATTATCAATCCTTACGTTAACTGCCGCACAGGCAGCTTAGAAAAGCTCATCTACTGCGGCAGCTTTCGCCAACTCGTTAACTGCCGCACAGGCAGCTTAGAAATCCAAACCCGATTAAAAGCGGGCTATTCTTGCGTTAACTGCCGCACAGGCAGCTTAGAAATAGTATCTGATGTCAGCTGTGATGTGAATGTAGTTAACTGCCGCACAGGCAGCTTAGAAACGCATAAAGCGAGGCGTTCGACCCAGTTAATTGTTAACTGCCGCACAGGCAGCTTAGAAAATTAAGACCGTATTTTAAAATTGTAATGGATTGTTAACTGCCGCACAGGCAGCTTAGAAACAACAATTCCTTAGTCCAGCCCGATTGTGAATGTTAACTGCCGCACAGGCAGCTTAGAAAACTTTCAATCTTCTATCGTGCAAAGCGGGCAAGTTAACTGCCGCACAGGCAGCTTAGAAATTGTCCATTATGTTCAGGAGTCCTCTGGCTCAGTTAACTGCCGCACAGGCAGCTTAGAAAACATTTGTCTGCGCCCATTGCAACAACGTTACGTTAACTGCCGCACAGGCAGCTTAGAAAAAAGAGCAAAATGAAGACGCTGGCAAGCGCGTGTTAACTGCCGCACAGGCAGCTTAGAAAAAAACGCTTTCAATATCAATAGCCAAAGAAGCGTTAACTGCCGCACAGGCAGCTTAGAAACAGCCGTCTTGTTGCGGTTTGGCGGCCATATAGTTAACTGCCGCACAGGCAGCTTAGAAATCGACGCCTTCAAAAACAAGCTTGTATAAAGCGTTAACTGCCGCACAGGCAGCTTAGAAAAGTTTATATTCATTTCTTCAGCTCAACTTTCGGTTAACTGCCGCACAGGCAGCTTAGAAATGCATCGCAAGCATCGTCAGCGCTTAGAAAGTGTTAACTGCCGCACAGGCAGCTTAGAAACGCTATAATAGTCACTATATATGCTTTGATATGTTAACTGCCGCACAGGCAGCTTAGAAATTGTTTGTAATCACAGCTTCCGACTGAATCAAGTTAACTGCCGCACAGGCAGCTTAGAAAAATAAATACACTTTTATTTCCATTAAAAATGAGTTAACTGCCGCACAGGCAGCTTAGAAAGTTGTTCCAACTAACGCGAGCAACGGTATGACGTTAACTGCCGCACAGGCAGCTTAGAAAGCCGGCGTAGTAGAATCAGGATTGAAAGATTCGTTAACTGCCGCACAGGCAGCTTAGAAAGTCGGATACGAGCATATTAAAACACTTTGCTTGTTAACTGCCGCACAGGCAGCTTAGAAATCTATATAAATTGAACTTGGTCTCGGCAAAAGGTTAACTGCCGCACAGGCAGCTTAGAAATGTAAGGTCTACTTTCGTTAAACCGCATTTTTGTTAACTGCCGCACAGGCAGCTTAGAAATTATCGTATTTATCAGGGTCGTAAAGTATTGCGTTAACTGCCGCACAGGCAGCTTAGAAATGTCGGGGCTGGCATTGAGCCGCTCGGAAACGGTTAACTGCCGCACAGGCAGCTTAGAAACAAACAACCCGCGTGCCGACTGGTTTGAAGTTGTTAACTGCCGCACAGGCAGCTTAGAAAATTGACAAGACCAACAATCGGGCCTTGTGAGATGTTAACTGCCGCACAGGCAGCTTAGAAATCTTATCGACCTCGCGGCTCTAAACTTACTATGTTAACTGCCGCACAGGCAGCTTAGAAAAAAAGGCTTATATCTCAAGCATACATTCATTGGTTAACTGCCGCACAGGCAGCTTAGAAATGAACCGGCAACAGCTGGGATAAAGTGCACTTGTTAACTGCCGCACAGGCAGCTTAGAAACGTTATCGGAAAACGATGTCAGCGTTGGTGTCGTTAACTGCCGCACAGGCAGCTTAGAAAGGGCACAGTTCTTGCCCTCGGCGGCCTTGCTAGTTAACTGCCGCACAGGCAGCTTAGAAAAAGACCCCCATTCGCCACTTATTAGCCTTCTAGTTAACTGCCGCACAGGCAGCTTAGAAAAAAAAAAACTGCTGTGTAAAGCAAAAGCAACGGTTAACTGCCGCACAGGCAGCTTAGAAATGTATAAATGTACCCGTTAGAAGCCCCCGAAATGTTAACTGCCGCACAGGCAGCTTAGAAACGTTGTTAATGTTTCATCTGCGCCGGCGCAAAGTTAACTGCCGCACAGGCAGCTTAGAAAGTAGTGCCGAGAAAGCCTGCCAAGCCAGCGCCGTTAACTGCCGCACAGGCAGCTTAGAAAGAAAGACGGCCCTCTTTCGTTTTTACTGGCGCGTTAACTGCCGCACAGGCAGCTTAGAAATCCGTTCAAATCCGCAGCGAGACTTACGCCAGGTTAACTGCCGCACAGGCAGCTTAGAAATATTGAGCAATCAAGAAATAAAGTAGAATATGGTTAACTGCCGCACAGGCAGCTTAGAAATGCAATATTCATTTGAACGGTATTTTCGTCGAGTTAACTGCCGCACAGGCAGCTTAGAAAACGGTTTGGCGACGCTAAAGAAATTGTTGGAAGTTAACTGCCGCACAGGCAGCTTAGAAAGTTATCGTTCGCGTAACTGAATTATCTTTTGTGTTAACTGCCGCACAGGCAGCTTAGAAATCCGACTTTTGCATTGTTACGCTCTGAACGCCGTTAACTGCCGCACAGGCAGCTTAGAAAAAGTGGCGCTTTGCCCTGTTGATCCTCCGTTCGTTAACTGCCGCACAGGCAGCTTAGAAAAGATTCATCACGCGCCGATTCAATGCTAATACGTTAACTGCCGCACAGGCAGCTTAGAAAGATTAACGTTAGTGCTACTGCTCCAGTCGTTAGTTAACTGCCGCACAGGCAGCTTAGAAAATCACATAATAAATATCCTGGCAACGCTACATGTTAACTGCCGCACAGGCAGCTTAGAAATGAACGCTTGCCTGTAATTTAAAAGACAATGAGTTAACTGCCGCACAGGCAGCTTAGAAATCTGGGTTCGCCACCTTGTTTACCCGGTGGCCGTTAACTGCCGCACAGGCAGCTTAGAAATATAACGGAAAAGGCTTCGGAGATCAAAGAAGGTTAACTGCCGCACAGGCAGCTTAGAAAAGAGTAAGGCGGCCAGCTTCGGGCCGTGGAAAGTTAACTGCCGCACAGGCAGCTTAGAAATGGTATTGAGTCGGCAAGCGTTCCTTCTGTTAGTTAACTGCCGCACAGGCAGCTTAGAAA
>JAQUTM010000199.1 GCA_028694405.1 Oscillospiraceae bacterium
TGCCTGCAGTATGTTTCGCTTAAAAGGCCCGGAGGAAATTATCGGTCAGCCGATTGTAAATATATTAAATCCCACCGACTATCTCTCTGCTATTACAGTAGGTCAAAGTGTAAAAGAATGCAAACATTATTTGGCTGAATATGATAAATATGTTGCAGAAACTATTATCTATGATAAAGAGTACCGCATGCTTTACAGCTTTATGCGTGACATAACCGCACACGAACAACAAGCGGCCGAGCGCGCTGAAATGCGCAGTAAAACAGTGGAGATAACAAACGCCGTTATTGAGAAGCAAATGCGCGTAGTACAAGAGATTGCTTCTCTTTTAGGCGAAACGACTGCAGAGACCAAGATAGCGCTTACACAGCTTAAAAATACGCTTGAAAAATAAAGGGACGTGAACGCACATGAACAATTTATGGACTGACACCGGCTATGTAAGTATAAACAAAAATTTAGAGCAATTATGCGGAGACCGCGTTGAAATTATTGGTCGAAGCGAGGAAAAATGTACAACTTTGGTTTTGGCAGATGGACTTGGCAGCGGTGTAAAGGCCAATATTCTTTCTACACTTACCAGTAAAATTATTTGTACAATGATGGCGGCAGGTTTACCTATTGAAGATTGCGTGGAAACCATTGCAAAAACACTTCCTGTTTGTAACACACGGCAAATTGCCTACTCTACTTTTACCATTATTCGCATCACAAACAACGAGTTTGCCGAAATCATTCAGTTTGATAATCCTCATGTAATTTTGTTGCGCGCAGGCATTAACACTGATTATCCCTCCACTTGCAGAGAAATTGAGGGCAAAAAAATTTATGAGAGTAAAATAGCCTTACAGCTCGACGACGTTTTTATCGCCATGAGCGATGGTGCAATCTGGGCAGGTGTTGGCAAAAGCATGAATTTTGGCTGGCAGCGTGAAAACATTATTGAATTTGCAGAGAGCTTTTATGACCGCACCATGTCGGCTAAAATGATTAGTTCTCTTATTGTAGAAGAGTGCAATCGTCTGTACGGAGGAGAACCCGGCGATGACACAACCGTTGCAGCGGTTCGCATTCGTAAGCGCCGTCCTGTAAATCTTTTAATCGGTCCTCCTTCTAATCCTGATGACTGCGAAACGATGATGAACCAGTTTTTTGAAAAAGAGGGAAAGCGCATTGTATGCGGAGGTACTACCTCTACTATTGCCGCAAATTATCTGGGTAAGCCCATTCGTACTACACTAGATTATATTGACCCATCTATCCCGCCTATCGCCCGTGTAGAAGGCATTGACCTTGTGACAGAAGGTGTAATAACAATAAGCCGCGTAGTGGAATATGCGCGCAGCTTTGTTAGCGGAACAGATTTTAGCGCCGAATGGAGTTACCAAAAAGACGGTGCCTCACTAATTGCCCAACTTTTATTTGAATACGCTACCGACATTAACTTTTTTGTAGGTAAAGCGATTAATCCTGCCCACCAAAACCCCAATCTTCCCATTAACTTTGGCATTAAGATTAAATTGATTGATGAACTTGCCCATTCGTTAGAAGATATGGGAAAACACATAACTGTAAAATTTTTTTAAAAAAAGCTGCCGTAATGCTAATTTTAGCTGCGGCAGCTTTAACATTTTTAAATATGGTTTCATACACTGGATTAATCACAATGTCCCGTGATAATAATTTACTAGGAGGAACTCCACCATGTCTATGCCTGTTATTTCTATGCACTGCCGGCCTGTACCAATGTCTCAGGCAATTAGTGACCTTGTAGAAAGTATTGCTTTGGAAGAAGCGGCTTTAAGCCACATTTTAAACGCCGAGGGTGAAAAAATTCAGCGTGTTGTTGCTATGGAAGACGTTACCGTTACCGACCTGTTAGACGTTAATGACTCGGTACGAAACACAGTCAGCAGCATTGCTTCGTTAGAGGATATGCTAAAAGATAAATTGGAATACATTTCCGACAACATGTTCAGCAGTATTACAACAGTTCCCACATCTCCCTGCGGCTGCGATGAATAAATAACAGCATTACCTTCCCCTTTTAATAAATAACATTTAACAGCGCAAAAGATGCCCACTCAACTTTATTTTGAGTGGGCATCTTTTTTCTGTTTTATTATCGAATAGACTTCAAAAATTCCTGTAAACGCAAACTCTCCGGATTGGCAAACAATTTTTCCGGCACATTTTCTTCTACAATTTTTCCTTCGTCCATATATATCACCCTGCTGGCAGAATCCTTGGCAAAACGCATGTCATGGGTTACAATCAACATGGTCATATGCTGCTGTGCAAGCCGCTGGATTACATTGATTACCTCACTGGTAATCTCAGGGTCTAAGGCACTTGTGGGCTCATCAAACAGCATAATCTCGGGTTCTATGGCTAAAGCACGCGCAATGGCAATGCGCTGCTGTTGTCCCCCCGACAGTTGCGCCGGATAGCTATCTGCTTTATGTGTTAACCCCACCATTTCCAATAGCTCTTTCGCCTGCATTTGAGCTACCGTTTTTTCTTTACCCAGTATGTGGGTGGGTGCAACCGTAATATTTTCCAAGCAAGTTAAATGCGGAAACAAATTAAAATGCTGAAAAACCATAGCTGTTTTCATACAAATACGGCGTATTTCCTTGTCGGGCGGGTATACCGCTTTATTTTCAACGGTCTGTACCAAGGTTTCATTATTTATTTTTATAGTGCCGCTGCTAATTTTCTCCAAGTTATTTACACAGCGTAACAAAGTAGATTTACCACTGCCGGAAGAGCCGATAATCGCTACCGCCTCGCCTTTTTCAATGGTAAGTGAAACGTCATTCAGCGCTGTAAAATCGCCGTATTTTTTCTTTACATGTTCAATTTGTAATACAGGCATTTTTTACACCTCCTGTTTCTCGTGCCGCGAATAGCGTTGTTCCAATTTTTGTGAAAGCATTGTAAGCAAAAAGGTTAGTGCCAAATAGATAACTGCCGCTAAAAAATATGCGGTTATATTTACATCTCTGTTTACCGCATCTTTGGCTGCTTTTAAAAGTTCGGCTACGCCTATAGCTGTAACAAGTGCAGTATCCTTTACAAGGGTAATTGCCTCATTTGAAATAGGTGGAATAATTCGTTTAATTGTCTGGGGAATAATAATAATGCGCATCGTTTGCCAAGGGGTAAAACCTAATGTTTTAGCAGCCTCATGCTGGCCTTTATCTATAGACTGGATACCGGCACGGTATATCTCTGCAAAATAAGCCGCATAGTTTAAAACAAAGGTTACTATGGCTGCGGTTTCTCTATCCAGCTTTATGCCAAAGGCAGGTAATCCAAAGTATATAAAGAATAACTGCAGCATTAACGGCGTGCCTCGGAAAATCCACACATAGGTTTTTGATAAAATTTTTATTGGCCACACACGGCTGATAGAACCGATTGCAAAAGGCAAACCTAACGGCAAAGAAAACAGCAGCGTTAGCACAAAAAGCTTAATTGTTTGCAATGTACCCGCCCATAACGTAGGCATTAAGGTTTGTATGTAGGTTATATCCATATAAATAATGCTCCTTTAAATTTGAACACACAAAACCGGGGCAGTATATACCGCTCCGGTTTTATCCTTTTAAATTAAAATTTAACTTAAAATTATTTTACAACAATATCTGCGCCAAACCATGTATTGGAAATTTCTGCTGCTTTACCGCTGTCAATTAAGGCTTTTACCGCTTGGTTTACAGC
>JAQUTM010000200.1 GCA_028694405.1 Oscillospiraceae bacterium
TGAAACGTACTGACAGGTACAGATAACATAAATAATACACAAATTATTCTTTTACCGCCACAGAATATACTTTAACCATTTGGCTGTTACGAGAGGAAAAAAACACACGACTGCCTTGATGATTATAGATGGGGTGCGGGTGAGCGTCTTGGCCCAACCAGTCGCTTTCGTGTTTGCACAGCGGCTGCCAGTTTAAGATGCCTTTTTCCCAATCTGCTGTTACACGGCAAATATATTCTGCGTCTTTTTTATGTGGGTCAGGACCATTATCCGTGCTGTTCTGCCACACTTTTTTTATCTCCCACGGATATTTAAAATAGCCGTCACAAACCAAATCTCCCCCATGATTTATGGTAAAATGGCCATATGCATCGTAATCCTTGGGCAAAGCAATTTCGGTACAAATGCCTGTTTTTACTTCCACACGTCCCACCATGGCAGGCCCGTTTGCAAAACCACCGTGATAAATAATGTATGCGCCGTCATCACTCCACATTTCGTGACATACCCAATCTTCCGCTGTGCGTGCAAAGCCACAGGCACTATCTTCGTTTTTCCCCTCTGTGCGCACCTGCTTTAGCGTATCATCTGCGTGGTTATATAGCCACATACGGCGCACCCCGCAATCGAAGCTGCTCCATTCGTGATTGTACAGAATGATATTGTTGTTAAGCGGATGAAACTGCACATGGGTAATCCAACAGCGCGGCACCTTTTTTTCATATTCCAAAACGCCTGTTTTTGTGTTATAAACGCACAGATAACTGGAAAGATTTTCGTCCTGCACGCGTTTATCTATGTTGTAAACAGGCCTTCTGTCCAGCCCCTCACCTTGTGTTTCCGGGTCATACTCCAACGCACGGGCATCTGTCATAGGGACGCACAGATAGTTGCCGTCTGCACTAACGTGCGTAAATGCTGTAATGCGATTAGCTGGAAGTGGTGCTAAAGAAGTGATATTTCCAAGCAAGTCTACTTTACAAATAGTATTATCTTGTATAAAATATACTATGTTGCGGTTGGCGTCTAATGCCACACTGGCTTTGCTTAAACCTTTTTGCGGGTCTTTGTCAAAATATACATAGCTTTTTAAAACGCCGTTTTTATTCTGCGTTAATATTGTATGGTGTCCTGTTTGTAAGTCTTTTACCACCACGTTTGGGCTTTTTTTACAATCGCAAATCATATATAAATAGCGATCGTTGGCACTTAAAGAAGAGGTTGTAAAATATAAAAGCTGCGTGTTAAAGGTTTCACTTCCACTTTCTAACACACGGTTGTGCAAAGTTTTCTGGTGTAATACAGGCTCTTGCATTTTTGTCCCCCTTATAAAATTTTTTTCTATTTAATGGATAAAGGCTTGCTGCATAGCACAGTCGTGCAAGACAACAAGCCTTTAACAATTTATAAATTACGCCAAATACTTTTGAAGGGTAGCGCGAACAGCACCGTTTCCTGCAAGCATATCGCAGAACATAGCTTCAATTTTGTCTGCAAGGCCCGCTTTTACAAGGTCTGTGCCAAAAATAACAGCGTTAGAAAGAATTTCTTTCAGCTGTCCGTTGTAGGTTTCGGGTTTGCCAACCACAATACCTGCAAGCTTTGCCTGCAGCTCCTCTTTCATGGGGTCGCTGCTCACTTCCATAGGCTGACCGTTGTCATCTACTGCCAGTAAATAGCGCAGCCAACCTGCCAAAGCCAAAGGTACGCTGATTAAATCTGTAACAGGTTTGCCTGCTGCAAGATAGCTTTTAATGGTTTCGCCAAAACGAATACCCACCTTTTGGCTTGTGTCTGTGGCAATACGCTGGGGTGCATCAGGCATAAAGGGGTTTGGCAAGCGCTGCTCTACAACCTCATCAATAAAAGCTTTCGGGCTTAAAATTTTGGGGTCTACTACAACAGGCAAGCCCTCTACATAGCCAAGACGTTTAATCAGTGCCACAATGTCACTGTCTTTCATCTCTTCACAAATTAAAGTGTAGCCCAGCATACAGCCAAACACACTCATTGCAGTATGCAAGGGATTTAAGCAGGTGGTAACTTTCATCTTTTCGGTGTTGTTTACCGTGTCACGGTCTGTCAGATAAACACCGGCTTTTTCTAAAGCAGGACGTCCGTTTGGAAATTTATCCTCTACAACAAGGTACTGGGGACGCTCGGCATTTACAAAAGGTGCAATAAAGGTGTTTTTGCCTGTAACAATGGGCTCCATATCGGCAATGCCGTCTGCTGTTAAGCTGTCTTGTACCATTTGATGCGGACGCGGTGTAATTTTATCAATCATGCTCCAGGGGAAAGAAACTTGTTTTTCGTCAGAGAGATAGGCCAAAAAGCCCTCGTCTACAAATCCGTTTTCTTTCCACGCCTTTGCAATGGCAAGTACACTGTTTTGCAGCTTCTCACCGTTGTGGCTGCAGTTATCCATGCTCACCAGAGCAATGGGTGCTTTGCAGGCTTGGTAGCGCTCCCACATCAGTGCCGTAACCATGCTCATTGCGTGGCGTGCTTTGGCGGGGCCATCTTGCATATCAGCTGCTACAACAGGCATCAGCTCGCCTGCCATATTGCCCAGCGCATACCCTTTTTCGGTAATGGTAAAGCTAACCATTTGCAGCTCGGGATTGACAAAAATTTCTTTTAAACGGCTCATCTGTGCTGCGTCTGTACTGTCTGCGCGCAGGCCCTCTGCAATGCTGGCGATAATTTCGCGGCTTGTGGTGCCGTCTGCATTTAAGGTTACGTTTAAGGTCATGTGGTTATGGGGTGTGTATATTTTGTCAATGATGTCATAGTCAAAGGTGTCTGCCGCGATGATACCGCTTTTTGCAAGCCCTTCGTTTAACAGGTTTTGCTGTAAACAGGCGATAAACCCACGAAAAATATTGCCTGCGCCAAAGTGTACCCAAACAGGGTGCTGATGTGTATAGTCGGACATCTCTTGCCAGTCAAATTTTGGCAGAGCTACCTTTACTGCGCTCCACTCGTTTGCTTTTTCTTTTACAGATGCCGCGTTTAAGTTTAACATATATGCCTCCTAAAAATACTTTCTTTAAAATGCGCCGAGACTGGTTTAGCCTCGGCGCATATTTGTGTTATCTTATGCCTGATGTTGTTTTACAATCGCTTCCCACAAACCGTTTAAATAGCAAGCGCCCAAAGCACGGTCATACAAGCCGTAGCCGGGACGGCCTACCTCGTCCCAAATCATACGTCCGTGGTCCGGGCGCACATAGGTGTCGGGGCAAGTGTCGTAAATGGCTTTCATAATGGCATACATATCTAAGTCGCCTGTCTCAGACAAATGTGCGCTTTCGCGGAAACAGCGGTCGCTGCCCAAATGCTTAATGTTACGCACATGCATGGCGCCAATGCGGTTCATGCTGCCAAAATGCCGAATCATAGCCGGCACATCATTTTCTACGTTACTACCCAAGGAGCCTGTGCACAGACACAGGGTGTTGGCAGGGCTGTCGTGCAGCCCAACAATTTTGTCGTAGCCCGCTTGGTTATGTGCCACACGCGGTAAACCGAAAATAGGCCAGCCCGGATCGTCCGGATGACATGCCATTACCATGCCTACTTCCTCACATACAGGGATAATTGCATCTAAAAAGTATTTGTAGTTTTCCAGCAGCTTTTCGGTGTCTACCGCTTTGTACAGCTCTAATGTCTTTTCAAGCTCTGCCAAGCGCTCCGGCTCCCAGCC
>JAQUTM010000201.1 GCA_028694405.1 Oscillospiraceae bacterium
GGAAGTTCCATAGTCGTCCTCCGGTCGCTCCAAGGAAATACGTCCAAATTTGCTGCCTCGAAATTCGTCTAGCAGCATAATTGAGGCTCTTTCTGTGTTTACTTCACCACCGCTTATCAGCATACCGCGCTTGCGGCCTATTTGCTCTAAAAGTTCATAATCATCTAAATCTTTGTCCGCCTGCGTAAGCTTATAACGTTCTATTAGAGCCTCAAAGTATAACCCACGCATCTCGCCCAATAAGTTCATCGCAATTTCTTCCGTATCTAAAATATCGTCTTTAATGGAACCAATAAATGCCAGATTGGTGGCGGTTTTTATGTTATCAAATTTTTTCCACAAAACGCCGGGCATGTCTAGTAAATCATATTTTCCTACCGCTATCCATTGCTTACCGCGGGTTACACCCGGTTTGTCTGCGGCTTTCGCTCTTACTTCCCCTGCAAAATTGTTAATAAAAGTAGATTTTCCCACGTTGGGTATCCCTACAATCATTACGCGTATTTTGGCTCCTTCCATTCCCTTGTTGGCACGCCTTTGCAAAAGCTCTTCCAAAGCTGTATCAATCTCTGTTTTCACAGTACTCGCAGAGCCTTTTTGTTTGCTGTTAACTACAACACAGCCTGCACCGGTATTTTTAAAGTAATCCTTCCATGCAGCGGTAACAGCAGGGTCTGCTAAGTCAGCTTTGTTAAGCACATATAATGTAGGCTTGTTGGCTGTAAGCGCCAAAATTTCGGGGTTTAAGCTGGAATGGGGTATGCGTGCGTCTAAAAGCTGCAAAACAACGTCTACATTTTTCATGTCTGCTTCAATTAAGCGCAAGGTTTTCATCATATGGCCCGGAAACCATTGTATATTTTTTCTGTTTACCAGTTCGTTGCTCATTCTACGCCTCCAAAATCTGAAAAGGGGTAAATTCGTATTAATACTTTTCCCAAAACGTCTCTATTATCTATAAAACCAATACGGCTGTCTCTGCTGTCCAAAGAAAAAGGTCTGTTATCACCTAAAACAAAAATCATACCTTCGGGTACAGTAAGCGGAAAACTCATGTCGCCTTTGCCGTTAGTTGGAGCAGAGACATAGGGTTCGTCCAAAGCTATGCCATTTACTGTTACGGTGCCACTTGCAAAATCAATATTAACGGTATCCCCCTCTGTGCCGATTACCCGCTTAACAATAGGGTCTCCGTATGCAATAAAACCGTCTACAACTATCACATCGCCTTTTCCAGGTGTATAAAACATACTTTGCATTACAAGTCGATCGTTGTGGTTAAGCGTTGGCACCATTGATTCTCCCGACACGGCCACTACCCGAAAGACAAACGTAAATAATATTACCATAAAGCCCAGTGCAAAAACTAAGGCTTCCAGCCATTCAATAGCAGATTCATTCTTTTCTGTAGTATACTGCATAACAACACCTTCTTTTATGTATTCGTGTAAAAATATAAAGAAAAAAGGGACAATTTGCATTGTCCCTTTTACCTGAAAAATTATTACAGCTGCTCTTTAACCTTGGCAGCTTTACCGGTACGGCTTCTGAGGTAGAACAGTTTAGCGCGGCGAACACGACCTTTACGAATAACCTCAACTTTCTCAACGAAAGGAGAGTTTACAGGAAATACGCGCTCTACGCCAACGCCGTAGGAAGTACGACGTACTGTAAATGTCTCAGCTACACCGCCGTGTTTTTTAGCAATAACAGTACCTTCAAAAGCCTGTAAACGCTCACGGTCGCCCTCTTTGATTCGTACGGAAACACGAACAGTGTCACCAACTTCAAATTGGGGTTTATCGGTTTTAATCATACCCTCGGTCATAATTGCAAATGCGTCCATTTTCTTTTCCTCCATTTTTTTGTGACATTCATACCCGATAAAACGGCAGCGGACTGTCCTTTTAATGCTTTGCATCAACCTCGCTGGAATGGTGCCAGCGGTAACTAACGCCTAAACATTGTAGCATACCGTAATTAAAAACGCAAGGATTTTACGAAAAAACACGCATTTTATCTGTTAAAACCTGTGTACGACAAACTTTTGCAGTGGAACAATCTATATTATAGTTTTTAGAAAGAAATCCAAGTAACAAATCAGGGTTTAACGTAAAGGTGTTTCCTGCCGGCAGCAAAACCTCTGCTTTTATGCCGTTTGGGGTAGGCTTACAAGTAATTTTTGAAATATGCTCTTTCAAATTTACTTTTGCAATACCCTTTTTGGTTTTCTTCTCCACAAGAGCTTCGTCAGCAGCTTCAAAAGCTTTTACTGCCTTTAACAAGTTTTCTGTGTCACCGTCTAGTTGAATTACATATTTGCAGTATTTAATGCTGGCAGCATCAATTTCAGATTCCTTTATATCAAACACTTCGATGCCACGCGGCAAAGCTTCATTTAGGGCTTTTATCAAGCTGTCTTTATCTAAAGTTTCAGCTTCTGTTTTAAAATCAAAGGTTTCGCACAAGCTGCTATGCCCCAATGAAAGTGGCAGAGCAAATGTGATATAAATATGCGGATTAAACCCCAAAGTATACCATGCAGGCACATTTGCGCGGCGAATAGCGCGTGTTAATACACGTTGCAAGTCTAAATGAGAAATATAAACCGCCTCATTTTGCTTTTTAAAGCTTACTCTGATAATACGCAACGCAAGCACCTCCTCCCATTAAATTATTGGCGCCGCAAGCGCTGCACTGTTTGTTGCAAGGAGGTGTAACTTTTTCTTGCAATGCTTTATGATATTCATTTATTAAATACTGTTTGCTTACACCATAATCCAGATGCTCCCAAGGTGTAATCTCTCCTTCGGAGATCGTGCGGTTTGCATAAAAGCTCATATCTAATCCGGCGGCATGAAAGCGGTCTTCCCATTCGCTAAATTTAAAGCACTCGTCCCAACCGTCAAAAATGCAACCATGCTCATAAGCATCTACAATTACTTTTGCCAAGCGTCTGTCACCTTTTGCAAAAACCGCCTCTAAGCGGCTTACGCGGCTATCGTGGTAGCTGACACGAATTTTTTTACTTTTAACACTCTCCAGTAAATGCTTTTGCTTTGCATGTAGCATTTCTTCTGTATCTTGTGCCACAAATTGAAATGGCGTTAGCGGTTTTGGCACAAAGCAAGCCACACTAATACTTACCTGTACACCTTTGCCTTTGGGCTTGTTGGGGTTTTGGTAAAACAAATCTACTACCTTTTGGGCTGTATCTGCAATTCCTTCAATGTCGGCCATTGTCTCCGTGGGCAAGCCCATCATAAAATACAGCTTTACAGATGTATACCCGTTTTCAAATGCCAATGAGCAGGTACGCTCTATTTCTTCTTGCGAAACGTTTTTATTTATTACGTCCCGCAGCCGCTGGGTACCGCCCTCCGGTGCAAAAGTAAGGCCGCTTCTGCGCACCTTAGTTGTTTTTTCTACCAGTTCTTGACTAAAGTTATCTATACGCAAGCTGGGCAGTGAAAGATTGATATGCGATTCCGGTGTCCAACACAACAAATCGTCCAACAAAGTTTCCAACTGGCTATGGTCACTGGTAGAAAGGCTTGTTAAAGAAATTTCCTCATACCCCGTGTTTTTACACAGTTCTTGTGCTGCGGCATTCAAGGTATCAGCTTTGCGCTCACGCCTAGGGCGATAGATAAAACCTGCTTGGCAGAACCTACATCCCCGCACACAGCCGCGCAAAACTTC
>JAQUTM010000202.1 GCA_028694405.1 Oscillospiraceae bacterium
TTCTACGGTAAAAGAGGCCGGCTCTTTATCAGGCAAATCTCCTGCGGTAACGGCGGCCTGTATTGCGGTTTTTATTAAAGCAGCCGCAGCAGTTTTGGCAGCTTGCACGGGGTCAAAATTTTTATAGTTCATAAGTGTCTCCTTTTAACGTCCTTTATCTATATTGGCTTTACTGTTATATTTACAATGTTGCGGCTGATGCTGTTTGTGTTCATATCCAGCAAATAGCTGAAATGAACTTCGCCGCCCTTTTCTGTTAAGTTGGTAGATATTTCATCTGCGCTAACTCCAAGGCTTACTGCGCCGTAGCCTGTTTCGTAGTGGCAAACGTGGCGTTGACCACGCTCTACAACCAACTGGCTGGGGGCGGGGCCGTAGCGCAGCATACTAATTTTATTGGGCCCTGTAACTTTAACAGTGGTTACACAGTCTTTAAAGCCGGTGGTTTCCGTCTCGTTATAGGTGATAAAAAAGCTGTTACCGCGCTGTACAAAGCTTCCCTTTGTGGTAAGCGATATTTTACTCTCTTCACCGTCCTGCTGCTGAATACCGGCGATTTTAATCATGTAATCTTCTCTCATATTGTATCCTCATTATTTTGCATTTTGGTTAAAATCGGCTAATCAATGGCAATTTGGTCTACACTTCCTCCGGCAAGGCTGCCTAAAAACAGCTCTGCATTTTGGTGAAAGTTTTCAATGCCGTCGCTTACAAAATAGTTGCGGGCACCGCTGCAATCACGCAAAGCTTCCATATCCAGCTTTTTCAGCAAAGCCATACCGGCTGCCGCAGCCTCTTTACCCGGGTCAATCAAGGTAACCTCCGGCCCCATAACATCACTGATGATATCTTTAATGATAGGGTAATGGGTACAGCCCATTATCAAAGTGTCTACTCCCGCTGCTTTGATAGGGGCCAAGTATTCCTCTGCAACCATGCGCGTAACGGGGTTATCGCGCTGTACATAGCCACTTTCTACTAAAGGGACAAAAAGCGGACAAGGGTTTTTAACCAAAACCGCGCTGGGCAAAAGAATGTCAATGGCACGCAGATAGCTGCCGCTTTTGATGGTGGCAGGTGTGCCAATAACGCCGATGCGGCCTGTCTTTGTGGCCTTTACAGCGGCAGCTGCCGTGCTCTCTACAACGCCTAAGTAGGGTACAGGCAAAGCGTCGCTGATAGAGTGTGGCAATGTGCTGCTAACCGTGCCGCAGGCGGCAATTAAAATTTTTACGCCGCGGCTTAATAAAAACTCAATATCCTGCATGGCATATTTGATAATGGTATCGGTGCTGCGTGTCCCATAGGGGACACGCCCGGTGTCGCCTAAATACACAATATCCTCCTGAGGCGCAAGCTGCAGCAGCTGCTTTACACAGGTAAGCCCGCCAAGACCGGAATCAAATACGCCGATAGGACTGTTATTCATAGCTGTTATCCACCTTTTCCAGTGCAAGCGCAATCAGTTTATCTAAAAGTTGAGAATAAGCAATCCCCTCATGCTCCATCATCTTAGGGTACATGCTTATGCTGGTAAAGCCGGGTAACGTGTTAATTTCGTTTATCAGCACACGACCGGTGTCTTTTTCAACAAAAAAGTCGCAGCGAGAAAGACCGCTGCAGCCCAAAGCTTTGTATGCCTCTACCGCCGCCTGTTTTACTTCCTCCAGCTTATCTTGGGATAAACGAGCGGGGATAAACAGTTGACTTGTGCCAGCCAAATATTTTGCCTCATAGTCGTAAAATTCATTGCAGGCAACAATTTCTCCGGGTGTGCTGGAAATAGGCGCATCGTTGCCTAAAACGGCGCACTCAACCTCTTGACCGTTAACAGCCTCTTCAAAAACAATTTTATGGTCATGGGCACAGGCAAGCTGCACAGCTACACGCAATTCTTCTATGTTGTGTGCCTTTGAAATACCTACGCTGCTGCCTGCATTAGCGGGCTTTACAAAAATGGGATAGCCCAGCTTTTTTTCAATCCGTGCTGCAATGGCATCAAAATCCTTCATATCGGTGCGCAGCATATAGTCCCACTTGCAGCGTGCAATACCGGCGGCGTCAAACAAGGTGTTTGCAACCGCTTTATCCATGCAGTTTGCGCTGGAGATTACATCACAGCCCACGTAAGGGATATCTGCAAGTTCAAACAGACCCTGAATTGTGCCGTCCTCGCCGTTTTTACCGTGTAAAACAGGAAAAATAACATCAATTTTTTGTGTTGTAAAGTTTGCGCCGCTGCCCTTTACAATGCCGTGAATAGCTCTGTCCGGGCTGATAAAAGCGGGTACGCAATCGGCGTGCTGCTCCCAGTCACCGCTGCGCAGTAAATCGGTGTTACCGGGATAATACAACCAACGCCCCTTATTTGTAATGCCAATTTGAATAATTTCGTATTTATCGGTGGGAATATTGTCAATAACACTGGCGGCACTTAAAAGTGAAACGTCGTGTTCACTGGAAACACCGCCGAAAATAACGGCTACACGAATTTTTGCCATTTTACTTTCCTCCTGTTAACCAAATTATTTATATCTTTAATAATAATACTTATAATAATATGTGTATTAGAACGTGTGTTTTATATAATAGCATATAATGAAAAAGTTGAAAACCCTAAAAATTGCGAAACGAGAAAATTTGTGCTTGACGGATTGTCTATTTATATGGTAACATGAGGGTACCTCTTTGCAGGTCTATTTTTTTGTGCGCTTTTTTAAGTGCTGAAAAAGTGAAGAGGGAGGCTTGATTACTGGATATAAAACCGTATTCAGTATTAACAACCAATCATATGGAGGTGCCGATTAATGAGAGTGAAAATCACACTGGCGTGTACAGAGTGCAAACAGCGCAATTACAACACCATGAAAAACAAGAAAAACAGTCCCGACAGGCTAGAAATGAACAAATATTGTCGTTTCTGCAAAAAACATACTCCTCACCGTGAAACCAAATAAGGGGGAGAAAAAAGATGGCAGAGAAAAAAGAGAAGAAGCCCGGCTTTTTTTCACGCATTGCTAAGTACTTTAAAGATACAAAAAGTGAAATGAAAAAAGTATCCTGGCCCGATAAAAAAACAGTTTTAAACAACACCGGTATTGTTATCGTAGTTGTTTTATTGTCGGCTGTATTGATTATTGGCTTAGATGCGATTTTTGGTTTGCTGTTAAGCCTTGTATTAAAAGGTGCTTAAGTTTACAAATTTAGCAAACAAAAGCGGAGGTGCGTAAAATGGCAGAGGCACAATGGTATGTGGTACACACATATTCCGGCTACGAAAACAAGGTAATGCAAGACCTAATTACCATGGTTGAAAACCGTCGATTGCAGGACTTAATTGAGGAAGTTAAGGTTCCCACCGAGATTGTACCAGAAATTAAGGACGGCGTTACCAAAGAGGTAGAGCATAAGCTTTTTCCGGGTTACGTTTTAGTTAAAATGCAAATGACAGACGAAGCGTGGTATATTGTGCGTAATACGCGTGGCGTTACCGGTTTTGTTGGTCCGTCATCTAAACCTGTTCCTTTGTCTCAGGCAGAGGTAGACGCTTTGGGCGTTGACGTAAAAGAGGTTGTAATAGACTACAGCGTCGGCGACAACGTAGAAGTAACAGGTGGCCCGCTAGAGGGCTTTATCGGTATCGTGGAAGAAATCGATATCGAAAAACAACAGGTGAAGGTAAAAG
>JAQUTM010000203.1 GCA_028694405.1 Oscillospiraceae bacterium
AATGCGTTTCAAGGGGCGCTCAATGCCATCAAATATATTTTGTATAATGCCGGGACCTAATGTGGCCGACAACGGTGCACCTGTGCTTTTTACAGGCTCACCCACACGCAAACCTGTCGTTACCTCATAAACCTGAATGGTGGTAAAATCGGTGTTAACGCCAATAACCTCGCCAATTAACCCGGCGTTGCCTACATACACCATTTCCAGCATGGTAAAAGTTTTTGTTTGCTTTACCGTAACAACAGGGCCGTTGATAGAATAAATCGTATCTTTCACTTATTGCACCTCTTTTGCTTTGTGCTTAGGGCAATGCCCTATTGTATGCGTAGGTTGCAGTAGGATAAAAACCGCTCTTGCTCGGCGGCAAGTGCGCCATCTAGCGTTTCATCGTATAAAATATGGCCGTTGCTTATCTTTACACCGCCAATTTTAATAGCATGGTCTACTGCTATGTCTCCGTGAGGTATTACCGATTTTATCAGCTCACGGTATTTCTCGTCTTTTTCTGCAATAAACACAACACAGGGGTAGCCGTCTACTGCAGTATGTTGGGCATGTTTTTTTAACTTTTCTGTTAAAAACGTTGCATATTCCTCACTACTTGTAAAGTTGTTTAACCGCACTTTTATTTTGTCAAACAACTGGGCACTTAACTCCTCGCGATACAGCAAAAGCTGCTTACGATAGTCTTGTTGGCCCTGAGAGAGGCAGCGCCTTTTTTCGCGCGCCATTTCATCTTTGCGGCGTGCAAAATTGGCTGCTGTAAAGCTTTTGGTAACGCCGCGCAGCTCCTCGGTACGGTGCTTTTCTGCCTCCATAACAATAGCGGCTGCTTGGCGCTCTGCAGCCTCTAAAACCTGATTTTCAAAAGCTGTATATTTTTCGCTGGCCTGTATATTTGCCATAGGGGTACACCTCAAATCTTAATGCCTACAACCTCGGCAATGTATTTTTTAATGCTGTCGCCTACGTTTTCTCCGCTGTGCCTGTCGGGCATTTCTACAATCAGCGGTTTTTTACGTTTTAACTTATATTCAAAAACAACTTCGCTGCATTTTGCGCACAGTACGTCTGTTATCAGTACCAACCCAATTTCTTCGTCCTTACAAGCGTTTTCCAACGCCTGCCTTACCTCTTCGGGTTCATGCACAATAACACCCTGCACACCTACCAGCTTCATGCCGGCAAGTGTGTCTACGTTATCGCTAATTAAAAAATATTTCATAATAATGCCTTAGATTTTATTCAAAATCAAAATGGAAACAAGCATACCGTAAAGCGCGATACCTTCGCCCAAAGCAACGAAAATCAAGCTTTTGCCAAAGGTTTTAGCGTCCTCTGTCAAAGCACCGATAGCAGCCGGCGCACCGGAACCAACGGCAATACCGGCGCCAATACCGGCAACACCTGTAGAAAGCGCAGCAGCAAGCAAGCCCATACCTACACCGGCGTCAACCTGAGTAGCAGCAGTTGCTTGTGCATCAGCAGGCTCTTCGGCAGCAAACGTCATAGTGGCAAAAGCGGCAGCCAAAACTACCATTACAGAAAGCACCAGCAAAGTGCGCAGAGCTTTTTTAGCAAAAATCTTTTTCATTATTCATTCCTCCAATAAATCTTAACATATAATAATTAAAGTATGTGTAGGCATATTTGCCTTTTTTATTGCGCATACAGTGAGATTTCCCACATTGTATGTGTAAACGAAAATCAATCTTTTGGTGTCAAATTAACAGTAAGCGGTGCATACGGTACGCCGTCTGCTTCAAAAAAGCGGCTAAAAACTTCGTAAAATTCCAAACGCAATACTTGAATACCCACAAACAAGCCCTCTAAGGCCATTACAAATAGGTTACCGATTACTACAATTAAAATGTAACCAACGCCGCTGCTCATATTTGCAAGGGTAAATACAACGCTCATCATACCTGCATGAGCCAGTACAAAACCACCTACACGCAAAAAACTCATCGTGTTGGAAGCATAGCTTAACATAGCGTCAAACATTTCAAAAAATCCGTTGATAAAAATATCTAAAGGCTTTTCATGTATTTTTTCGTGCTCTATCAGCGCACTAATCGGCTCTGACAAAAACATAAGCAAAAACGGTACTGCCAAGCAGATAATATAAAACGGCACAGTGCCCACAAAGGGAATTTCTGCTTTTGCCAAAAGTTTAACGGCAGTTAACACCACGCTGGTGTAAAAAATAAGACCTGCAATACCGTTTACACCTGTAATGGTAACGCCTTTTATACCCTTTTTAAATTTGCCGTAAACACCTATGCAAATAGCGCAAATTATAATAACAACGCCAAAGCCTATGCTTGCCAGCAAAATAAAATTGGTAGCGGACGGGCTCATAACCTCTAACGGCTTTTCAGCCATGCCCAAAGCGTGATAAAGCGGGTTAAGCGCTTCCTCGAAGCCAAACACACTGCCGTATACAAAGCCAAAGAAAACGCTAAATATACTGCATCGCGTTAAAATAAGGCCAATACCCATGTGCATTTTTTTATACATGATAAAATAGCCTATCAACCCAAGCAGCAGCCCTTGGCCAATATCACCAAACATGATGCCGAATAATATGGAATAGCTGATTGCCACAAAAGCCGTGGGGTCAATATCACCGTACCCCGGCAGACCATACATATCTACAAACATTTCAAAGGGGCGGGCAAACCAGTTGTTTTTTAATTTTACAGGCGGCTTACAGGGCAGCTCCTCATGTTCGTCTTCGCTTACCTTTACGCCTTCCAAAATGCTCATAGCCTTTGCCACTTCATCAAATTTTTCTTCGGGAATAAAACCGCTGATTAAAAAGCTGGTGTCTAAAATAATGGCATAGCGGTGCATCTCATAAATTTGGCTGTTATAGCCCAGCCAACTTGTCATGCTGCGTATGGTGTCCAGCTCTTTTTCTGTGGCTACATGGCTTACATCTTCCAGCTCGCCAAGCTCTGCGTTTAATTCGCCCTCCTTTGCCATTATCATGGCAAGGCCGTCTTGCGGTGTTCCGTGGACAAATTCCGGCACATAAATACGTTCAAAATATAAACTTGCAAAAACTTCGTCAGCTTCGTCCGCACATTCTACCGGAGTAAAATATACGCCCCAATAAAACTCACCATCAAAGTCATAGCTGGTAAAGTTAAACTGTTTATCCGCATAATAGTCCAGCTTTACATAGCTGTCCTTTGGCAAGCGGCCAAAACGTACTTTTAAAAATTTAACACCAAAAATTTCGTCTACACTGGTGGTTAAACCCGTCAGGTGATAAAGCTGTGTGCGCGTTTGTTCGTACATGGCTAAGGTGTTTTGAATTTCTGCCTTGCGGGCGTTGCGCCGTGCAACTTCATCCACAAATTTGTCTAAAAATTCGGTCACCTCGTTTAAACGATAAAAAGCGCCTTTGTATGGATTTAACACTTTTTTTTGATGTAAATCCTGCAATAATCCTTTTGCCTTAACAAAAACCGGCTCGTATGGGTTTTCTTCTCTGGCGGAAGCCTCATGCAAACTTTCTGCAACGGTACCATCGGGATGAAAACAACCTAACTTTGCCAAAACCTCAAAGGCCTCCTGTGGGTCTTTG
>JAQUTM010000030.1 GCA_028694405.1 Oscillospiraceae bacterium
TGAAAACGTTTTGGCAAATGTATATGTGGACTTTGACACAACGGGACGCATTGCAGCCGAACTGCTCTCCTCACAGCTGCCTGCGGGCAGCCGCATTTTAATTTGCGCAGGAGCACCCGATGTTGTATCACAAAGAGGAGTTGTACAGGGCTTTACCTCTTATATCGATGAAAAAAGCCCGGAGTTGGGCTATGTATATCTTTACGGAGACGGCGGCGGCGAGCAAATGAGTTTACTTTCTCTGCGCTTAAAAGATATGCTTATGCGCGACAGCAGCATCTCGGCTGTTTTTTGTGTAAATGCACGCGGCAGCGCCGTAGCTGCCCAAGTGTTTAGAGAGCTGGACCTTGGCGGTAAAATACGCTTGGTTGGCAGCGACATATTTAAAGAAAACATTGAAGCGATGCAAGATGGTATTATGCAAAATATTGTATATAAAGCGCCCCATCAGCAGGCATATAAAGCGGCAAAAATTTTGTTTGATTATTTGCTGCGCGGCATACCGCCCTTTCAGTCTGATTTTATCATTAAAAGCAGCATTGTGTTTCAAAGCAACCTACACATGTATATAGATTAACCGTATGTTCTTCTAGCATACCCGCAAAAAAAATTTTCATTCTCTTTTTTTACTTTCATAAAACAAAAGGCTGTTCTCCTGTATAAAAAAGGAGGACAGCCTTTTATTTGTGCTTTTTTGCCTTAACGTTCCGCTTTGTTTTACCTTTGTTGTGTACCCTGCACATTTATTATATAATAGAAATAACGCTAACCTTTATATAAACTATTTATGGTGAATGGAACAAAAAGATGAAACAACTTGTAGTGGGTATTTTAGCACATGTAGACTCCGGTAAAACTACCCTTTCCGAAGCGATACTTTATAAAAGCGGCATGTTAAAAAAGCTTGGCCGCGTAGACCACGGAGATGCCTTTTTAGACTCCTATACATTAGAGCGTGACCGCGGCATTACTATTTTTTCCAAACAGGCTATTTTACAAACAGAGGACATGACTGTTACCCTGCTGGATACGCCGGGTCATGTAGATTTTTCTACCGAAATGGAACGCACTTTGCAAGTGCTGGACTATGCAATTTTGGTAATAAGCGGTACCGACGGCGTACAAAGCCACACCGAAACGCTTTGGCAACTGTTGGCGCGCCACCATATTCCAACCTTTATTTTTATAAATAAAATGGATTTGGCAGGTGCCAACCCCACAGCAGTATTAACCGCGCTGCAACAAAAGCTTGGACAGGGCTGCGTTGATTTTACAACACCCGATACACCTGATTTTTACGAAAATGCTGCTGCCTGTGATGAAAATTTGCTGGAAAGCTTTTTTCAAACAGAGACATTGCCCTTGCCTGCGCTTGCCAATGCCATAAAGGCCCGTAAAATTTTCCCTTGCTATTTTGGCTCGGCTTTAAAGCTAGAGGGTATTTCTCCCTTTTTACAGGGGCTTTTTTCCTATACAAAAAAAATTGCGTATCCGCAAGCCTTTGCTGCAAAGGTATTTAAAATTACCCGTGATGACCAAGGCAACCGTTTGACACACTTAAAGGTAACAGGCGGCACCTTAAAAGTTAAAACAGTATTGGATACCGGCACACAGGCAGAAAAAATCAACCAAATACGCATTTACTCCGGCAGCAAATACACCACCGCAGACGAAGTTTTGCCCGGAACGGTTTGCGCTGTTACAGGCCTTACCGATACCTATGCAGGCCAAGGCATTGGAGAAGCGCAGCCCTGCCAAACACCTTTATTACAGCCTGTGCTTACTTACAGCATTTTATTACCCGCCGCAACAGACGCTCATTCCGCTTTGTTAAAATTACGTCAGCTTGAGGAAGAAGACCCTCAACTGCACATTGTATGGAATGAAGCTTTGCAAGAACTGCATGTGCAGCTTATGGGGGTTATTCAGCTAGAGGTGCTGAAGCGCCTTATTTTTGAGCGTTTTCAGCTGGAAGTAAATTTTGGTCCGGGTAATATTGTCTACAAAGAAACCATTCAAAACACCGTAGAAGGTGTAGGTCACTTTGAACCCTTACGCCACTACGCCGAAGTGCATTTACTGTTACAGCCCGGGCAGCGCGGCAGCGGTATTCAGCTTGCATCTTGCTGTGCAGAAGATTCTTTAGATAAAAACTGGCAGCGGCTTGTGCTTACTCATTTAGAGGAAAAAGTACATCTGGGTGTTCTTACCGGCTCTCCCATAACCGATATTAAAATTACACTTGCCGCAGGTAAAGCCCACTTGAAACACACCGAAGGCGGAGATTTTAGGCAGGCCACCTACCGCGCGGTGCGCCAAGGTTTAAAACAGGCCGAAAGTATTTTATTAGAGCCGTGGTACAGCTTTAAACTGGAAATACCCACAGAAAACGTAGGCCGTGCCATGGCGGATTTACAGCGTATGACTGCCACGTTTGACCCCCCGCAAACCACAGCGGGAGACACTGCTATTTTAATCGGCTCGGCGCCTGTGGCGTTAATGCGGGATTACCAAACCGATATAAACGCCTATACCCGTGGCCGCGGCCGCCTTGTGTGCACCTTAAAAGGGTACGAGCCCTGCCATAATACACAGGAGGTAATTGCTGCCCTTGGCTATGACAGTGACAGCGACATTGAAAACACGGCTGATTCCGTATTTTGTGCTCACGGGGCAGGATTTGCCGTAAAGTGGAACGAAGTACCCAACTATATGCATTTAAGCAGCGTTTTGCGCCCTGTGGCGCCTCCGGTTTTGGCTACGCCCACCGCCTCTCGTAACCGTGCCGCAACTTACTGTGCAAGTTTGGAGCAAGATAAAGAGTTACTTGCCATTTTCCAGCGTACCTACGGTCCTCTTAAACGCCCTGCAAACCACGCTTTTCGTTCTGCACCAAAGCCCAAAAGCAGCACCTCTGTTGCAGTTACACCTGCGCTGCCCATAGGGGAAGATTATTTGCTGGTGGACGGCTATAATATTATTTTTGCATGGGAAGAATTAAAAGCTGTTGCGCAAGACAACTTAGAGGCGGCGCGCAGTCAGCTTATTCATATTTTGTGTAATTATCAAGGATTTTGCCGATGTAACTTAATTTTAGTGTTTGACGCTTACAAGGTTAAGGGAAACGGCGGAGAAGTAGAAAAGCTGCACAACATTACTGTTGTATACACCAAGGAGGCCGAAACAGCTGATATGTATATTGAAAAAACAACCCATAGCTTAAGCAAGCAAAACCGTGTAAGGGTTGCCACTGCCGATGGTATGGAGCAGCTTATTATCTTAGGGCATGGAGCCTTGCGGGTTTCGGCAAGCGCTTTTTATCAAGAGGTAAAACAAGTAGAAGCGGCTATTGAAGCATATTTACAGCAAAAAGCATAAATTATTTTACAAAACAAAAAATCCGTTTGGCAAAGGGCGTCAGTGTCCTTTTTCCAAACGGATTTTTTACGGTTATATTGTTTTTTACTTGGCACAACGCGTGTAACAGGGCTTACATCGTTCCACGAAACCCGTCTTTTTGCTGCCAACTTCTTTTTCTCTTTTTTGGATAATTTTTCAACAGCTATTATTTTCTTCATTTTCTTTGCCTCTCTTTCTGCTTTTATGGTATCAGATTATGCCCACAGTTGCAAGGTTGCTTTTTCAGTGCTAAACTAGCCATAACTTATAAATACAAGTAGGTGTTAAAACTTATGTGGCTGGTATTTGCTCTTTTATCGGCTCTGTTTGGCGGCGTAACGGCTATTTTGGCAAAAGTGGGCGTTAAAAACATGGATTCTTACCTTGCCACTGCTATCCGTACAGTAGTGGTGCTAATCTTTTCGTGGCTTATGGTGTTTATAACCCAAAGCACCTGCCCGCCTGCTTCTCTTTCTGTTCACACCTATATATTTCTTATTCTGTCCGGGGCGGCTACCGGTGCCTCTTGGCTGTGCTATTTTAAAGCCTTACAGCTTGGTAATGTAACAAAAGTAACTCCGGTAGATAAATGCAGTACGGTTTTAACCATAATTTTGGCCTGTCTGTTTTTAAATGAGCCCTTTACACTTTTTAAGCTGCTGGCTATTCTGTGCATTACTATAGGTACTTACGCTATGATTATCCCCCCAAAAACCGTCCCCGTAAAAGCGGCAAACTGTAAATGGTTTTTTTATGCCGTAGGCTCTGCCTTTTTTGCAAGCCTTACTGCTATATTGGGCAAAATCGGTATTCAGCAAGTAAATTCTACACTTGGTACCGCAATTCGTACTATTGTGGTGGTAATCATGGCTTGGGGAATTGTATTTTTAACAAAAAAGCAAGGGCTGATAACAAAAACCGACCCCAAAAGCTGGGTATTTCTGCTTTTCTCCGGCATTACTACAGGTCTCTCCTGGCTTTGCTACTATCGCGCTTTGCAACAAGGCCAAGCAAGCGTTGTGGTACCCATAGACAAGCTGAGTATTGTGATAACCGTCGCCTTTTCCTACTTTGTTTTAAAAGAAAAGCTTACACAAAAAGCTTTTTTAGGCTTGGTTTTTATAATTGTGGGTACTTTACTGCTCTTAGTGTAAATTTTATTTTACTTAACTTCAAACAAATTGTTTTGTACCTAACACATTTCAATATTCTATGCCTGCCCTTGCAGGCTGCCCCTTATCAAAGGGGTGTTTTATTTTTACCATCTCTGTAATATAATCGGCATTTTCCATCATAAAATCCGCAGGGTCTCGGCCTGTTAAAACAAGCTCTGTGTCAAGTGGTTTTTGCGTAACCAGCGTTTTTACTTTTTCTGCGTCTACCAAGCCAAGGCCATAGGCGGCGCAAATTTCGTCTAATATCAGCATATCGCAGGGGGTTTCCAGCGCAGCCTGCAGCTGCTGATTATGCAGTTGCGTTGTTTGCTGTTTTTGCTGTGGTGTCATGTTCCACACAAACGCCTCGCATACTTTTCCTGCAAATACCTTTACGCATGGCATTGTTTTTAGCAGCTGTACCTCGTGCGAAGTACCGTCTTTTAAAAATTGTACAATGGTTACCCGTCTGCCTGCCCCTATGGCACGCAGCGCAAGCCCCATGGCGGCTGTTGTTTTACCCTTTCCTTCCCCACAATATAGGTGTATTTTTCCCGCTTTCATTGTTTATACCCCTTTAAAAATAAATGTGCTTTGTAATATACCCATTAACGGTTTAAATAAAAGCACTGTTCCTACACTTACCTGTTTTATTGCACTTTTGTGTTTATTTATTATATAGTATAGCATATTTTAAAATTTATATTTAAACAAACAGTCTGCTTTTCTTGGTGATAGCGCACCAAGCTGTTTATTTATTTTTGTTTATCTCTCCAATCATTTTTGTTTTCTCTTTTTCCGGCAAAGGCATAAGTGTACTATAATACTAACTTGTTAGCTTTTAAGGAGGGCTGCCCTATGCTACTTTCACCGCAAAGTGCACAGCGCATTGTAGAAGAAATCGGTAAAACCATTCAGCAAAACATCAATATGATGGACGAAAACGCCATTATTATCGCCAGTACCGATGCCACCCGCATCGGGCATTTTCACGAGGGTGCCTATCGTGTAATTGCCGAAAACCTGCCGGAGCTTTGCATAACGCCCGAGCTTGCAACCTCCACCACGCGCACCGGTGTAAACCTGCCCATAACCCACCTTAATCATATTGTAGGGGTAATTGGCATTACCGGCGCATATGAACAAGTAATCGGATACGGCAAAATTGTAAAAAAGATGACAGAAATTTTAATGCGCGAAAGTACCGAGCAAGATGAAAAACGTATGGATTTGCGCGTACGCAGCCGCTTTTTGGAGGACTGGGTTCTTAGCAACCGTCCTCTGTCCTCCCAAAGCTTACCCGAGCGTGCAGCAGTATTGGGCATTGATATTACGCTGCCCAGACGGGTACTGGTAAGCAGCGTACAAGATCTAGATAAATATGTAGATACCACCAGCGGCCAACAGCTGATTGAAAAAGTAGAGGAGACCATTGCCGCCATTATAGAGCAAGACGGCAGCAATATGATTTTGCGCAACAACGCCAGACAGATTTTAATTGTGCGCGCCGCTCCCGATAAACATCTGGAGGCGTTGGCAAATCGTCTGTGTTATATGGCGCTTACCAAATTTAGCGTATATCTTACCATTGGTATAGACGGCAACGCAAGTGACATTCATCTGGCTTATATACAGGCTAACAAGTCATGGCGGGCGGCACGCAGTAAGCATATACAGCTACTTGCCTACCGCAATATAACCTTTGAGTTGTTTTTAGGTGAAATTTCCAAACCAACAAAAGTAGAATATCTGCATAAAATTTTTGCAGGCTGTAATTATGAAGAAATTTCTCAATGGATTTACTTAACCGAAACTTATTTTTCTGCAGAAGGTTCTATCACACAAGCAGCCGCAAATCTTTTTATTCATAAAAACACGTTGCAATATAAATTGAAAAAATTAGAAGAGCTCACCGGTTATGACATTCGTTTACCCAGTAATGCACCGGTATTTTTTATTGCACAACAGTTCTATCGCGAAGTGCAAAACAGTCTGTTGCTTTTGGACAATTAACACAAAGGTTTGTTTCGCTTGTTGATATGCTTAGTTTTTATAACGTAAAATTACACCTTTTTATAGTTTTTATAACATAGCCTTTCCTTTTTTGTGACGGTATAATAAAAACATAGAAGTTGCACCGCCGGCAAAATATATGTGCAATGTCATTACAGTATACTGCTATGAGGAGGAATTATAATGTCTGGTTTACCCCTAATTATTGTGTTCATTCTAGCCATCGTGTTAATGATTGTAGCAATTTCCAAGTTTAAAATTCACCCCTTCCTTTCTATTATGGGTGTCTCCCTGCTGCTTGCTTTGGTTGCAGGTATCCCACTGGTAAATCAAACCGCAGCTGACGGTACCGTTACGGCAGGTGTCGCCAACGTAATCGGCGCAGGTTTCTCGGGTACGTTCTCCAGCATCGGTATCGTTATTATATTAGGCGCACTTATTGGTACTATCCTAGAGGTAACCGGTGCCGCGTTAAAACTTGCGGAAATGGTAATTAAACTGGTTGGCAAGAAAAAACCCGAGCTGGCAATGCTGCTTATGGGTTGGGTTGTATCTATCCCCGTTTTTTGTGATTCGGGTTTTGTTATTTTAAACCCTATCCGCAAAGCACTTGTAAAACGCACTTTAACCTCCAGCGTTGCCATGACCGTGGCATTAAGTGCCGGTCTTTACATATCTCATGTGTTTATCCCCCCCACCCCCGGCCCTATAGCTGCTGCTAACACTTTGGGCATTGGTGAAAATTTACTGCTTGTTATGGGCATGGGCGTTTTGGCCTCTATTTTGCCTTTAATTACAGGCTATTTCTTTGCAAAATACATAGGCAAAAAAGTAAAATCTGCGGACGAAGCTGACAGCGGTGCTGTGACCCAAAGCTACGAAGAGCTTGTTGCCAGCTATGGCAAACTGCCCAACGGCTTTATCGCAGTTGCTCCTATCATTGTCCCCATATTTTTAATGGCATTGGGTTCTATTGCCTCTATGGCAGGTTGGAGCGGTGCTGCCTACCAAATTTGCAGCTTTTTAGGCACACCTATTATCGCTTTGGCTATTGGTGTTATTTTTGCCATTATACAGCTTGCAGGCGCAGGCAAAACAAAAGAGTTTTATACTTTGACCAATGACACTTTAAAAACAGTGGGACCCATTTTGTTTGTTACCGCAGCAGGCGGCGTTTTGGGTAAGGTTATCTCTGTTTCCGGCATGGTTGGCTACATCACCTCTAACGCCGGTATTTTACAGGCTGTAGGTATTTTCTTCCCGTTTATACTGGCAGCTATTCTAAAATCTGCACAGGGCTCCTCTACTGTTGCAATTACTACAACAGCAGGTATTGTTGCGCCACTAATGAGCGCTTTGGGCTTGGGTTCTCCTGTTTTGGCTGCTCTAACCGTTATGGCAATCGGCGCAGGCGCAATGACAGTTTCTCACGCCAACGATTCCTACTTCTGGGTTGTTACCAACTTTGGAGAAATGCAACCGGAGCAAGGCTATAAAACACAAACGCTTTGCACCTTGTTAATGGGTATTGCAAGTATGATTGGTATTTTCATTTTATCTTTAATTTTTTAAATGCATAGCATAAAAGCAGGGCGGCAGTCAAGTGGCTGCCGCTCTGCTGGTTAACAAAGGAGTCTTTCATGAAAGATATAATTTTAATTCCGGACTCATTTAAGGGCACTATGTCCTCTATGGAAATTTGCGCTATTATGGAGCAAGCTATTAAAAAACATTACCCCCTTGCACAAGTACACAGCGTACCTGTGGCAGACGGCGGTGAAGGCAGTGTAGACTCCTTTTTGCAAGCAGTAGGCGGTAAAAAAGTTTCCGTTATGGTAAAGGGCCCTTATTTTGAAGACATCGAAGCTTTTTACGGCATACTGCCGGACGGCGTTGCTATCATAGAAATGGCGGCAGCGGCAGGGCTGCCTTTGGTAGGAGAAAACAAACACGCAGAAAAAACTACCACCTTTGGAGTTGGACAGCTTATGCTGCACGCGGCAAAAAACGGCTGTAAAAAAATGATTATCGGCTTGGGCGGCAGCGCCACCAACGATGGCGGCTGCGGTGCGGCGGCAGCAGCGGGCATTGCGTTTAAAAACGCAGATGGCGATACTTTTATCCCTGTAGGAGAAACTTTATCTGAAATTTCTAAAATTGACGCTACAGGGTTAAACTCTGTTTTGCATGATATAGAAATCGTTACTATGTGTGATATTGACAATCCGCTTTGCGGCCCACTGGGCGCAGCTCATGTTTTTGCCCCCCAAAAAGGCGCTGCCCCCCAAATTGTAGCACAGCTGGATTCGGGGCTTGCTCATTTGGCCGCTGTTGTACAGCAGGCATTGGGCAAAGACATTACCAATCTGCACGGTGCGGGGGCCGCAGGGGGTATGGGCGGCGGAATGGTAGGCTTTTTTAACAGCACATTACAAATGGGTATTGAAACGGTACTGGACACTGTGGGTTTTGACAGCTTGCTGCAACATGCCGATTTTGTGTTTTCGGGCGAAGGTAAAATTGATTTTCAATCTTTGCTTGGTAAGGTTGTTATTGGTGTTGCGCGGCGCACAAAAAAAGCAAATGTACCTTTAATAGCCGTAGTAGGCGACATTGACGATAACATTGAAAAAGCATATGACGAAGGCGTTACCGCCATTTTTAGCATTAACAGAGTAGCCGTTCCCTTTGAACAGGCAAAACCGCGCAGCAAAAGCGATATGCTTTTAACTATGGATAACATTTTACGGTTTTGCAAACAAATGAATTTATAAGCCGTGTTATACAGGCAACATACAAATATCTATGCTTATCCTTATAAACAAATACTGCCATAAAGTAAAAACACACAGTACGGAATATACCGACTGTGTGTTTTTCTCTTATCATAAAACAGATTTAAACCGATAAGGAATCGTTTATATATTGCAAAACGTCTTGACGCGGAATTTCCAGTGCAACGGCAAGCTCACCGTATAGCAGTTCTTCTGCACGTTTCATAAAGCGCTGGTCAATCTGGCCCATTTTTTTACCCTGTTTTAAAACAAGTTGACTTTTGGAGTATATACTTTTTATAAGATGTACCAAATCTGTACAAGAATGAGATTTTATTAAACTTTGATATTGTTCGCTTAATAAATTATTATTGCGCTCTTCACAAGCATTTTCCTGTATAGCGGGCATTTGTGCAATAAGCCGAGTGGCCTCTTGTTTAGAGATAACAGGGCGCATAAATACCCCACTGTCTACCGGGGTAAAAATTGTTTCGGTGCTATAGAGAGGGCTTATTTTATAATAGGCCTTTTTTTCACCCGTACCCGGCACTTTTTGGTGAGTTATCTCCTCTATTTTGCACACACCGCTGTTGCTGTAAACTACAAGTTCTCCTGCTTCGTACATGTCTCTGCCTCCTATCTTGGCGTTTGTGTATAATAAAAACAAAAACGTGTAATTTTGACAACAGGATTTACGTTTGCCAAAACTACACGTTGTATATCTATAGTACCACAAAATTTAACAAATTGTAAGCCTTAACAGTCCTTTATTTTATTGGTTAGCCGCCAAAGAAGGCTGTGCCACGTCCGGTGGCAGCTTGCGTAAAAAATTTATCATAAAAGGAATAGCCAATATAAACGATAAGATGTCAGCTATAGTTTGCGCAATTTGTACGCCGGTTATTCCAAAAACAGCCGGTAAAATCAAAATAAGCGGGATAAAAAAGATTCCGCTGCGAGAGGCTGAAAGCAAGGCTGCCTTTCCATTCTCGCCCACACTTTGAAACATCATATTGGTACATACCATAAGCGGCTGAAAAAAACATGCCACACATTGACAGCGCAGTGCCAATATGCCAACTTGAACAACGGCGGGGTCGTCTCGAAATACGCCGATAATATCTGCCGAAACCCATATTCCCCACACAGCAAAGCTTCCCAATAAAATTTCCCCCGCCACAGCGGTAAACCAAAAGCCTTTCTTTACGCGCGTGTACTTACCTGCGCCATAATTATATGCCGCAACAGGCTGATAGCCTTGCCCCATGCCCAAGCCTATAGAAAAAATAAACATTGTAACACGGTTTACAATACTCATAGCGGCAACAGCGGCATCTCCGTATATGGCAGCTTGTCCGTTTAAAAGCATAGTAGAAACACTACCCAGCCCCTGACGAATTAAGCTGGGAAATCCCACCTTAACAATTTCTGCCACATCATGAATATCTTTTGTAATAAAGCGCACCGATAGTTTACTTGCGGTTTTACCCGAAAGCAGCATAAACAACAAAATAAAAAAGCTTACCATTTGAGAGAGTGCTGTTGCCACTCCGGCGCCAACAGCGCCCCATTTAAACCCAAACATAAAAATGGGGTCACATATCATATTTAAAATACCACCCACAGTAAGCCCTACCATTGCATAAATAGAACGCCCTTCAAAGCGTAAAATATTATTAAGCACACAGCTGCTAACCATAAAAGGAGCGGCGAGCAAAATAAAAACCCCATACTGCTTAGCGTAAGGTAAAATAGTTGGGGTACTGCCCAGCAACCGCATGAGCGGGGTTAAAAATAAAAGTCCAAATACCATTATAATGGCTCCAACCGCAAATGCCAAAAAAAAGCTGGTAGAGGCAAAAAGATTTGCACTTTTCACATCTTTTTGACCTAACTTGCGCGAAATAATACTGCCTGCGCCGTGCCCAAACATAAACCCAAAAGCCTGCAAAATAGCCATAAGGCCAAACACAATGCCCACCGCGCCGCTGGCACTTGTGCCCAGCTTGCCCACAAAAAAGGTGTCTACCATGTTATACACGTTGGTTATCAACATACTGATAATGGTGGGAACACCTAAGCTAATAATTAGCTTAGGTACCGGTGTTTCTGTCATTTTGCGATATTGCTGTGTGTTTTGTGCCTGTTGCATTTTTGGCTGCCTCACTTTTCTTTTCTGTTAACGCCAACTATGTACTTTATGCACACAGCCTCTATTTTTTGTAATATTTATAGTTTACGCTTTTCTTTGCCTGAAAATCAAGTGTTACTATTTTACCGAAATAACCGTTTTATATAAAAAAGGCAGCTGTTTTAAAGCTGCCTTTTATCTTCTCTGCAAGCTGTATTTTAGAGCCTCAGGTGCTCTTTCGCTCTACTACTTTTGCCTCCAGTTGCTGGCATCTGGGCACCGGTTCTTCTGCCAAAACAGTTATTAAGGTATGGGCTGCCAAAAAGCCCAACTCCTCCATGCCGTGGTCTACCGTGCTTAACTGTGGAATGGTTGCCTTACTGTAAACCGAATTATCAATACCCATAATTGCCACATTTTCCGGCACTTTTATATTCAAATCTGATAGCGCATGCAAACCGCCTACCGCCATAATGTCCTCTGAGTAAATAAATGCCTGTGTATGAATATGCTGCTTTATCGCCGCAGCCGTGGCGCGATAACCGCCCTCTAAGGTTGGCTTTGCGTCTACCACAATAATTTCACTTTCCGGGTATCCCAATGCTTTCATCTTTTTTACAAAGCCTTGCTTTTTGCGGGCGCTGCTTTGGGTTGTGGGTTTTTGTATATATATAATATTTTTTTTGTCCTTTGCGCGCAAAAGGTCTATACATTGGGCCATACCGTCTGCCTCATTTACCAGTACGCTCCACACATTTTCTCGCTCAAGCTTTCCGTTTGCCATTACAATCGGTATCCCGGACAAATGCCTGTCGATGCAGGTATCTACAAATTCGCTTTGAAACATAGAGCCTACCATAATAACGCCTTCCACGCGTCTTTGCTCTAATATCTCCATAGAGCTTTCAATATGTTTTTCATACTCGCTGGTGTTTAAAATAATGCCACAGTAGCCGGATTTGCTTAGTTGCTGTTCTATGGCATAGGCAACCACCGTATGGTAATGGTTTCTAATATCTTCCAACAAAATTCCTATCAGCTTAGAGGATTTAGAAACCAATCCACGCGCGTTTTCATCGGGGATAAAATTATACTGCTGCAAAAGATGCTGTATCTTTTCTCGTGTCTCTTTTTTTACACCTGTTTTTCCGTTTATTACACGCGAAACCGTACTTGCCGAAACACCTGCCTCTTTTGCTATATCATAAATTGTCATTTTCGGTCTCCTTTATCGTCAGGCCACCAATCTACACCACAGCGTTTTATCCTGCCGGATTTTCTCTTTTTCTGCTAAACTGCTTTTCTCCGTATACCTGAAAAGCTATCTAAATTAGATTATACCATATTTTAATCGAATATATGGGACATTAAATATTTTTTCATAAAGCGCGTCTCTCACAATTTATTAGCATGGTAACAAATCCATATAAATTTTACAACTATCTTTTTTGAAATATTGAATTGCGCCATATTTTAATTTTTTTTAAATGCATACCGTCACTGCTTTTTATACTGCCCCTAAAATTTGATTAACCTGCAAAAAGTATACTATATTCCTTTTACCCTTAAAATCAGCTTTTTATATTACCATTAGGCTGTTTTTATCAAGGTTTGATTTTATTTATCTGCCTATTTTGTTTAAAAAACTTTGTAACCATTACTTTTTATACTTATTCTTGCAGATTTAAGTGTAAAATCTTATAATATAAGTGTAATGTAGTGTGTATTTAATTTTACATTTTTTTTTACATTTTTAAGGAGAAACTACTGTGGAAAATGCTAACACAGAAGCTGCTAATCCGTTTTGGAGCACTCCCGATTTAGGCCTTTTATATGAACAAGTTCTCCTTCAATCTTCTCACGCAATTTACATTTGTAACCAGCAAGATCATTCTATTCTTTTTGCAAACAACGCCATTTTGAAATTTACCGGCGGCACAGATGTTAATGAATATCTTGGGAAAAAGTGCTATGAAACTTTAATGCACCGTTCCACGCCCTGCCCTTTTTGCAATATTGAAAAGTTTTCCACAAAGGAAAACTATGTACGCAATTTTTATTATCCTTACACCAAAAAAACGCTTCGCTTAAGCGGAAAGTTGATTGAGTGGCAAAATTCATTTCTGCACATTGAATACATAACGGATATTACCGAAGAAACCGATTTGCTGGTGCAAAATCGCAATCTTACGTTTCAACTTTGCGACGTTATCAATAACGTGCCCACAGGGGTGTGCCTATATAAATGGGACGGCGTAGAAAACACACCTCTTATTGTCAGCGATGCTTTTACTAAATTACTGGGTATTTCGGCAGATGACTATTTGCAAGATTACGCCAAGGGCGAATTTTCTCATATTCACCCCGAAGACCGCGAAGTTTTTCTTTTTAAATGGCAAAAAGCTTTTAAAACAGTAGGGCTTTCTCATTTTATTTATCGTTTGTATAACGGTACACTAAAAAAATATATTTGGGTGGCATTAAAAGCAAATACCGTTTCGCAGGCAGATGTACTGCTTACATATGTTTCTTTTGTAGATATTACACCGCAGGTTTTAATGCAGCAGCAATTAAAAGAAAGCCGCGCTAAAATTTCCAAATACACTTATGAAATAGAAGAACGCTTTGGAACGGCGGCAAAGCAGGCGGGGCTTATTACATGGATATACCAGTTTTCCATGAAGCGCATTGTGCAAACGGTTAACCTTCCTAAAATTTTTGGCTCCTACACCACTCTTGAAAATATTCCCAATAATCTTTTGTCTTCCCCTTATCTTCACCCCGATGATATTGAGCTTACAAGAGACTTTTACAAAAAACTTTTAATGGGAGAAAAAAACCTTTCGTGTGTATCTCGATGGAAAAGCCCCTATACCGGCGAGTGGCTGTGGTATAAAATTTTTTATACCACCATTTTCGATGCACAGGGAAAACCGCAACGGGCTATTGGCACCGCAGTAGATATTTCTGCCTTGATGGCAGCGCAGCAACAGCTGGAACAATGTATACACGGTATTGACCGCCCTGACGGAATACGCATCGCCTCCTTAATCTTTAATGTCTCTAAAGGCGTCGTTATTAAACATGTATCCGACATAACAGATACATCGAATTTTTCCATTGGAGCTTCTATTGCACCGGTAATTGATAAAATTGCCCATAACATTATTGACAAAGAACAGAGAGAAAACTGGAAAAAGCTGTACGCCTGTGAAAACATCATAAAAAATTTTTACAAGGGAGAGGACTCTACCTTTTTTGAGTGCCAGCGGGTTATGGAAGATGGACACACCATTTTGTGGACACGGGATACGCTGCATTTTAAACTGGATATGAATACCGGAGACCTTATTGCCATTGCCCATTTATATGACATTAATGAGCGTAAGCAGTTTAAAACCATAACAAACCGCATTGTTCATTTTGATTATGAATTTTTATTTGTTTTAGACGTTGCAACTGAAAAAATTTCTCGCATTATATCAGGAGGCACCGTCTATCCTCTACCGTCCCCGGGCACCTCGTACACCGCATATCTGCCCACCTATTTAGATCAGTCCTCTTATTCTGAATTTTACGGAGAGTGTTTACAAGCACTATCTCTAGAAACCATAAAATGTAAACTATCCCAATTTCCCACTTACTCTTACTTAAACACCGTGGTCCACCCTGTAACGTCTGCCCCAGAGCAAAAGCTGTGGCGTTTTATATTTTTAGACGATACGCACAGTACAATTTTACTTACACGCTCTGACATGACCCAGCTGTACAAAGACAAAAAGCATACAAACGAAATGCTGGCATCTGCGCTGTTGCTTGAACAACAGGCTCATGCAAAGCAGCACAGATTTCTTAATCAGCTAAGTACCGAAATTATGACCTCGGTTAACACGGTTCTTGGCTTAAGCAGCGTGGCGGCTCATTCTTTAGAAGATAAAGCGCAGCTCTCCCAATCTGTTTCTCACCTTTACTTCTCGGCACAGTATATGTACAACCTTATTAGTAGCTTTACAGCCTTAAACTCTTTTGAAAGTGCAGCCATCTCTCCTGTGCTGCAAGATTTTTCTCTGAACACTTTTTTGGAGGAGATTAATCTGGACATTTATCCCGAAGTTACAAAAAATAAGGTTGATTATCATTTTAGTACCAACAGCAACGCAGATGTTTACTATTACGGAAATGTCACCTGTTTAAAGCAAGCCATTTCCAATCTTTTGTTTTTTTGTATAAATGCCGCCAGTGCCAACAGCCGCATCACTTTAAAGGTAGAAAAACAATCTACAGCAGAAAAAACCCCCACCTTACAATTTATTATTAGCAGTACAGATTACAGCTTACCCACAGATGCGCTTCCCTATTTGTTTTTTGACTATCCTGTGCGTTCAAAAGCGCTTTTTCCCGCAAACACCAATTTAGAACTGAATTTAATCTTGGTAAAAAAGTTGGTAGAATCTCTGGGCGGCAACCTTCATATCACTTCTGATGAAAGAAACTGTACCGTTTTTCAGCTTGAGGTAAAGCTGGAGACTTCTCTGTTTAATTGGAGAAAGAAAAACACCGGATTGCCCGAAATTTTATCTCAGGCTCGAATTTTGTTGGTAGACGGAAACCCGCAAACAGCTCAGGAAAGCTTAGACCTTTTAAACCATATTACTGTAAACGCACAGATGGCAACTACAGATATTCAGGCTTTTTCTATGGTGCAAAAAGCCGCTCTTTGTAAAAAATTTTTCCATATTATTATTATACAGGGCAGCACCGGCATTATGGACGTTTCTCTTACGGCTCAAAGCTTGCAAGAGCTTTCTCAATCTAATCCGCTTATAATAATGACTACCGATAAGCCAAACAAAGCTTTACAAAATGCGTTCTCCGACAGTCTTGATTTGGTTTTTCCCTATCCTAAAAGCACCAAAGAATGGTTGGCAGCTTTTAAAACCGCTATTGCCCAAAAGAATAACCTGCCCACGCCTCCCTTTTCCTTTATCGGAAAACGCATTTTACTGGCAAAACAAAATAAAGCTGAAGCTCTTGCCATTGTGGAATACTTAAAAACAAAGGGACTGTACACAATCCATGTGGAAAACGGACTAAAAGCTTTAGAAATTTTTAGCAAAACAGAAAAAAACTTTTTTCATGCCATTTTAATGGACGAAGAACTGCCTTTAATGGACGGTTTTCAAACGGCACGCAACATTCGTCATTTAAGTAACGCGGATTCCAGTACCATTCCTATCCTTCTTTTAACCGAAACCTCCCTTATTACAAATGCTTCTTTTGCCCAGTGGGGTATAACTTATACGCTTCCCAATAACACACCTATAGACTGCTTAGACACCACACTCCAAAAATTTATTGGATAATAAAAAAGCGGGCAAGAAAGTGGATACCCACCTTTTTTGCCTGCTTTTTTTAAAATGTATTTTCAGCAAAAAATGCACTTTGTTTTTTATTTGGTTCCTTTTTCTTAGCC
>JAQUTM010000204.1 GCA_028694405.1 Oscillospiraceae bacterium
ATGAGATAGAGCGTTTGCTGCACTTTGCGCAGCAAAAAGGCATGATTGATGCTTTGGATAAAATAGTGGCACGCAATACCTTGTTGGATTTGTTTGGCTTAGCCCAGCCGGACACCGAGGTGCTGCCGGAAGAAGACCTACAGTATCCCACCCAAATTTTGGACAATTTGCTGGACGCAGCAGGGGAACAGGGCTTATTTGATAAAGATGTAGACGCTTTGCGCACCAACTTTGAAGCCCGCATTATGGGGGCTGTTATGCCCCGCGAAAGTGAAGTGGCAAAAACCTTTGCAGCTTTAAAAGCAGAAAAGGGCATATGTGCCGCCACAGATTATTTTTACAATTTATGTCTTTCCTCTAATTATATTCGCACCGCCCAAATTGCTAAAAATATCAAGTGGGATTATGCTTGCAAATACGGTAATTTAGAAATTACCATCAATTTAACAAAACCCGAAAAAGACCCTAAAACCATTGCTTTAGAGCGTTTACAGCCTGCTGCAAGCTACCCAAAATGTATGCTGTGCGTAGACAATATCGGTTATGCCGGCCGCGTAAATTTTCCGGCGCGCCAAACACATCGTATCGTGCCTATCCGGTTGGGAGAAGAAACATGGTATTTACAGTATAGCCCTTACGTTTACTATAACGAGCATTGCATTATATTTAGCGAAAAACATGAGCCTATGCAAATCAATGCACACACCTTTGAGCAGATATTTGCTTTTGTACAGCAATTTCCACATTATACCTGCGGCAGTAATGCAGATTTACCCATTGTAGGCGGCAGCATTTTAAGTCACACGCATTTTCAGGGCGGACGCTATACTTTCCCAATGCAAAAAGCCTCTGTAAGGCATGCTTATAAAAGTGAAAAATATGCCGATATTTCAGTATACAGTATAAATTGGCCGGTTAGCACCGTACGCGCTACAGGCGAAAGCGTTCCGCAGCTTTTGGCATTTGCTGTAGATGTGCTGACAGTGTGGCAAAATTATGATGATGAAGCAGCAGATATTTTGGCCTTTTCTCAACAAGACGGCAAAAAGGTACCTCATAATACAATTACACCTATTATTCATTATAAAGCAGGTACAGGCTATATTATGGATTTGGTTCCGCGCAATAACCGCACAAGTAAGGAACACCCTTTGGGTATTTTTCACCCCCATGCGGAAATTCACCACATAAAAAAGGAAAACATCGGTTTAATAGAAGTTATGGGGCTTGCTATTCTACCTGCACGTTTAAAAGTACAAACGGCTCAAATTGCCCTTGTACTGCAAGGCAAAGCGGAGGCAAAGCAAGTTGCACAAGAAGCTGCGGAGCACGCAGATTGGATTAGCTATCTGGTAGAAAAATATGGCACGGCATTAAGCGAGGCAGCCTCGGCACAGGTTTTAAACAACGAAATCGGTCTAAAATTTGAAACCTGTTTGGAGCATGCAGGTGTATTTAAAGGTACCCCCGAGGGAATAGAGGCATATGACCGCTTTTTGAAAAAAGTTGGATGTACACGGCTTTAATAAACGTTAACGTTTAAACTTACAAAATAGCAAATATAAAAACTCTCCGTCTGTTTTAAGGCGGAGAGTTTTGTGTTTCAAAATAAAATTTTTAGAAAAATGCCCACAGATAAAATATCTGCGATTTGCATGCAAGTATATATACTGCAACTGAAACGTGGCCTACTCATGATTGGCTTTGTAACAGCGATAATCATAAATGTTCCAAGCCAACAATAAAATACCGCCTAAACATGCTAAGACAAGCTGCATGGTAAATCCGTTAAAATAACCTATAATGAGGCATATTACCAACATAACAGAAACGGCGATGGCTTGATATAAATGACGCACAACAATATCCTCCTTTAAATATAACGGCGGGTAAAATTTACCCTGTGTGTATTGTGCTGTTTACATAGTAGCACAAAACCTAACGCATTAGAAGAGGCCAGTTTTTGGTATAAATTATACCCCATTTTATAAAAAACGTTTTTAATTATAAAAAAATATGGTACAATTTACAAAATAGTTGCCTAGATGTGAAATAAAAAAATTGACTGTTTATTAAAGCCTATAAATGCTTCTCTTACAGTATACCTGCATTTGTTTATAAATTATTCCTTGTTTATAAACACAAGCAGATTTTATGGTATATAAAACAAAGGCAGATATAAGAAGGGTTACTTTTCGCTTAAAAGGGGCAATTTGCATTTTGAGGAGGTTGCTTGTGAAAAAAATATTTATTAGCGCGATACTGTTGACTGTCTTACTGTTAACTTTCAGCGCATGCCGACGAACAGGACAGGCGAAAGAGGTGGCAATACAAGATAAAACTCCTGTAAGTTTTGTAAGCCCACAAATAGAGGCGCAGGTTCGCACCTTGCTGGAAAAACCGGAGGGAGAGATTTTTCAGTATGAGGTAGATACAATAAAAGAATTGCACTTTAGAGGTGACGAAGGAGACGATACCCCAGCCACGTTAGAGGATATTCCTAAATTTAAAAATCTAGAGGTTTTACGGGTACAATACGGTGCCATAAAAGATTTATCTCCCCTCGCCGGCTGTACACAGCTACAGCAGTTATATCTTTCTTCTAACAACATCAGTGATTTAACGCCTTTGACCGATTTGACACAATTAGACCATTTGGCTTTGCGTAAAAACGATATTACCGATGTTTCTGCTTTAAGCGGCCTTATAAAACTAACCAGTTTGGCGCTAAATCAAAATAGCATCAGCGATATTACACCACTTTCCAACCTGATAGAAATGAAATACTTATATTTAGATGACAATAACCTAACTTCCATTGAAGGCTTGTCAGCCATGAAAAAATTATATGTTTTTGATGCCAACAACAACAAGATAACAGACTTAGGCCCTTTGGCAAATATGGCACGTTTACAGCGTGTATCGGTAAAAGGCAACCCCATTACCGACTTTTCAGCTGTGACAACAGCAAAAGAAATTTATAAAGATTGATACATAAAAAACAGTCCCATTGCCAAAATAGCGGCAATGGGACTGTTTTGCTATGTTAAAACAATTTTAATTTTTGGTCTGGATAAGCTACAGATATTGATGTTACTCTTGCTTTTTGCGCTGTTGTAAATAGGCGGTAATCATGGCAACACACCCGTCTATGCCCAGTTTGCCGCTATTTAAGCACAAGTCATAAGTAGAGGCTACACCCCAAGCTTCTTCAGCGTAGAAATTATAGTAGTTGGCGCGTTTCTTATCTGTCTTTCGCACTTTGGTAGCTGCGTCGCTCTCTTTTAAGCCTTCGGTTTTACAAATGCGCTTTATACGGTAGTCTTTATCCGCATGAATAAATACGCTTACCACATCACACACATCAGATAAAATATAATCTGCACATCGGCCAATCATGATACAACTATGTTCTGCGGCAATTTCTTTTATGGCGTTGGCCTGTATTACAAACAGATTGTCGTTGCTTAAATATTCGTTGTGCATCAGTAGCGAAATGTTTTGCGTTCCTTGCCCCATACTTAAGCTGTACAAAAAACTGTCTGTGGGTTTTTCATCTGCACGTTCAAACATTTCTTCTACAAT
>JAQUTM010000205.1 GCA_028694405.1 Oscillospiraceae bacterium
GGTCCCGTCTGTGCAGAAATAAAGATAATGGGTACATAACTCAATAAGCTAAAATCATTCATCAGCTTTTTGCGCATGGCGTCCATGGTTTTGTCGTCTTTTTCTACAATATCCCATTTGTTTACGGCAATAATACACGCCTTACCCTGCTCGTGAGCAAACCCGGCAACTTTAGAATCCTGCTCGGTAAAGCCAACCGTAGCGTCCAGCATAATTACGCAAACCTTACTGCGCTCCACCGCCGCTAAACTGCGAATGGTACTATAGCGCTCTACGCCGTCTTCCACTTTTCCACGTTTACGCAGGCCCGCCGTATCGGTAAACACAAATTTGCCGTATTTGTTTTCCACATAACTGTCGATGGCGTCGCGGGTAGTTCCCGCTTCGTTGGCAACAATCATGCGGTTTTCGCCTAAAATTTTATTGATTAAAGAAGATTTACCTACGTTTGGACGCCCGATAACAGCTACGGTAATACGCTCGTCGTTATCCTCCGGTTCCTCCTCAAAGTGCAAATAGTTCATTAGTTCATCTAACATATCACCTGTGCCGTGGCCATGCACCGAGGAAATGGGGAACGGCTCGCCCAAGCCTAAGGAATAAAAATCATATAGTTCCAAAGGCGGGTGACCTAAGGAATCACACTTGTTAACACATAAAATAACAGGTTTTCCGCTGCGCATCAGCATCGTGGCAATATCGCTGTCATTGGCAGTAACACCGCTGCGAATATCCGTAATAAACAAAATAGCATCAGCTGTATCGATAGCCAGCTGAGCTTGTTGGCGCATATGCAGCAACATTCCGCTGTCTACATTTGGCTCAATGCCGCCTGTATCAATTAGCATAAAGGAGTTGTTTTGCCACTCACAATCTCCAAAAATACGGTCTCTTGTAACACCGGGAACGTCCTCTACGATAGCGCGGCGTTCGCCTATCAGTTTGTTAAATAAAGTAGATTTACCCACATTAGGGCGCCCTACTACAGCTACGATTGGTTTTGCCATACGGTAAAACTCCTGTTCTCTGATGAGTAAAATACAGTACCCTTTGCCGCCATCAGCACCGACAAAAGCTGTATACACGAATTGCGCAGCAGTACCCATGCACTCTGCGCATCACCACGCTGTCAGCGTGGTTTTATCGGCCTCTATGACGCAAAATCGAGGATTTGCGCATTAGCACACAATCAATAAAATCAGCGCCGTTTTGGCCCGAAATAAAGGTGTGGACGTGCAAAGCCTTTTCTACGTCATTTCGGCTTACATTATCCAAAAACAAGTCTCGCTCTTCACGAAGCATTGTTTCGGGTATAATCAGATTTTTGCTTATCAGCTTCCCCTTTACCTGTTTTATAATATCCGTACCGGTAACAAGCCCCGTCACCCATATATTCCCGCCAAAAAAATCGTTTTTAATGGGATGCACTTTGATTTTTAAGTTTTTATACTTTTTCATAGTGCGTTGGGCAAGCTTTGCCATAAGCGGAAATGCCATCTCGCCGGTTACAATATCGGCTTTTACAGGCAGCACGGAAAACCGTTTTTTTTCTAAGCTGTCCATAAATTCTTCGTAATACAGCCGCCACATACCGATGCCGTTTTCTATCTGAGGATAGCCGTCATAATACTCTGCAGGTGGGACAGGACGCTGTGCCAACAAAAAAAGCTCATCGGCAGGATAAACAAGCCGTACCCCATGTAGCGCATGCATTTTATCGCCATATTCTTCAATAATATCTATCACTTCTGCGGCGGTTTCCTTGTCATAGGGGGTAACGGCAGCCAAGCCTTCACGATACCTTGTCATGCCAAAAGGCACTGCGGCAATACTGCAAACCTGCGGATACAAGCTTGTCAACTTTTGCAAGGTAGCGCGCAATTCGTCGCCGTCATTTACACCGCGGCAAAGCACAATTTGACAGTTCATCTCTATGCCTGACTCAGCAAATTCATCTATATAGCGTAAAACTTCTCCCGCATGTTTGTTGGTCATCATTTTTACACGCAATTCGGGGTTGGTTGTGTGTACAGAGATATTAACGGGTGAAATGTGCATTTTTTTTACACGTTCTACCTCTTTTTCGCTTAAATTGGTAAGGGTAATATAATTTCCGTATAAAAAAGACATGCGTTCATCATCATCTTTAAAGTAAAGCGTTTCTCGCAAACCTTTGGGTAATTGGTCTATAAAGCAAAACATACATTTGTTTTTGCAAGTATGCTTTTTATCTATTAAAAAAGTTTCAAAGTCACAGCCCAGCGGCTCGTACTCGTTTTTTTCCAGTGTAATATATTCCAGCTTGCCCGCATTGCTTACAGCCATATTTAAAATAGGCTTGGCTGTATAAAACTCATAATCCAGCATATCGTTAATTTCGTTACCGTCAATGCTAAGTATTGTGGTACCTGCGGCAAAACCAGCCTTATCCGCGGGCGAGTTTTTTTCAACGCGTGTTACTCGTACTGCCATATGTGGGCCTTCCTTCCCTCTTCTCATCAAAAGTAGTATACTCTATTGTAGCAAAAAAATCCATAAAAAAACAGAGAAGGAAATTGCTCTCCCTCCCTGTTTCTTAAATGCTTGCATTAAGCATCTTTTTTAACGATTTCTTTACCCTTGTAGAAGCCGCAATTACCGCAAACTTTATGGGGCAATTTGAACTCGCCACACTGTGGGCATTTAACAATCGCCGGAGCTGTAATTTTCCACACGCTGGAACGACGTTTGTCTCTTCTAGCTTTGGAAACTTTTCTCTTTGGTACTGCCATTTTAGCACCTCCTCAAAATATGCTTTTATGATAATAGTTGTTTTAATATAGCAAGCCGTTCATCTACGGGGTTTTGCTCACAGCTACAGCCCTGAGCCTTTGGTTTCCCGCAATATTGGCATAGCCCCTTACAGTTTTCGCTACACAAAAACACCAATGGCGCACACCCTAAAATTTCGGTAACGGCAAGCTCGTTTAAATCCAGCTTGCCACCCTCCGTAAAGGTAAGTTCGCAATCGGGGTTTTGTAAATCGCTCAAACCAAAGACGTATTTATTAGATAGCGAAAAGCTTTCACTTACCGGCTTTAAGCACCGGGCACACTCGCTGTTAACGGTTACGTCGCCACTGAGTGAAAGATGGCACATATCATCTACCAGCTTTACCTCAAAAGCTACGCAAGCAGGCGTCTGCAAGGTAAATCCTTCAAAAGAATCTACGTCCGTTTTAACCTCTATTACATAGCTTTTTGGTTCAATATAAGTGCTGTAAAACTTTTTGACATCTAATAACATAACTCGTCCCTCAAAAGGTCACTTAAACAGTATAAAGGTTAAAGGTGGTTTTGTCAATATGCTTGTACCAATTATCTGCTTATTTTTATAAAATTATACAAACGCTACCCGCAGCCTGCTGTACCATGTTGTAAACCACTTACACAACATGAGCGGGGTGGCAAAAAGCCACTCCGCTCCATGGGTTATTTTGGGAAAAGTTACTGCCGATTACACAAAAGCTTTTACGCTTTCGGGCAATGCATCAACATCAGCAGAAACTGTTACAACAACTTTTACGTTGTCG
>JAQUTM010000031.1 GCA_028694405.1 Oscillospiraceae bacterium
GGAATTTTTAACAAGTGATTTTCACCATTTGTTCTTTGGCAAAAACACACAAAAATATCAGTTAGGCCACGCGGAGGACGCCCTTATCTTTTTGCCCTACGGCAGTATGGTAGATGAGTTTCAGCACATTGTGTACGACAACCCCGATTTTACCCCCGCACAGCGTAACGAGGCTTGGCTAAAGCTAGAGCATAAATACCGTCCCTATATCGATTTTGAACAGCTTCCCTTTTACAGCCGCGGTGCAGGCTGGCAGCGCCAACTGCACATTTACGAGTGTCCTTTTTATTATATTGATTACTGTTTGGCACAAACCGTGGCTTTGCAGTTTTTTGCTGCCTTTTTACAAGATAAAAGCAACGCATGGGAACGCTACATTGCCCTTGTAAACCGCGCCGGTACCGACACTTACACAGGTCTTGTGGAAAGTGCCGGCTTTACACCGCCTTTTGAGCCGGGCTGCCTAAAAAATTTAATTGAAAAACTGGCACCTTGGTTTAAACAAAACGCCCTGTAACTTCTGCCTATGGCACATATCTCAGCGTACAAATGCGTAAAAGTATTTTGTACGCTGTTTTTTATGGTTTTTTACCGTGCATTTTTTGTAAGCTTTTCTGTTTTTTGTGCAGATGCTTTTTATTTAAAAATAACTGCATAAACTTTCCTGCTTGGCAGCGTTTCTTTTTCGACAGTTTATGCTATAATAATGTAAAAAATGCGTTTACAGCACGCTTTTGTGTTTAAACGCCTGTTTTATATATAAGCTATTATTTTTGCGCATGTGCGCCAACAAAACTATAAAGAGGTTTACTTATGCCCGTATACAAAGCTAAAAGAACTCATTCTGCGGCAAAAACACCTGCAACCACAGCAATAGCCGCAAACTATACCACACAAAAAAAAGGCAAAGGCTGTCTGTTGGTTGTTATTTTATTTATTTTAATTGTGGCTTTGGCAGGCACGCTGTTTTATTTATACACCCTGCTGTTTGGCACCGCAGGTGTAAAAAATCGTCTGACGCCCACAGGAAAAATGGACGCTTTATATGTTACAAGCGATGACTATTTTTACGGCGCAGCCACCACTGTAGAAGAACAGCAGGCGGCTTTACAGCAGCTTGTAGAAACCGCCTTAAAAGGCGGGTACAATACCCTGGTGGTAAATGTGCGCAACGGGCAGCAGGTTATTTATCGAGATAAATATCTGTCCACCGCCCCTACTATTACAGCAAACGACAAGCTGTTTTCTCACTTTGACCCGCTGGATTATCTGGGCCAGCTGACCATGGTCAACAACTTGGCTTTATATGCACAGGTAGATTTATACGCCGCAGGCACTACCTGGGAGGCACATACCTTAGCTGCTAAATATGCCGATGCTTTGGTTAACGCAGACGGCACTTATTATTTTACCCCTGCAAATACCCGCCTTGCCGCCGATTTGACCGACAGTTTGGCAAACCTTGCTGCCCGATATCCTTTAAACGGTATTGTGCTTACCGGAATTGACAAGCTGCCGGAGGCAGACGTGGCAGTACACCTTGCCGCTATAAAAAACGCCCTTAAACACAGCGGCTGTGCCTTAGGCGTAAGCGTAAATGACACTGAAAACAGCTTAGACGGCTTATTTGCTCTGCTTAACCAGACAAACGGGTCAGAGCTGCTGCAATTTGTTATGGCACAATACAGCGGTACCGAAACCTTTGACACCGACTACAGCTTTTTACGCTCAAAGCTTGGCGCCAGTGCCGCTTTATACCTTAACACCGTTGGCAGTAACCCGCTTGTTGCCACGCAGCAGCTGTTTTATGCACAGCTAGCCACGGATTATAACGGCTGTGTCTACACAAGCGAAAAAATTTTAAACACCGCACCCGAAACCGTCGCTTTAATGAAAACCACTACAAACACCGTAGACGCTATGCCGCAGTTTACGCTGCCCATTGCCCGCCAGTTGGCTATCGGTTACCCGTCTAACCCAACCAGCAGCACCTATGCAACTTCTTGTTTTATCATGGGCAGCAGCGCACCTGAGCAGCCACTGTACATGAACGGCAACGAAATTGTGCGTGACACCGCAGGCGGCACCTTTGGCATTTTGGTTAACTTAGAGCCGGGCGACAACACCTTTGTGTTTACCCAAAACGACATTACGGCTACCGTGGTAATTACCCGCCAAGTTAGCAGCGGCACAGGCAGCGGCGGCAAACGCCAATACGATGATACGGTCACCGTTAACCCTGGCACTTATGTACAGGTTATTGGACAGTATATCAGCAGCTTGTATGATGAAGACGACGACGGCGCCATTGCCGCCACCCTTGAGCTTGGCATGACAGGCAAAGTAACCGATAACGTTGTAACCGTGCGAAACGGCAAATACACCTATGCCTACCTGCTGAGCAGCGGAGATTACGTTTTGGCATCTCGCGTTACCCCGGTAAGCGCTCCTGTCCAAACAGTGCTAAACGGCATTGCCGTAGCCGAAAACGACCGCGGCCGTACCCTTACCCTACAGGGCATTGAAACACCTGTTATTTACGACGATATGCGCGACGGCGTTTTGACGTTAGATATTTACGACGTTACACTGGACACCGGCTTTTTGACCAGCCTGCCCGCAGGCGTAACTGCACAGCCCATGAAGGACGAGGACGGTGCAGAACTGGCAGAGGGTGTTACCTTAACATTAAGCCTGCCCAACGAGCCAAAAGGCATTTGGAGCTATGACGTACAGTTAATTGACGGTCATACACAGGTAGTGCTGTACAAATCACCCACTCTAAGCGCCGACCCCTTAAAGCCGTTAAGCGGCGTAACCGTAATGTTGGACGCAGGCCACGGTGGCAGCGACACAGGTGCACTTGGCATTTTGGGCGCCATTGGCGGGCCTACCGAGGCAGCTTTAAACCTGGCACTGGCACAGGCAACACAATATCGTTTAGAACAACTGGGCGCCACGGTAATTATGACGCGAAGCGATGATACCTTTCCCACCTTGCAGGACCGTGTAGCCGCAGCCGAAACTGCTCAACCCGACTTTTTTATTGCCCTGCACCACAACAGCCGCGATTTAAGTAATGACGGCTATGAGGTGTCTCAACTGGAATGTTACTATTTTGACCGCAACTCTAAAGCCTTTGCTCAAAGCTTACTGGATAATGTTGGCGCAGCAACAAACCGCGCTGTTACCGACCCGCGCTGGAACTATTTTTATGTAACCCGTATTACCTGTGCTCCCAGCGTATTGTTTGAGTATGGGTATCTGGTAAACCCACAGCAATACGAAAGCTGTGCCGACACCTATGACATCTACCGTGCGGCCTGTGGCACCGCCAACGCTATTGTAGAGCTTTGCAGGTAACACTTTTTATCTCTTTGGCTTGCAGGTTTTATAAAAAGGGGTTTTGTGGGCGGCATGTAAGCAAATGTGCTTACTCTTTTTAACGCTTTATTTTAATACGATTAAACAAAAAACGTCTGCATAAACAGCTTTACGCTGAAAATGCAGACGTTTGTTTTATAAAGCACCTATGCACTATTTATTGCGCAGAGAGACAAAATGGCGCTTGACTGCTGATAAGCCGCAGCTTTTGGGTGCGTGTTAGCTTTTTTATGGCATACTCTGCACGCATAGCCTCTTGCTTTGTGGCAAACCCGCAGCTATAGGCTAACGCGACAGGCAGCCGTGCCGCAGTATATTTTGCTCCTTTGCCGCTGTTGTGCGCTGTCAGCCGCTTTTCCACATCATGGGTCCACCCCGTGTAAAGCGTACCGTCTTTGCAGCGCAAAATATACACAAAGTTTTCCATAGCCGTACCTAAACCACTTGGAAAATAAAAAATTTGAGATAGTTGGTCTCCTCTACGCCCCACAAAATAGGGTGATCGGCACATTGCTGGCGCACCTCTATTTGTCGTAGCTGTACCCCTGCATCGGCAGCGGCACTTTTTAGCATTTTTACAAACAGCGCTTCGCTTGCAAAGTGGCTGCAGCTGCAAGTGGCAAGATAGCCGCCCCGGGGCAGCAGCTTCATGGCGCGCAGGTTAATTTCTTTGTAGCCGCGCATAGCACTGTCAATGGTTTTGCGACTTTTGGTAAAGGCGGGTGGGTCTAAGATAATAAAATCAAATTTTTCGGTGTTGTTTTCGCTTAACTGCGGCAGTAAATCAAACACATTTGCCGCTTTGCACTGCATAATATTGTCAAGCCCGTTGCGCTGCGCGTTGCGGCGCGCCATTTCCACCGCAGCCTCGCTTACATCAACCGCGCAAACGTAAGCCGCGCCGCCCTTAGCGGCATTTAAAGCAAAGCTGCCCGTATGGGTAAAGCAATCCAGCACACGGCGGCCCTGCGCAATTTTTTGTATGGCCTTGCGGTTGTACTTTTGGTCTAAAAAAAAGCCGGTTTTTTGGCCGTTTTCAAAATCCACACTATAAGTAATACCGTTTTCGCAAATAGTGGTTTCAGTGGCGGCGGGGGTGTCAATACCGGATATGGCAAACCAACCCTTGTACTCCTCCATGCCCTCTCGCTGGCGCAAATTTACGTCGTTGCGCTCATATACGCCTATAATTTGCTGTCCGTCCTCGTTTAAAATTTGTACCAGCAGCGGAAACAACACGTCTTTTATTTTTTCAATGCCGATAGACAGCGTTTGCGTTACCAACACGTTATTAAACTTATCTACCGTAAGCCCCGGAAACATATCTGCCTCCCCAAAAATGACGCGGCAGCAGTTTAAATCCTCTTGGTTTAATACGGTTTTGCGATAGCTCCACGCATGGCGCAGCCTGCGCTCGTAAAAGGCAGCGTCAAATTTATCGTTTGCGTTGCGTGAGATAATGCGCACCCGTATTTTACTTTTTTCGCTGATAAACCCCGTGCCCAAGTAGCTGCCTTTTTTACTTACTACATCTACCAGTTCACCGTTTTGGCAGGTGCCCTGCATAGCTGTTATTTCGGTGTCATATACCCATGGGTGTCCCTCTACAATACTTTTTTCGGCCTTTGGGGTTACTACGGCCTTTGCATAGCCACGTTCGGTTTTCATTCTTGATTCTCCTTTTGATAACGCTCTGCCTTGGCGCGCCAATAGTCGCTCATGCTAAAGCTGTGGTCTTCGGTTTTTTCGGCTCCAAGGCACGCAGGCGGCACAAAAGCATTTGCCTCCTCCACGCTTGCAAACTCTACCTCGGCATACATAAAAGAGGTTTCCTCGCCATCATCTACAATGCTGCACTCCAGTGCATGGCCTGTGGGCAGACGATACACTTTAAAGGTTTTTCGTACCAACGGCACACCGATAAAAGCCTTTAGCTTTTCGTATACCTCTTGTGAAATAGGGGTTTCTATCTCTTCGCGCACCAAGGTGCCCTTACCTTTTATGCACAAAATGTAATCGGTGCCTTTTTTGCCTGCTCTTTTGCGTATGCGCACCACAGGCTTTACAGAGATATATCCCTGCTCCATCTCCGCTTCCTCTATCAGTTCAAATTCTGTGGGAAAGGCATCTATCAGCCATTTGCGTTCAATTTCCATCTTGCTCCTCCGTGGGTTTTATTTTTGGCAGCGTATGGGCAGGGCCCTGTATTTTGCGCGCCTTTTTACAAGCTTTTACCAAGTCATCTACATTGTCCCCCGTAAGCAAAAAACCGCTGGCATGGCAAAAACGCAAGGTTTCTATGCCACTTTCCGCCTGCAATGCTTCGTCTCGAAGGCCCGCCCAACGGGCAGGAAAATCGTAACGACTCAGCGGTGTTTCGGCATCTTTTACCGGTATGCTTTGGGCGCCAAACCCGCCCCGCTGAGAGGGAAAAATAACAAAGTCTGCGCTGGTGTGTTTTAACACCATTTTCCAAGGGGCAAAACGCGGCAAAATTACAATACCGTTTTTGCTGTTTTCCCAAGCAGTTTGTACCAGCTCTCTTGCGCGCTGTATACTGTATATGCTCTCCAATTTATTTTTTAAAATAATTTGGGCAAAGGCTGCTGCTTTTTCAAAACAGGCGGCCTCATCTTCATCACTGTCCCAAGTGGGGTTAAAATCGTTTATTATCTCGGCTGTGGCGCTGTATACGCCGGTATTGTCGTTTAAATCCAGCGGCTGCACAAATTTTTCGTCAAAACGTGCCGCCTCTTCTTCACCTACCAAGCTTTCGCCAAACGCTCGCCAAAGTAAACCAAAGGCGGCGTACGGCACGCCGTTTTCGCGCAGTTCTTTTTCGTTGCTGTGGTGGTCAAAGGCGCCGTCACCAATGTCGAACACAATTCCGTTAAAATCTTGCGGCACTGTAAAGCCGCGCTGTATTTCAACAGAAGGATTTATTATGCGTAAAAGTGCCGTGCCAAACACGTCGTCTGCATGAAATTTGCCTGCATGTGTAAACGCAGCCTCTATGTTTATTTTTTCCATTTTTCACCTATGCTTTCTGTTTTAAGTATGCTAAGCTTTAGCTTTGCCAAAAACCATACAAAAATTACAACCCTTTACAAACCGTTAGGGCATAAATTTTGCCGCTTTGGGTACTATATCAGGCGTTTAAATTTTACCTTTTCAGCATACCGCTTGCAGCTATGCGAGCTACTGCGGTATTTATCGTAGCTTCTTGTTGTACAAGCGCCATGCGTACATGACCCTTGCCGCCGGGGCCAAAGGCGCTGCCGGGTGTTACAATTACACCGCTTTTTTCCATAAGCTCTAAGGCAAACGCCTCATCGTCTGTATAGCCGCAGGGTAAAGGGGCCCACACAAACATAGTGGCTTTGGGTTTTTCAATTTGCCAGCCAATGCTTGCAAAGCCTTTAATTAAAACGTCACGGCGGCGCTGATAGGCGTCACAAGTTGTTTTTACACAGGACTGGTCCCCTGTAATGGCGGCAATCGCCGCCTGCTGTATGGGCAAAAACATGCCGTAATCCATATTGGATTTTAAGATGGTTAAATTGCGCACAACTTCCTCATTACCTACACAAAAACCGCAGCGCGCACCTGCCAAACCATAGGTTTTGCTTAGGGAGTTAAACTCTACACCTACCTCTATGGCACCTTCGTAAGACAAAAAGCTGCCGCAACGCGCACCGTCAAACACAAGCTCGCTGTAGGCGTTATCATGTAAAACAATAATTTCGTTTTTCTTGGCAAAGGCAATCAGCTTTTTATAAAAATCGGGCGTAGCCATAGCCGTAGTTGGATTGTTGGGGTAGCTTACCACCATCAGCTTTGCCTTTTGGCAAATTTCAGGCGGTATGGCGTCTAAATCTATCATATAGCCGTTTTGGGCAAGCTGCGGCATATAGTAAAGCTCTGCGCCGGCAATGCCCGGGCCATCTGCAAATACAGGATAACAGGGGTCCGGCACCAAAACAACGTCTCCCTCATCTACTATACTAAGGGCAATATGAGCAAGTCCTTCTTGGCTGCCCAAAAGGCTTACCACTTGTGTTAAAGGATTTAACTGCACGTCGTATCGCCGCGCGTACCACTGTGCTACTGCTTTTTTTAAGGCGTCGGTGTCTTTAATGGCATATATGTAATTTTGCGGGTTTTCGGCAGCGCTGCACATAGCCTTTATAATATGCGGCGCAGGCGGTATATTGGGCGTACCCACGCTTAAATCAATTACCTCCATGCCCTTTGCTACCAGCGCGGCACGCTTATCGGCAAGTGTTGAAAAAATGTTTACGCCAAACTTGTCCATTCTCTTTGAAAACTTCATACTTCATTCCACCCTTATTTACAGCAAAACAGGCTGTTTACGCCTTATACGCCAAGGTAGGCATACGGGTTTAAACAGCCTGCTGCCAATATTAACTTTATAAAATATAAAAACCCACGACACCCATTACAAGGGCAAGTGCTGCGCCCACCAGTACATCTTTAATAAAATGAGCACCTGCCAGTATACGGCTTATACCTACCCACACCGCCCAAAGCAAAAAGAAAATGCCCACAGGCGGAGATATGTACAAAAAGGCTATGCCGATTATAACTGCCGAAGCCGTATGGCGGCTGGGCATAGATTGCCCTTGGTTGGTTTTATCAATTAACGGCGTTATGGCATACACCTCATAGGGACGCGGTGCATTAACCAGCTTACGCAGCACCGTAACCGAAATTAAGGTAATTGCCGGCACCGCTACAAACCGTATTACAAGCACACTGCGCGAGGCAATAAGCCCGCCAATACCACACAAATAAGCGGCAATTACCGGCAAAGGGGAAAAGCTGCATAAAAAGTGCATAATTTGCTCACATCTTAAGGTTTTGCGAAAAAACGCAAGCATGTGGCGGTATTTTTCCTCAGTCATCTCTGCCGTCTGCCTCTCCTGCCTCCAGCTGCGCCCACATAGCACCGTCCTCGGCATCGTCTATCGCCTCTAGTGACATTAAATCACTGTTGTAGTATTTTACACAGTCACTCTCTTGCAGAATACTCAATACGTCTTCTTGTATCATATTTGCAGCTTCTTCGTCGGTTTGAGCTGTGTACCAAACACCTGCCACATGGTTTAACAAGGTATACTCTCCGCGGCCAAAAAAATATTCGGCAAAGTAATTGCCCATTTCAGGGTCTGCGGTGTCCGGGGCAAAGATGACGGTCATCTCTCCGTCTGCTGTGCCGCACTCCTCCGGCGTAAAAGAAAATTTAAGCGTTTTAAAATTTTGTACAGTCATAAAATCCCTCTCTTTGCCCTGCACGGTTTTGCAGCAGGACTTAACAAATAATTTGCCATTTTAACGGCTAAGTAAAACTTTCAAAAATCCGTATCCGTTTTTTTCATCGGCTTTCAGCTTAGCGGCACAAAGCCACTGTATTGGGCTGTCGTCAAAAAACAAGGTATCCTTTTCGGCACCTGTAAGCTGATTTGGCATAGTCTGTTTAAGCCCTGCCGGCGGGTTATTGTGCGCCCATGTAATGGTGCCGTCAGGTGCTATGCTTTGTGCAAAGGCACCATAGGTAAGGCCTGCCGCCTCGCCATAGCAGTAGCGTTCAAACCGCATTTCGCCATCACAGTATACCAATATGCAATCTCTGAATTTGCGCGGTATGCTTTGCTTTTCAAACCGCAAAGCCGCATAGCCTTTTGGCACCGGCAACGCTTTTTTTATTGCAGCTTTTTGCTGTTTTTCGGCCATTTACCTATTCTCCTTAAAACCTTTTTATACTTTTATTTTACCTGTTTGCGGCACATATTACAAGGGCACAGCCAAAACGCTGTTTTTCTTTTTACGAAGTCACAAAAAAGCATTTTCTTATGCTTTAATATTTGTTATAATGATAAAATAAACCTTTAAAGGAAAATTTCTCCTTATACTACCGCGCCTTTATAGCTTACGCAGCTTATTAAAAAAGTAAGCGTGGTTTGTTGCTGCAGCGTAAAGAGAGGAAATAGAATTTATGCAAACTTTATCACCGGTGTCAAAAAATAAAATTACCATACAGATGTTAGGTGCATTTAAAATTACAGTGGGCGAAACCATTATTACCAATACAGAGCGCAACAGCCAAATGTGGAATTTGCTGCAATATTTAGTTTGTGCCCGCCACCGCACCATTTTACAGGAGGAGCTGATTAAAAACCTGTGGAGCAGCAGTGCCAACGGCACCCCGGGCGCCTTAAAAAATTTGGTGTGGCGTGTACGCCAAGCCTTTGAAGAAGCAGGCGTACCTTTTTATAAGGATATTATCTTGTTTCGGCGCGGCTGCTACAGCTTTAACAACAGCTTAGACATTACAGTAGATACAGAGCTTTTCAGCGAATACTTTGCCCTTACCCAGCAGACAGATTTAACCGTAGGGCAGCGTATTTCTGCCTGTCAAAAGGCAGTTGATTTGTATCAGGGCAACTTTGCCACCACCTCTAAGTATTGTGCCTGGGCTCAGCCTTTCATTCAACAATATCAAGCATTATTTTTTAAGTGTGCCTACACCCTGCTTAAAATGTACGAGGCTCAAAGCAACTACGAACAAATGTATCAACTGGCGCAAAAATCAGTAAAAATTGACAGATTTGCCGAGCCCGCACACAAATATTTACTCATATCCTTAATTAGGCAAAATAAACAGCAGCAAGCGCTACAGCATTACAGGCACCTAAGCACCTTGTTTTACGAGGAGCGCGGACAGCGTTTAAACCAAACAATGCGCAATTTATACCGTGAAATTGCAAAATCGGTAAACAGTGTGCAGATAGATTTAAACGTAATAAAAGAGGACCTAGAGGAGCAGGAAAAAACACAAGGCGCCTTTGTTTGTGAATATGAAGTGTTTAAGGACATTTATCGGCTGATGGCGCGCTCTGCGTCGCGCACCGGTGAAAGCGTACTAATCGGCCTGTTAACGCTAACCACGGCTGAGGGAGAGCTGCCGCCGCAAAAGCAAATTAACCGTGCTATGGAAAATTTGATAAACGCTGTTACCACTAATTTGCGTAAAGGGGACGTTGTTGCACGTTACAGTCCGGCACAATATGTAATTATGCTGCCCAGAGCCACCTATAAAAACGGACAGCCTATTTTGCAGCGTATTGAAAAAGCTTTTAGCTACAGCAGCCTAAAGCTGCAAACCAACTTACAGCCCTTAGACCCCCTGGAGTAACGTTTTTCAACAGTTGGTTTTTTACTTTTTACATAAACCTATCTTATAAAACAAGGGCAGCGGTTTTTTTAATCCGCTGCCCTTTTATATAGCTTATTGTAAAAGCTGTTTTATTTTTTCAACTGCATCTTCAATAAAGCTGCTTAAGGTTTTATCACTTATACCTGCAACATAAGTGCTGCATTGCGTGATGGGTATTAACACACGGGCAGCATCGGCACCGCCCACGGCTGCCGCCATTGCGGGTGAAACCTCTCCCATCATGCTGTTGGCCAGCACAATACCCATTGGCCCTACAATAATGTCTGCTTTGCGCGCGTTTACAATGGCTGCGTTTTCGCCTGTTGCGCCTAAGGCACCCGCTTTTAGCATTGCGTTGGTGGCCATGGCGTTTGTGCCAACGCCCACAATGCGGCAATCCAGCTGAGCTGCTACCAGTTTTTCTACCAACGCACGGCCTACTCCTCCGCCTTGTCCGTCCAACACCAAAACTGTTTTCATGTTTTTCCTCTTGTAAATCATATTTATTTTATTTTTACCTTATTATAATATAAAAAACCGTTGCTGTCACTTTAATTTAAAGATACAACAACGGTTTATTTTATTTACTTGCGCGGTTGGCTAAGCTGGCTGCAACAAAGGCTTTAAATAAGGGGTGCGCATGGTTGGGGCGGCTTTTAAATTCGGGGTGATACTGTACACCCAAATAAAAAGCATGTCCCGGCAGTTCAACTGCCTCCACCAATCGCTCGTCTGGGGAAAGTCCGCTTAACACAAGCCCTGCCGCTTGCAGCTTATCGCGGTAAGCGTTATTTACCTCGTAACGGTGACGATGGCGCTCGCTGATTTCATTTTTGCCATAGGCAGCCTCCATTTTGGTACCTTTGCCTATGCAGCAGGGGTACGCGCCAAGGCGCATAGTGCCGCCCTTGGGGATATTCCCGCGCTGGTCGGGCATCAGGTCAATTACACAGTCGGCACCGGCGGGGTTAAACTCGCGTGAGTTTGCCTCGGCAATCCCCACCAGATGCCGTGCTATATCCATAACAGCAATTTGCATACCTAAGCAAATTCCAAAATAAGGCACATTATTTTCGCGGGCATACTGTGCGGCACATATCATACCGGCAATACCTCTGTCTCCAAAGCCGCCGGGTACAATAATACCGTCAGCCCCGCCAAGCTTTTCACGGGCAGTAGCGGCGGTTAAGCCTTCGGAATCTACCCAGTCAATTTCTACACTGGCACTGTTTTCCCATCCGCCGTGGCGCAATGCCTCTGCCACTGACAGATAGGCGTCATGCAATTCTACATATTTGCCAACCAGCGCTATTTTTACCGGTGCTTTTGCGGCGTCTATGCGGGTACACAGGTCTTTCCACTCCTGTAGGTTTTCTTCTTTCGTCTCCAAATGCAGCTTGCGGCAAACAATTTCGTCCAGCTTTTGCTCGTGCAGCATAAGCGGTGCCTGATACAAAACCGGCAGCGTGCGGTTTTCAATTACGCAGTCCGGCTCTACGTTGCAAAACAGAGCAATTTTACCGGTAATATCGTCTTCCAGCGGCTCATCGCAGCGTGCAATAATAATGTCCGGATTGATACCCAGGCCCTGTAGCTCGCGTACCGAGTGCTGTGTTGGTTTGCTTTTGTGTTCGCCGCTGCTTTTAATGTAGGGCACTAAGGTTACATGCATAAAAATACAGTTGTCGCGGCCGATTTCATAGGATATCTGACGTATGGATTCCAAAAACGGCTGACTTTCAATATCGCCGATAGTACCGCCGATTTCGGTAATAACCACATCAGCGCCTGTTTTTTTGCCTACATTATATATAAAGCTTTTTATCTCGTTTGTAATGTGGGGAATAACCTGCACGGTTTTACCCAAATATTCACCTGCGCGCTCTTTGTTTAATACGTTCCAATAAACGCGGCCGCTGGTTAGGTTGGAGAACTGGTTTAAGTCTTCATCAATAAAGCGCTCATAATGGCCAAGGTCTAAGTCGGTTTCGGCGCCGTCCTCGGTAACAAACACCTCCCCATGCTGGTAGGGGCTCATGGTGCCGGGGTCTACATTGATATAAGGGTCCAGCTTTTGCGAAGCCACTTTTAAACCGCGTGCTTTTAATAAACGCCCCAAAGAGGCCGCCGAAATGCCCTTGCCAAGCCCGCTTACTACGCCTCCTGTTACAAATATATATTTTGTTTTGCTCTCCATACGTTTAATACCTTCTCTTTCCCTTCCTGATAAACAGCGTCGCTTTTGTTTATTTCTCGTAAGTTTTTAATATGCTCTCCGCTATTTCACGGCGGCTTTGGCGCGTGTCCATTGCACGCTTTTCAATATGACGATGTGCCTGCGGCTCTGTCATATGTACATATTCCATCAGCACGCTTTTGGCACGATTTACAAGTCGTATTTCCTCCAGCTTACCTTGTAAGCGGATATTTTCCTGGTGCAAACCCAGCATACGCCTGCGCGACGCACGAATGAGCTTAATTGCCTGAAACAACATGGGGCGATTTACGGGCTTTGCCACAACAAAGGCGCCATCGTCCTCTATATCGGCGGAAACGTCATCGGCATGTGCCGCATTTACCAAAACCGCCACACCCGCATCTGTTTGCAGCGCACAAAAGCGCGCCAACTCGTGGCCAAACTCATCAGATAGCGGTGTGTTAATTAACACCATTTCATAGCTTGCCTGCGCAAGCAGCCTGCGTGCTTCTCCGCCGCTTTGCACGCAGCGCATATCGTTAAGGCCACACTCTTTTAAAAGACCGCAAAGTGTCTCGGCTTGTTTGGGTGTAGAAACAACCAAAACTTCCTCCATGCCGTACCCCCCTTTCACAAAAGGTTCTTTTGCAAATTTTTTCCCATTTGCAATGGCCTATAGCGCATATTGATATTTTGCCTGTCTGTTAAATATCGTTAAAATACTGTTCCATTTCAAAGGCGTGGGTGCCGCCGGCTTTGCGATGTGCACCACATTCACGCTGTTTTTGGTTAATATATTTTTCCACCGTGCTTTGTGTTAACACTTGCTTTGCAAAATGGCTTGCTGCTGCCTTTTCCAAAGCTTCCTCTAAGCTTTGAGGCAAGGTTTCAAACGTCTCCAGCTGTGCCTTGTTGGCATGGAACAAATCTAAATTGGCAGGAGCGCACAAGGCGGCATTTTGTGATATGCCCTCAAGCCCTGCACCTATTAACAAGGCAAAAGCCAAGTATGGGTTACAGGCGGGGTCGGGAGAGCGCAGCTCAAAACGGCTGTATGCCCCCTTGGCAGCTGGCACACGCACCAGCTGAGAGCGATTTTGCCGCGACCACGAAATATAGCGTGGTGCCTCAAATTCTCCCAAGCGGCGGTAAGAGTTTGTTAAGGGGTTTAAAAAGGCGGTAATTTCTCCTGCGCGGTTTAACACGCCCTGTACAAAGCTTGCCGCCTCGCCACCTATGTGTTCATCAAAATTTTCAAATAAATTTCTCTCTCCCTTTTGCAGCGACATATTGATGTGCATACCGTTGCCGCTTTTATCTGTCAAAGGCTTTGGACAAAAAGACGCATACAACCCGTTTTTAGAGGCAATGGCTTTTACCACCGAGCGAAATGCCATTACATTATCCGCCGCCTCTAAGGGGTCTGCGTACTTAAAATCCACTTCGTTTTGGCCGGGGCCCTGCTCGTGATGAGAGGTCTCGGGCAAAATACCCATCTCCTCCAGTGTTAAGCATATTTCTCTGCGCACATTTTCGCCGCGGTCCGCAGGGGCAATGTCACAATAACTGGCATTGTCTTGAGGCGTATAGGTAGGATAGCCCTGCTCGTTTGTTTCAAACAAGTAAAATTCACACTCGGGCCCAAATTTACAGCTGTACCCCTGCTTTTGCGCGCGCTCTGCCGCGTCCTTTAAAATGCGTCTGCCATCACCCTCAAAGGGGGTGCCGTCAGGGTAAAGAATATTGCAAAAGAAACGCACCACGCGCCCTTGCGCCGGTCGCCAAGGCAACACCGCCAAGGTGCCGGGGTCCGGCACTAAAAACAAATCCGATTCGGCCACATTCATAAAGCCACGCACCGCCGAAGCGTCAAAAGAAATACCCTGCTCAAAGGCGCGCGCCAACTGAGAAGGCATAATTGCAATATTTTTTTGCATACCAAAAATATCGCAAAAGGTAAGACGAATAAACTTTACGTCGTTTTCTTCCACAAATTGAAGAACCTCATGTACTGCGTAATTCATAGGTGTACCCCTCCTGCATACATTTTTTGTTTCATTCCTGATTTTTGTTCTGCTTTGCATACGGCAAAACCTTTTCTGAAATATAAAAAACGTCCACAACAAAACAGTACCGTTTTTTGAAATACTGTCTTTTGTGAACGTCTTTGTTCCTGTTTATTATAGACGTTTTACACTGTCGCTGTCAACACAAAAGCCCTGCTGTCACGCGTTTAAAGGCATTTTTGTCATATTAGCCAATATCTTTGTTTTCGCTAACATAAGGGGTGTTATTTTCACAAATTGGCAACCATAATATGCCTTTTTGCCTGCTCAATCATATCCTCTGTTTCGGCAAAAAGTGCCCATGCATTTTTGCCTTGACCTTTAACAGTGTATAAAGCGGCGTCCGCCTTTGCAAACAGTGTGTTGTAGCTAACACCGTGGGCGGGGCTGCACGCTATGCCGATGCTTGCCGTTACAGGGCAGGTTTGTCCATTTCCGCTTGCCTCTATCTCACCCAAAGCCTCCAGCACCGTTTGCGCGTATTGCTCAATCTGCTGTAAGGTGTCCTCACCCAGTTGCTCAATAAATATAATAAATTCGTCACCGCCTATGCGCCCCAATATACTGTTGTCGTAAAAAATTTCCGTCAAGCGGTTTGCAATCTGACGCAACACCTCATCACCCGCCAAATGGCCACAGGTATCGTTAATGCTTTTAAAATTGTCTACATCTAATATCATTAAGGCTGCGCCGTCAATTTGCGTCTGGCTAAGCTTTTGCGGCACCAACTGCTGGCAGGCACGTCTGTTAAAAAGCTGGGTTAAAAAGTCTTTGGTTGCCATTTCCTGCATGGTATATTCTTTTTGCTTTTGTGCACTGATATCGGATATAATCCCCACGGCTTTGATGGCTTGTCCCGCATTGTTTTGCACTGCCGACATACGCACACGGCACCACACCGGATTTTGATTTGTGTCTTGTATGCGCAGCTCGGCCTCGGCATAGCAGGCACCCGATTGTATCCGGCTGCACAAATCCAGCAAAATGGCACCATCGCCTGCGCGAACCGTTCCGTTTTGCAAAAAAGAGCGCGGAAAATTTTGCGTGGCCGGTAAACAGCCAAACAATTTTTCGTAGCAACCTGAAAACACCACGTTGTCCGACAAAATGTCCCATTCAAAGACAATATCGTTCATACGCTCCATAAGCATGTCATAGGTTTTGCGTGTTATTTGTTTTTTAGAAAAAATTAGCTCTGGGAGTATATGCAAGAGCTTTTTTGCGCGGCACAACAGCTGTTTTGCTTTCATTATTATGCTACCTCATATATCGAGTTTGCTCTGTAACAAGCTGTGATTTTCCAGTTTTTTCTATTCTTTTATATCGTACCACTCCCACTATGTGATTTCAATAACATTTTGTATTTTTTTGTCGATATTAACGTGTGTTTTGTGACTAATTATTTTTTTATTTTATGTGCGTTTTACCCAAATTTTATTTTATGCCTGTTTTTTTAAAAAACCTTATTGCCTTTTTGCTGATTTTTTACAGACACATTCTCTCTTTTTACTAAAATTTTTTTTCATACTTGACAATTATCTCATTCCTCGTTATCATGATGTTGTAAACAAAAGGTTTGCATCTTATCTTCCTTCTTTTGTATATTTACACCATTACATAACTAAAAATTGCACTGGCAAATTTTATTTTGTGGAGAACGAAGATATTTTTGTGTCGTATGCTACTGCGCAAATGCGGCAAAATTAAATAGTGTGATATAACCTATTTGGGTTGTTACTGGTAATGCAGGCAAAACCGAATTTTGTTAAATGTGTTCTTTTTTCCACATTTGCAAGATT
>JAQUTM010000032.1 GCA_028694405.1 Oscillospiraceae bacterium
CGCAAAAGGGGTCCTGTGCCAAGGTGTCGTAGTAAATACGCCCAAGGTCTATAAGGGTTGCCGCTACGGTGTCTTTAATGGGAGCCTCCATGCTGTTGCGGCGGTATCCGCGTTTGTGCAGGCCGTCTCCGCTGGTGTCCAGCATCACTTCTACTACATCTTTTCTAATAGAAAAGCGTACTTTATACAGCTTACCGTCCTCAGGCAAATAAGAAGTGTGATGTCCTTTGCGCAAACGCTCTACAATCGCCTTTTTTACAATGCTTTGGCAGGCAGGTACGCTGGAAAGCACACTGGACAAGCTAGAACCCTTTACAGGAAACTCTGCATCTTCGGGTAAATATTCTTCCCATGGAATATTGTTTACGCCGTCAAAAAGCTCGTCAAAGGTAGTGGCTTTATAGGTCTTTAGCACAATCAGTACACGCTCTCCGCAGCGCAAGCCCAAGTTAGCAGCAGCCAAAACGTTATCGTCTCCCTTAAACGCTACGCGTCCGTCAGTAACCTTTACGTCCTGTCCTCCCGCTTTTTTAATTTCAAATGCGGCACTTGCCTCGGTGCCAAAGTAACAAGGGGCAATCATATCATATATCAAAATGCTTTCTCCTCAGCTTTTATCTTGTTTTGTTCAAAATACAGTATCAGTGTACCATTACTTTAGTTATTTTTGCAATAGCAATGTAAAAAATACAGCCGGAGGAATTCCTTCCTCCGGCTGTAATAATATTTAATCGGGTATTAACAAGCCGTAGCTGTTGTCTTTCCGTTTGTAAACAACGTTTACCTCGCCTGTCTCTCCGTTGCGAAACATAAAAAATGTGTGCCCAATCATATTCATTTCTAAAATGGCTTCATCTACTGTCTGCGGCTTAACCACAAAATGTTTTTCTCGAATAATATGATAAGTTTCCTCTTCAAGAGGCTCTTGATCGTACTCTACAGAAATAGGCTGGCTTAACTTATCCGATAAACGCTTACGATTTTTTATAATGCGCCGCTGTAAAACGTCTGCTGCTGCATCAAATGCAGCCTCCATTTGTTCATCGCTTTTTTCGGCACGCACCATAAAGCCTTTATCACGCACAGTAATCTCTACGGTTTGCCAGGCTTTTTCTACCGTTACAGTAACCTGAGCTTCTGCGCTGTCAGAAAAAAATTTTTCTAGTTTTTTCATTCTGGTCTCTACGCGCTCGGTAAAACTGGGCTTTAGGCTTACTTTTCTTCCGGTGGTGATAATCTTCATAAACAATGCCTCCTTACAACCTAAAAAAGCAAATTGCTTTACGCAGTAAAATGCAATTTTTTGTGTAAAATATTCAAAAAATGCAAGTTACTTATTGCTTTTTCTGTTACTATTATAACATTTCATGTGGTAAAAAGATAAGAATATTTGTAAACAAAGATTAAACAATTTATTTTCTATTTTGACGAAATTTCATATTTTTTACGCAAAATTGCAGGAAACGTGTTCAAAAACTTTTTCGCCGTTTACAAAAGTGGCCATACATTTTCCACTCATCTCCAAGGCGTCACCGCTATAAATGCTAAAATCGGCATCTTTGCCTACCTCTAAGCTGCCTATACGTTGGTCAAACCCCATATGGCAAGCAGGCACAATGGTAATGGCTTTTAGGGCAGCGCGGTAATCCATTCCCTCGCGCACACAAAGCCCGGCGCTGATAGGTAAATACTGTATGGGGATAACGGGGTGGTCGGTACATATGGCAACTTGTACGCCAGCCTTAGCGGCTATTCCCGGGCCTGCTGCTGTTTGGTTACGCAGCTCGGGTTTGCAGCGGTCTCCCAAAACAGGGCCGGAAATAATACGGCTTTCCGCCTTTGCAAGTTCATCGGCAATCAGGTAGCCTTCGGTGCAATGCACCAAGACATAATTCAAATTGTATTCTTTTGCAATACGCACTGCCGTAAAAATATCATCGGCGCGGTGAGCGTGTGTATGAATGGGTATTTCGCCTTTTAGCACAGGAATTAATGCTTCCAGCTTAGCGTCAAAGTCTGCATCTTTTTTTTCCATATAGCGCTTTGTCTTTTCCAATGCCTCGCGGATAATAGCTGCTGTGCCCATACGGCTCATAGGGGTTTGCTTGCGCTCGTTATAAACGGTTTTAGGGTTTTCGCCAAAAGCCATTTTCATAGCCAAGGGCGCTTTTAATATCATATCGTCTATGCACTTACCTACGGTTTTAATAGCCGCGCTTTGCCCGCCTATGGGGTTGCCGCTGCCGGGGCCTGTAACTACCGCCGTAACTCCTGCTGCTAAGGCATCGGTAAAACAGCGGTCACAGGGGTTAATGGCGTCAATGGCACGCATTTGTGGGGTACAAGGGTTTGTCATCTCGTTGCAGTCCTCCCCTTCAAAGCCTATGCTGTCCTCACAAATACCCAAATGGCAATGCGCATCAATAAAGCCTGGATATACGTTTTTGCCGCACGCATCCAGCACAGTATAGCCCTCTGCCGGCGGGCACTGTGTCATATCACCTATTGCTTCAATTTTACCGTTTTTTATTTGCAAATAACCTGTCTCAAAATCTGTTTCTGCCGCTGTAAATATATTGGCATTTTTAATTAAATAATTCATGTTATTCCTTTCTGTTTTACTGCTTATTCAATATTTTTATTTTTAAATAGCAACAAAAGGCGCTCTGCTTTTTGCTGCAGAGCGCCCTTTTTTCTTTTTTTACTGACGTCCGCCCCGGCGCGAGTAACCACCGCCGCCGCCACGATGCGCCTCTGTATTGCGCTTAATATCGCTCATTTTTTCTTCGCTGCGGGTTTTAAATTTAGCCATCATTTCCTCAAAGCTCAAATCTCCTTGAGGTGCAGCAGCTTTGGGCTGCCACACACGGCCTGTATCAGCACGTTGTGGACGCGGCGCAGGCTTTGGCTCTGCTTTTTTTATGCTTAATGCAATTTTACCGTCTTCGGAGATAGAAAGCACCTTTACACGCACATCCTGTCCCTCAACCAATACATCGCTTAACTCTTGAATGTACTCGTTGCTTACCTCGCTGATATGCACCATACCCGTACCGCCTTCAAACTTTACAAAGGCACCAAATTTTTTAACACCTGTAACTTTACCGTCTACAATGCTTCCAACCTCTACTGCCATTAACCTTAACGAACTCCTTAAATTAAAATATTTATATAATAGCGGTCACTTACCGCTATAGCATAACAATTTTATTTGCCCTGTATATCTATAAAAATACGCTCCTGTGGGCTGGCATAACCGTATTTATCGCGCGCAATGCGTTCAATGTATTCATCTTCATCGCCACTGGTAAGTAAGCGTTGCAACTCTTGGTTTTCTGCCTCTTGGCGCGTTATTGCAGTATCCAATGCCTCAATTTGCTGGCGCTTTATCATAATTTCCACTTGGCTCATTACCAATGCAACAATTAAATAAACGCACAACAATGCAATGCCACCCTTAAGCAACAGGACAGAACAACTTTTTTTAGACTTTTTTTGTACCTTTTTCATGTTATCTCACCTATTTAACGTCTTGCCCAAGACAACAATCTACCTATGCTTCTTAGTTTGAATTATACAACACTTTTCCGTCCTTATGCAAGCTTTTGCGCTTATTTTGTATCTTGGCCTTACGCTTTGCCTGTAGCTTTTGCGCTCTGCCTTTTATGGCACGGCCACAGGGCTTTAGCACAAAATACCATATTAACTTAAACGGCAGACACAAAATTGCATAAACCCACTTTTGTACAAAGCGAGTTATAGGCATAAAGCAAATTAAATATCCGCCATAGCCCAGCCCAACCCCCAGTATGATATACCACCTTATTACCGCCGAATAAGCAAAGCTTACCGCATAACTATAAGTAAAAAAGGCCGCTGCCACAAACATAAAAATGTCCAGTACAAACATGCGTACCTTACCGTGTGGCATAAAAAATCGAATTACATCATACAGTACCGCAAGCAACACGCCAAGGCCCAGGCCGCCAAATGCGTCCGCCAAGGCCATAGCAGGCGTTATTTGTGCTACCATTTAACGCACCAGCCTTTTAAAGAAACTTTCATTTTTCTCTTTACGGCCTGTGTATTGTAAATACTCTATATCGCCTTGTATCAGCAGCTGCCCACTCTCGGCGTTTATCTCGGTAACTTGCAAATTTTTTCCGCCTATTGTCAGCGTACCCATATCTGTGTCTGCTGTAACGGAAAAGGCATCGTAGGCGATAACCTTATTGATTCCGGTAGCGCACAGCTGTGTACGATTTTGCAGGGTTATGCCATGGGGCTTTTGTTGCTTTGCCTGCACCTCAGCTTCTGTTATTGTCACAGTCATCACCTCAAAGGTAGTATATGCGGGCACACTTTTCTTTTATGCCACAGCTTTTCCCTTTTTGGTATCTGTATTCTATCACTTATAAATGTAAAATTATGCTGTAAAACATAGGACAGGCAATCTGATTTTTTATTCGCCCTCTATTACTTCGTACATTTCGCGTGCAACATCTTTTGCGGTAGGAGCCGTTACACTTACTACTTTTACTTGTACCGGCTTAGAGCCAAACCCAATGGTAATAATATCGCCCACTTTAACCGCATAGCTGGCTTTTACAATTTTTCCGTTAACTTCTATACGGCCTGCATCTGCAACATCATTTGCAACTGTACGGCGTTTTATCAAACGGCTAACTTTCAAATATTTATCAATGCGCATACTTTTTTCCCTTTCCGTTTTGTTAAAAAAAGAGCAGGTGCACTGCACCCGCTCTTACAAAATTTGCTAAAATTTATTTGGCAACAGCGTCTTTCAATGCTTTACCGGCTTTGAAAGCAGGAGCTTTTGTTGCAGGAATGGTAATCTCCTCTTTTGTGCGAGGGTTGCGGCCTTTACGAGCAGGACGGTTGCGAACCTCAAATGTGCCAAAGCCTACCAATGCAACTTTATCGCCATTTACCAATGCGTCTGTAACTGCTTCCAAAACAGCAGAAACTGCTTTCTCTGCATCTTTTTTTGTTAAACTTGCGTCTTCTGCAACTTTAGTAATCAAATCTGCCTTTGTCATAATAATATCCTCCAAAGTATGTGTTTTTAATTTATGATATACAAAAAAGATTTACTTTTTTGTAGATACCTTTTTTGCCTGTTTCCACAGGTCGTCCAGCTGCTGTGCATTTAGCTGTTTTAAAGCTTGTCCGTTTTCTTCTGCCAAAATTTCGGCAGTTGCCACCCGCGCAGTAAATTTATCGGTAGACGCGGCAAGTGCCTCTTCTGCTTCTACTTTTACAAAACGAGATACATTGGCAACGCTAAACAGTACATCTCCCAGTTCCTCTGCAACATTTGTGTTTTCTGTAATTGCTTCCTTCAGCTCTGTAATTTCGCTTTCTAAATCTGCCAAAGCACCTTGCACGTCGGGATATGTAAACCCATAAGCAGCAGCCCTTTTTTGCACTTTGCGGCTGCGTATTAAAGCCGGCAAAGCACGCGGTACCGCATTTAAATTTTGAGCGGCACTTTCAATGTGTTTTTCTTTTTCTTTCAGTGCTTCCCAGTTGGTTAGCACTTCCTCTGTAGTATTGGCAGTTATCTGCCCAAAAATATGCGGATGACGATAAATTAATTTTTTACAAATGCCGTCACTCACATCATCAAAGCAAAAACGATTTTCCTCGCCTGCCATTTGTGCGTGAAACGCAACCTGAAGTAACACATCGCCAAGTTCCTCACACAAAGCTTTGTCGTCGTGGGTATCAATAGCATCTACTACTTCATATGTCTCTTCTATAAAATTGTTTTTTATGCTTTGATGTGTTTGCTCTTTATCCCACGGGCAGCCATTATCCTTATCTCGCAGCAAAGCCACAATCTCCAACAAATCTTGTACCGTATATCGGCTTTTATTTGTAAAATTGCCCACCCGTTTCACCTCGCATTGAATTAAATTTTACCTTATTACTAAGCTGTTTGCAAGTATTTTATCTATATTAAAACAATTCGTAAAAAAGTTTCGTCATTGTTACTGTACTTTATACAGAATTTTGATAATAACTAACAGTTTTTTGATTTTATTGTCTATAACAGTTTTAAAATCCCCCGCTTTGCTGCAAACAAAACGGGAATTTGTTTAACTCTGTTTACTTGGTTGGCTTTATAACCGTAAACCGTGCTTTGCTGTTATTTGGCGCAGCGCGCACCGCACCCAGAACAAAACATGGCACCTTCCGCCACCTCTTTGCCGCAGCTCGGGCACACATTGGTCACCTTTACGTCTGCAGGAGCTTTCTCTGTTAAAGCATTCAGCTCTTCTTCAATGGCGGCAACAATATCAATATATTGTTGTACCAAGGCTTCGTTTTGCTCTCCGCTTTTTGCCAAAGAGTACACCAAAGCCCCCAGTTGACGCTGTGCTTTGCCCAACTCATTTTCCAAGCTTAGCTGGTCAATTTTCTTTTTCCCCTTATTGGCTAAAATATTTGCGCCGTGACACGCCTCATCTGCTACTTGTTTTGTTGCACTGAGCAATTTGTTTATTGCTTCTTTCATAATTAAGTATACCTCTCTTTATATTTATTACGCAGCTTTTAAAATACTGCGTTTACCGCAATTTTTTTAGCCGATAAACTCTCTCAGCATACTGTTTTTGGGTATTAAATCTGCGCTTATGGGCGCACATAAGCTAAAGCGCTGAATTAAATCGTCCAGCAAGGGCTTATAGGCGCTGTCGGCAGGCAATACCTCGCTTAGGCTTTCCACAAAGGGGGCTAACACGCATATTTCATAGCTAAAGCTGGTATCCAGCAGCAAATCCGCCTCCGGCTTAAACACTTTAATATACTTATCTTCACCCTCGCATACAAGCGGCCACATACCAATGGTTTTTTCTAGGCTGTGGCCTCTAAACTTATAATCGCGTACCATACGGCGTGCCAAACGGATATCCCTTGTTGGCAGTATACGTTGGCCTTTAAAGCTGTATTCTTCTCGCAATCCTGCATAAATTTTAAATACTTTTTCGGGACGCACCATTTGGGTAAGCTGTGGGTTTAATGCGTGTATACCCTCTACAATACACACACCGTTCTCGGGCAGCGTGACGGTTATGGTTTCTTTTTTACGGGTTTCGGTTAAAAAGTCAAATTCCGGAAATTCTGCCGTACCCTGCTCCAACAAAGTGTTTAGGCAGGTATTGATGCTTTTTACATCTAACGCAGTAACGTTTTCATAATCTTTACTTCCGTCAGGTAAGCGTGGGTACTCATCAATATTTTTAAAAAAGTTATCTAAGCTGACTACTACCGCCGTATGCCCCTCGGCATTAAGGGTTTGTGCCAATTTATGAGCTGTGGTGGTTTTACCGCTGCTGCTGGGGCCTGTAAGCATAATAATCTGCTTTTTTTGTGCAACAATTTCATGTGCGGCGGCAACTACACGGCTTTCGTACTCAATTTCGCAATGCGTAACAAAGCTATGTGTATTTTCTGCGGCGGTGTTAATCAAACTGGTCTCCACCAAGCGTTTTGGTATCCATAATGCCATTTATTTTTGCTCCTTCCTCTTTACACCTCATTTTCAGACAGCTGCGAAAAAAACGTGGTAATCTGTTGTTTACGGCGCAGCATCTCTGCAAAGTTTTCGGTGTATTCCAACGGATATTTATGATTAAAAATACGCTCAATACGGTTTTCGGCAGGACTTTTCAGCTTGGTTACACCGCCCGCGCCGGCACTTAAAATAGAGTGTACTTCTTCCATAATGTATATATTATATAGGCCCTCAAACCCGGGCTTTGCAAAGCCTGTATTTTCCAAATTATCTAAGGTGTTTTTTTGGCGATACAGATAATAGGGTGCATAACCTGCCTGCCCCAGCAAACGGTTGTATTCCAGCATTTTAGAAACATCATCATAAGCATCGGGGCTGTGTTCAATTACCAAATTGCTGGCTCGTTTTAAGGTAAGCGTATGCACCGTAATATTTTCGGGTGCAAGGGCAATTACTCCTTGCAGGCTTTTTGCAAAGCTGTCTACGGTGTCTAAAGGTAAACCGGCTATTAAGTCCATATTAATATTGTTGTGGCCAAGCTTTCTGGCTATATGGTAACAATCAATCACATCTTGTACGCTGTGGCGACGCCCTATGGCTTTTAACACCGTATCGTTTAAGGTTTGGGGATTAATACTTACCCGTGTTGCACCCATTTCTTTTATTATGGAAAGCTTTTCCTCGTCTGTGCAGTCGGGTCTGCCCGCTTCTACGGTATATTCCTCTGCACGGGCGATATCAAAATTTTCTTTTATTGCCTGCATTACCTGTCGTAGCTGTGCCGCACTTAACGCGGTAGGTGTACCGCCGCCAATATAAATTGTGTGCAGGTGTAAATCATTTTGCTGTGCAACACGGCTTATTTCGGCAATTTCCAAGCATAGTTTATCCACATAAGGTTGTATCAGCTTTTGGCTGCCGGCTGTAGTGCGGCTTACAAAGCTGCAATAGCTGCAACGGCTGGGACAAAAGGGAATAGATACATATAAGCTGTAGCTTTTTACATTACTGCCGCACATAACCTGCTTTTGCAGCTTGGCGGTGCCCATGGCCAACTTATATTTTTCGTCTGTTACGTCAAAAGAAGTCAAGAAGCGATTTGATATTTCTGCGTCTGTTTTGCCCTCTGCCCACATATCGTGGATAAGCCGCACCGGACGTACCCCGGTAAGCATACCCCAGCTTGGGCGCTTGCCCGTTATTTGTTTTAGTAAATGGTACAGCATGGCACTGGCTGTAAAGCTTGGCTTTTCTGCCAAATTTACTTTACCCACCCGCACATATGTTTTATCTTTGGTGCGTACGCCAACCATAATTTTATTTTTGCTTTTGCGTGCCACTACACACTCTGTTTTGGGGTAGTGTGTACCGTTTGCGGTAATTGCCGCATCAGGATAAAAAAGCCGCGTAAGGTGTTCAATATCATAGCTGCTTTTAAATCCTTTAACATATATTAGCATCATATACTATTTCCAATTCTTATATAATAACAACTAACGAGAAAATCGTAACTTTTTTGTGAATCCGCCCTTAAAACCGCAAATATGGGTTTTGGCTGCGCTGGGTATCCATATCGCTAAAGCTTTCATGCCCTGGCAGTACCTGCGGGTTTCCCGTTACTGTATTGCACAGCTTTTTTAAACTGGCCATTAAGGTATCATAGTTGCCGCCGGGTAAATCTGTACGACCCACATCACCGTTAAACAGCGTATCACCCGTAAACAGCAAGCTCTCCTCTTTGCTCCACAGGCACACGCACCCGGGAGTATGGCCGGGCGTAGCTATAACTTGCAATTTTATATCATCTGCCTCTACTGTGGCACCGTCCTGTAAAAAGTCGTCCGCATGCAGTTTAAACTGCATGGCATCTCCCTGTGCCATTAACACCTTGGCACCTGTTTGCTTTTTTAAGGCGTGTAGTGTGTCTACATGGTCGTAATGTCCATGAGTTAACACAATGTACTGTAAAACGGCATTGTGTTTTTCCAACATTTGTGTGTATTGCTCCAGTTTTGCACTTGGGTCAATGGCTATAGCATTGCCGTTTTCTCCAATAAGCAAAAAGCAATTTGTATAAAGAGGGGCTTTGCCCAAAAAATGATACACCTTCATAAAATACTCGCTCTCTGTTTTAACAAAATTTCTATTTTTGTTTCCACTCTTCTGTATCCAGTACCAAAGTTATGGGGCCGTCGTTGATTAAGCTTATTTGCATATCCGCCCCAAAGGCACCTGTCTGCACATCGTGCAAGCCCATATCCCGCATACAAGCAACAAAATGCTCATACAGTTCTTCTGATGCCGGCTGTTTTGCCGCCTTTGCAAAACCGGGACGACGCCCTTTTTTGGTATCTGCACAAAGGGTAAAATTGCTTACTATCATTGCGTCTAAGCCCAGTTCCTGCGCAGAAATATTCAGCTTTCCCGCGTCGTCCTCAAAAATACGCAGCTGGGCACATTTACGCGCCAAAAGAGCTGCATCTTCAGCGGTGTCGCCCTCAGCTACCCCCAGCAGCAGCAACAGACCTTTTTCTATGGTGCGACACGTTGTCTTATCAATTACAACGCTTGCATTTAATACTCTCTGTAATACTACTTTCACTATTTTCCTCGCCGGTTTATCAGCGCTAGCTACGGCTAATGCTGATAACATCTTTTATTTTTTTCAGCTTTGTAATTACATTGCTCAAATGGTCAATATTTGCCACACTTACCGTAATGCTTAAGGTGGCACGACCATCAGTAGTTTGGCGTCCCATCAAGCTCAAAATGGGCACACGCATAGTGGCCAAAGCCGTAGAGACATCTGCAAACAGCGCTTGACGGTCTAAGGCTACAATTTCTAAGGTAGACTTAAAGTTTTCCTGCACCGTGTCTGCCCAGCGCGCCTTTACCCACCGCGGGCTGTTTTCGGCGGCGCGTACATTTACACAGTCGCACTTATGAATGGAAACACCAAAACCGCGGGTAATAAACCCGATAATTTCATCGCCTGGCAGCGGATTACAGCATTTACTGAATTTTACCAAGCAGTTGTCCAGCCCCTCAATGATAACACCGTCACTGCTCTTTTGCTTTTTAATGGGAATTTCAAAGGTCTCGGTGGGGTCTTGTGTGCGGATAAGCTTTGCATATTCCTCTTTGATTTTCAGCATAAGCTTGCTCATTTGCAAGCCGCCATAGCCCAGCGCGGCATACATCTCCTCGGCGCTGTTTAGGCGTTGGCGTTTAGCCATATCCTCCATAAAGGCTTCATACTGCTTTTCCGGAATAGAAACTAAGTTGCGGCGCAGTTCCTTTTCCAAAGCCGCTCGTCCCTCGGCAATATTTTCTTCCTTGCGCTCTTTTTTAAACCACGCACGAATTTTGTTTTTGGCTTCACTGGTGGTTACAATTTTCAGCCAATCCCGGCTGGGGCCTTTGTTTACAGGGCCGGTAATAACCTCAATAATTTCGCCTGTCTGCACTTTATGGTCAATGGGCACAATGCGGCTGTTTACCTTTGCACCTGTCATACGGTTACCTACCGCAGAGTGAATGGCATAGGCAAAATCAATAACCGTAGCGCCTGCAGGCAGGTTTATTACGTCGCCCTTAGGCGTAAACACAAACACCTCATCGGGCAGCAGCTCACTTTTAATGTTGCGCAGTAAGTCTTCGGCGTCTTCGCTTTCACGCTGGCTTTCCAAAAGCTGACGCACCCATGCCAAGCGCTCCTCTAATCTGTCGCTGCTGCTGATACCCGCTTTGTATTTCCAGTGTGCGGCAACACCGTATTCTGCTGTTTGGTGCATTTCCCATGTGCGTATCTGCACTTCAAAAGGAATCCCCTCATGGCCCAAAACCGTGGTGTGCAGGCTTTGATACATATTGGGCTTTGGGGTACTGATGTAATCCTTAAACCGTGAGGGAATCGGGTGATACATATCATGGATTACACCCAAAGCGTTGTAGCACTCCGCCACGTTATCCAAAATAATGCGCACAGCGTAAATATCGTAAATTTCTTCAAAGCTTTTATTTTGCATGTACATTTTGCGATAAATGCCATACACGCTTTTTACGCGGCTGCTCATCTGTGCACCGTGTATGTTGTTTTCCTCTAAACGTTCGCCGATTAGTGCCGCAATATTGCCTACAAATTTTTGTGCGCCGCCGTTGTGGCTTAGCAAACTTGTAATCTCCTCATACCCAATAGGGTCTAAGTAGCGCAGGCTGCGGTCTTCCAGTTCCTCTTTAATGCCGCTGATGCCCAATCGGTGTGCAATAGGGGCATAAACCTCCATGGTTTCCAAGGCTTTATCGCGTCGTTTTTGCTCCGGCCATGCGTCACCTGTGCGCATATTGTGTAATCGGTCACAAAGCTTTATCAGCATAACACGCACATCATGGCTCATGGCAAGCAGCATTTTACGCAAATTTTCTGCCTGTTGCTCCTCTACGCTGCTAAACGTAATTTTGGTCAGCTTGGTTACGCCGTCCACCAGCGCAGCTACATCAGCTCCAAATTCTTGTTTTATCTCTTCCAGAGGCACATGGGTGTCTTCTACTACGTCATGCAGCAGCGCAGCTATTATGCTTTCGGTATCCATGCCTAAGTCAATCAGCAAAGCCGCCACGCTTACGGGGTGGGTAATATAGGGCTCACCGCTGCGCCGCATTTGCCCGTCGTGAGCCGCATTTGCCAAGTTGTAGGCTTTGTCTATCAGCTGTGCATCGTATGCGCGGTTAGACTCTGCAATATATTTTTTTAAATCCTCATATGTTAAGTAATCAGCCATTGTTTTCCTCCAAAGACAAAGCTATTTTGGGGTTTGCAAGCGCTGTAACAAGACACTTTCCCCAAGAGGGCGTTTTATGGTTTGCTGTACATGACACAAACGGCTTTGCCCTGATTTATTGTCTTGCACAATGTGTCCAAGCTCTAGCAAAATGTCTGCCGCCGCTAAAATTTTACCTGTGCGCTCTGCGCCAAGCCGCTTAAAGGTAGGGCGCAAATCGGTTTGTGTTAAGCCCTCAGCAGGTATGGTACGATAAAAATCGGCAACGTCTGCCCGCGAGGGACAAATTTGTGCCAGCTGCTGGGCTGAAAGCGCCGCACCTGTACCATAACTTTCATATATTTCTGCCTGTTCAATGTAGCACTCATCTAATCCAACAGGACGCAGTTCTTTTACACGTCCGCTCAAATTTCTGCCCGAAGCAGTTTCATATACGCTTAAATAAATGGCGGCATCTACACAGTCGCCCTGCTTGTAAGCCAGCTGCTGGGGTGATACGCCAAACATAACCGCGTACAAAACAGCGTTATTTTGACGCAACCGCAAGCGTGTATGCTTTCCTTCGCTCAGGGAATACACCGCATCAATTACTGCGTTTTGCAGTACAAACAAGGGAGAGGGATTGCCGTTGCCGTAAGGCGCCAATATCTCCAGTGTCTCCACATCTTCTACTGTAACCCGCGCTAGGTTGACAGGCGCATCTATTTTTAAAGGCGGCCGACGTATTACAGGTACCTCCTGTACAGCATATGCATTTATACGCTGGCGCAAAAGCGGTAGGTTTTCAGCCTTTAAAGAAAGCCCGGCAGCCAAATCATGGCCGCCATACCGCTCTAAAAAGTCTGCGCAGCTGGCAATGGCACTGTGTAAGCTAAAGCCCGCAAAGCTGCGTCCGCTTCCCTTTGCGTTGCCCTCTTCATCTACGGTTAAAATAATGGTGGGTTTGCCAAAGCGCTCTAACAGGCGGCTTGCCGCTATGCCTATAACACCTGCATGATACCCTTGCCCCCACACTACAAGTACACGACTTTGCAGCAGTGCCGGGTCGTGGCTTATCTGCGCGCTCAGCTCTTCTATAATTTCCTGCTCGGCTTTTTGGCGCTGTATGTTGTGCTCATTTAGCTGATGCGCCAGCTCCTGTGCCTCTTCCATATCTTCGCAAAGCAGCAGCTGTAGGGCCGCCGTTGCGTCGTCCATACGGCCTGCCGCGTTTAACCGCGGGCTTATCCCAAAGCCTATGTTTTCGGCTGTAACGGGCTTATCGGCATAACCTGCAATTTCAAGCAAGGCAGCAAGTCCGGGTCGCTCGGTATTTTGTATAGCCGCCAGACCCTCTTTTACCATTACACGGTTTTCTCCGCTTAACAGCATAATATCGGCTATGGTGCCGATAGCTACTAAATCTCCGTAGTACGGCAGCATTTCCTCAGGCTCACAGCCCTCCAGCGCACAGATAACTTTAAACGCAACCCCAACTCCGGATAAGTTTTTTGCAGGGCTGACATCATCTGCACGCAGCGGGTCAATAACCGCTACAGCCTGTGGCAGCACAGGCGGCGGCAAGTGATGGTCTGTCACTACCACATCAATGCCTTTTTCTGCGGCATAGGCAATTTCTTCACAGGCAGAAATACCGTTATCTACAGTAATAATAAGCTTTACGCCAAATTTGGCCATAACATCAATGGCTTTTTGTGATAGCCCGTAGCCGGAGTCCTCTCGGTTTGGCAGTTTAAAATAAACCTCTGCCCCCACACTGTCCAAATAAGTAAACATCAGGGCAGTTGCCGTTACGCCGTCCACATCATAATCTCCAAATACAGCTATTTTTTCTCCGCCGTCAATAGCGGCATGAATACGCTGTACCGCCACATCAATATCCGCAAGCAAAGCAGCACTGCTTAAAGTTTCACCGCTTAACAGCTGCTCCGCCTGCTGTGCGCTTTCATACCCGCGGGACAGCAGCAAATCAGACAGCAGGGTAGATGTACCCAGCTGTTGCGCCAACTCTTTTGATTTTGCGGCATTTGGCGTGCCTATTTGCCAACGGTGATATACCATATCGAAACTCCCTTTTAAGTGGTTTTAAACAAATTTACAAAGGCGGCAAAAATGTATCAATCATACTTTTTGCTACGCGTACCCCGTCTACTGCTGCGCTTATAATGCCGCCTGCATACCCGGCACCCTCACCTGTGGGGTAAAGCCCTTTTATGTCCGCAGACATATAGTTGCTGTCGCGCGCTATGCGCACGGGACTGCTGGTGCGCGTTTCCACACCGGTTAAAATAGCTTCCGGAGCAGTATAGCCTTTTATTTTTGTATTAAAGCTGCGCAAGCCCGCCTGCAAAGCGCCCGTAAGCTCTTCTCCAAAAAGTACGCTCATATCTGCCGCAGTTACGCCGCGCGGATAAGTGGGCTGCAATATATCCGTATTTAATTGTGCGGTTCCCGCTAAAAAGCTTTGTATATTTTGTGCCGGTGCCGTGTAGTTACCGCCGCCCAGTAAAAAGGCGTGCTGCTCCAGCTTTTGCTGAAAAGCAATGGCCTGCATGGCATCGCCGTTAAAGTCATTCTCGTTTACGCTTACCACAACAGCCGCATTGGCATTTTTGCCGTCTCTGGCGTGGTAGCTCATACCGTTGGTTACAACGGTGTTTTCCTCACTGGAAGCAGCCACTACATTGCCGCCGGGGCACATACAAAAGCTATAAACACAGCGTCCGTTTACATGGCTGCTTAGCTGATATTCCCCTTTTGGCAAAGCAGGGTGCCCTGCGGCACTGTGATAAAGCGCCTTGTCTATTTCTGTTTGCAGGTGCTCGGCCCGAAAGCCTACACTAAAGGGTTTTGCCTGTAGGGCTACACCCTGTTCTTTCAACATAGCAAAGGTATCTCTGGCAGAGTGTCCGATAGCCAGCACCAACGCCTCACAGGGAATTTCACCATTTGTGGTTTGCACACCCGCCAAACGGCCTTGTTTTTTTACAAGACCTGTAAGCTTTGTCTCAAAATGTACCGTGCCGCCCAGTGCAATAATTTCATTGCGAATACTTGCAATAACATCGCGCAGCAAGTCTGTGCCGATATGCGGCTTTTGCTGCCATGCAATTTCCTTTGGGGCGCCGTGCATAAGCAAGGTTTCGGTAATAAAATCACACAGCGGGTCATTGATGCGGGTTGTAAGCTTACCGTCGCTAAAAGTGCCGGCCCCGCCCTCACCAAATTGTACGTTTGTGTTTACATCTAAAATACCACCTGCATTAAACCGCTCTATAGCCGCCATACGGTGTGGAATATCCTGCCCGCGCTCAAGTACAATGGGACAAAACCCCTTTTGCGCCAAAAGCAGCGCAGCAAACAGCCCCGCAGGGCCACAGCCGCACACAATGGGCCGGTAACTCAGCTTTTGCGTCGGTTTTTCAAAGCAGAGCGTTTGCCTTTGCTTATAGCTTACATTTTTTATATTTTTATTTTTTGCCAAAAAGGCGGGTTCATCTTGCATTTCAAAAGCTACCGTATACACCAAAGCCGGTGTACCGTGCCTTGCGTCTACGCTAACCTTTGCAATATTGGCAGCTTTTATCTGCCCTACACGCAAGCCAATTTGCTTTTGGGCCGCTTCTATTGCACTTTGTGCATTGCTGCCCAAGGGTAATTTAATTTGGTTTACAAGCAGCATAAAAGCCTCCCTTTTATAAAATTAAAAATGGACAGGTGTCCGCAAGGGCAAAAGCCCAAGGCGTGTCACCCGCCCATTTTTTTGCTGAAAACAAGCTGTTATTTTACGCTAATGTTAATAAGTGCCGTGTAGCTACCCGAGGCAAAAATGTTGTTGCTGGAAGGTACAATAATATTTACAGGCGCATTTTGCTGGCCCTTGGCAAACGTAATATTGTTTGCGTCCATCTGTGCAATTACGTTGTTGGCTTGCAGTTCATCTAGCTCTGCCTCCGGACCAACCAGCGTTACATTGTAAATTTTTTGAGTTTCTACGCTTACATCATAATTCTGCGGTACATTTATAACACGAATATCACTTACCGTAACCACCTTGGTAGACAAATTTTTAGCGTCAATGGTGGCAGTAACACTTATAATATTATCGGTGTTGATAAACTTAGCAGGCAGCATTACCTCAAAGGGATATTCCTCGCCTACTTCAAAAGCTTGTAAATCAATATACCCCAGC
>JAQUTM010000206.1 GCA_028694405.1 Oscillospiraceae bacterium
CAACACGGCATCTAAGCGCATAGATGCCACAGGAATTGTATTTTCAACTGTGGAGGCTTCTCCTTGGCAAGAAAAATCTTGTGCACTTATAATTTTGCAGGAGGCATTATAGCGCCCTACACTTGTAAGTTCGCTGTTTACCACTTGCGCCATGTTTTTTTGCAAAAACACCGTGGTCTCCTGCCCGTTTACAATAATATCTCCTACATATTCCCGCTTGATGTTTAAAGCCATAAGTGCCCCTAAAAAGTCGCGGTGTGTAAGATTTTTTGCAGCAAAGCAAGAAATACTAACAGCTTCAATCGGCCATTCTTCTGTGTCAGTCTCACCTTCATAAACACAAAGCATCTGCCGCTGAGCGCCGCTATATCCACCGAAAAAAGTATAGTTTGTCCATTTTAAACGCGCCATTTCGGCTTGGGCAAGCGCTTGGCCACGCTCATCTAAAAAATTGGAAAATTTTGTAATACCGCGTGCTTCACACACTTTTACCAATTCGCCTATTTTTTTACAAAGCAAGCGTTCCTCATCATTTACAGGAGGTTGGTATCCTCTGGGCATTAAAAGAAAACACCGTTACTTTCCAGCTCATCTAAAATATCACCCATGATGTCTACATTAAAAGGCGTAATTATAAATGTGCTATTTGCAACACGCTTAATTTGTCCGTTATTGGCATAAGCCACACCGGATAAAAAGTCTACCAAGCGTCGGGAAACCTCTTTGTTGGTAGACTCCAAGTTGAGAACTACTGTACGCTTGGCATTTAGATGATCTGCTACTGCGCTGGCATCATCAAAGCGCTCTGGCTTTACAAGTACAACCTGCAACTGTGTAGTGGTATTGATATTAACTACTTTATTGCGTTTGGCTGTTGCAGCTGTGTCTATTTCTTGCCGATATTCTTCATCGTCATTATCGTAATTAGAAACACCCCGATTATTTACGAAGTCCATTTCATCATCATCGTCGTACTCATCTTCCGGTAATCCCATTATTGATCTTACCTTATCCATCATACCCATAAATGTGCACTCCTTATATAAAAAATTTAATTATAGTTTCTATGTCCAAAAAGGCTTGTGCCCACACGCACCAACGTTGCGCCTTCTAAGATGGCTTCTTCAAAGTCATGGGACATACCCATAGATAAAATATCAATATTTACATTATCTAATTTTTTTGCTGCAATGTCAACAAACAGTTTATACATTTGTGCAAAATAGGCACGCACTCTGTCGTTTTCGCAAACAGGTGGTATTGCCATAAGCCCTCTTAAATGCAAACAGGGGTATTCTTCTGCAATTTGGGCACACAGTTCTGTTGCACATTCAGGCACAATACCACTTTTACAAGCTTCGCCACCGATATTAACTTCCACTAAGACATCTATACTTTTATTTGCCTTCGCACAGACCGCATTTAAAGCTTTGGCTAATTTAATGCTGTCTACACTTTGCACCATCTGTATTTTACTCGGTAAATACTTTACTTTGTTTGTTTGCAAATGGCCTATTATATGCGTTGTGTGCTGCAAATGCTGCAAACCATCATATTTTTGCAGCATTTCCTGTACCTTATTTTCACCAATTTCTTTAATTCCCAACCCTATAGCCGCCGCAATGGTTTCCTGAGGCACGGTTTTGGTAACGGCCAGCAATGTTGTGCTGTTTTCCGGCTTGCCGGCTTTTTGCTCTGCCTTACGCATACGCTCTTCAATATGCTTTTTGTTTTCTTCCAGCCAACTATAAAAGTTTTCCGTCATATAGATCCACCCCTTTTACAATTACTTCATCATACAGTACTACTTCGTTATCCTCAGTTGCAATTTGCTGCAACGGCAGCAAAAGATATTCCTCATTTTCTAAAATGGGTGTAATCCTTTTAAAATAAGCGGTTGTTCCATATTTAATGTAAACGCCGTATTGGCCGTCTTGAATATGTAAGGCCGACTTATCCACACGAATACCGGTGTAGCTTTTAAACGCAATGGTTACCGGTTCAAACCGAAGCTTAAAAAGGTCTGCGCTTGTATAATCAAACAATAAATCTATCGTACATAAATCTGCGGTGTCATCTAATGTTACACCCACAATCTCTGCCGGTAAACTTTCTACCGTAGAATTGTTAAAGGTTACAGTTACCTTTGCGCCTTTATCCATAGCCGTTTGGAATTGGCTTGCCTGCTTTTGCGTAACCAAAGCATAATAATGCCATTTATAACTGGTTACGATTTTTCCGCTATTGTCTAAATCCAGTTGTGGTGTACCGGTAATCATACCTTGCAACTCACTGGGAGTAAGTTGGCTCACCGTCTCTTGGGTAAATACTTGCTCCAAACCATCTGCCTGTGTTACAAAAAAGCCGGTAGCAGGCGCAGAAACGGTATTTATAGCTGTGCTGTCTGCCGCCGCGCTGTCTCGTAGTGCAACTAAAGTATCAATGCGGGAAGCATAATCTGTTGCGGCTCCCGTGGCAATTTGCAACTTGTTCTCTGCCAAGGTTAATTGCGCCTTAACAGTTTCTAAATTTTTATAATTGCCATCTGCCAGCACAGATAAAATTTCATAAGTATTTGCCTGCACCTGTTTTAAAACTGCATCTACATTGTTGCCGCTTGTTTCGCCATAACTTTGGGCTGTGTGTAAAGCTTCTATTTCAGTTTGCAAAAATTGTGCCTGCAATCGGTTTTGCGCTGTAACAGAGGTTGCAAAAACTTCCGCCACCGTTTTTCCTTGATAAACGCGAATTCCGTCCTGCACGGTGTAACCCAGTACGCCGTTCACAGGTTCTATCGCTACCTCGTCACGCACAACAACGCCGTTAGCCAATACTGTATCCGCCATGGTAAACGCTACCGCAGTTTGCACTTGATAAGGACGATATAAAATAGAAAAAGCCTGCAAGATAAGGTAGCCGGCTGCAACGCACACGCACCCAAAGACAAATGTTCGAATAAACTTTTTCACTTATATCACCCCCTATTTGTTATTTACTTTCTTTTTCCCAGATACTTTCTACCTGCTGTAAAGGTGACAATTCATCATCATCAATATAAACCCAATGTAAGTTGGGCACACGGTTAAACCATGTAAGCTGCCGCTTTGCATATTTGCGCGAAGCCTGTTTCAGTTGCTCTGTGCATACGGCCAAGCTTTCCTTTCCTTCCAAATAAGGAAAAAATTCTTTATAGCCGATTGCCTGTGCGGCAGTTACAAAGCTATCTTTGTTTTGATAGACATATTCTGCCTCTTGCAGCACACCATTTTTAATCATCTGCTCTACACGACTGTTAATTCTCTCATACAAAAACGCTCTGTTTTTTGCAGCCAATCCTATCACAACAGCATCATAAGGGCTTTGCGGCGGCTTAGAATTTATAAGCTGCTGCGACATTGTAGTTCCCGTTTGATAATAAAGTTCTAATGCGCGAAGCACTCTTTTTTGGTTATTGTAATGTACTGTTTTGGC
>JAQUTM010000033.1 GCA_028694405.1 Oscillospiraceae bacterium
AGCCGGCGGTGATTTGTGTAGATGAAAAAAACAGCTTGGCACGCAACATGATAGAGCAATTTAAACAGGCGGGTTTTGGCGATGATTTTTGGTCACCCGAGGCATTGCGCGGCAGCATTACAAAGCAGACGCTTTTAATTGTTGTAGATACACATCTGCCGGGCATTTTAGAGTCAAAAGAAATATACGATGCCTGTAAAAATGTGGTAGTAATCGATCATCACCGCAAAATGGTTGGACACATTGATAATGCGGTTATCTTTTACCATGAGCCGTATGCATCTTCTGCCAGTGAGCTGGTGGCAGAGCTTTTACCTTATATTGGCGACAGAGAGGAAAAACCAACGCCTTTAGAGGCACAAAGTCTGCTTGCGGGCATTATGCTGGATACCAGAAATTTTGCCCTGCACACAGGTGTGCGCACCTTTGAGGCTGCGGCTTATCTGCGCCGTATGGGTGCACAGACAGGGGAGGCAAAAAAGCTGTTTAGCTCCAGCTTTGAAAGCTACGCTTACAAGGCACGCCTTGTTACCAGCGCAGAAATTTACAAAGGCTGTGCCGTTGTATTTAGCGACAATTTGCCTGAGGAGATGCGTGTGGTAATTCCACAGGCGGCAAACGACTTACTTACCATCGACGGTGTACAAGCCAGTTTTGTAGCCGTTGCCTTGCCGGATATGGTTACAATCAGCGCCCGCAGCATGGGTGAGGTAAATGTACAGGTTGTCATGGAGCAGCTTGGCGGTGGCGGCCACCACACAATGGCAGGCGTACAGCTTAGAGAAACTTCTTTAGAGCAGGCACATCATTTACTTTATGCTGCCATTGATAATTATCGTTCAGACGCGAGAGAAGCAAAATAAAAATACGTTATCATAGAGATAGAAATAACGGAGGATATAAAAATGAAAGTAGTATTGTTACAAGACGTAAAGGGAACCGGTAAAAAAGACCAGTTGGTAGAAGTAAGCGACGGCTACGGCCGTAACTTTTTGCTGCCCCGCAAATTGGCAAAAGAGGCAAGCAGCAGTGCTATTAACGAAGTAAAAACAAAAGAGAGCGCAAAGGCACACCATGCTGCCGAAGAGTTGGCAACAGCACAGGCTTTGGCTGCAAAGCTGGACGGAAAAACCGTTACCATTAAAGCAAAGGCCGGCACAGGCGGACGTTTATTCGGCGCCGTAACCAGTAAGGATATTGCCGAGGCTGCAAACAAGCTTTTTGGCACCGATTTGGATAAAAGAAAAATTGTGTTGGACAGTGACATTAAAAACTACGGCCGTTATGAGGTTGCAGTTAAGGTATATCCAAACGTTACGGCAAAATTAGCTGTAAGTGTTGAGGAGTAATTTTAAGCGTTCAGGAGAAAATTTGATGGAAAATATGTCGCTGTCACTGGAATCTTTAGGCGTGAATCTGCCTTATAATATGGAGGCCGAACAGGCTGTTTTGGGTGCGGCTATCTTAAACCAGGAAATTGTTCCGGTGCTGATGGAAACTTTGCGCCCCGAACATTTTTATGCACGGCAAAACGGTGAAATTTTTACAGAAATTTCGCGTCTGTTTACCAGTGCCAGCCCCATAGATTTTGTAACACTGTTAAACGCAGTTAACGATGCCCATGTGTTTGACAGTGAACAGTCGGCTAAAGTATACTTAACCACCTTGGCCGAGACGGTTCCCTCTTTAAGCAACATTGAAAGCTACATTCAAATTGTACATGAAAAATATTTGGTGCGCCGCCTTATGCTGGCAGCCAAAGAAATTTTAGAGCAAACCGGTGAGGCAGAGGACGCAGATCTGCTTTTAGAGGCCGCAGAGCAAAAAATTTACGAAATACGCTCCGGACGGGACCAAAGTGCCATGCAGTCAATCGGCACAGTGCTGATTGACACTTTAAGCACTTTGCAAAAAATCAGCGGTCCCGACAGGGAAAAATATCAAGGTATTCCCACCGGATTTCGATATTTAGATACCATGCTTACTGGCATGGGCCGAAGCGATTTGATTATTTTGGCTGCACGTCCAGGTATGGGTAAAACTTCTTTTGCGCTTAATATCGCCACAAACGTGGCAAAAAAACAGGGAATTCCCGTAGCTATTTTTAGCTTGGAGATGACAAAAGAACAGCTTGCTACCCGTATTTTAAGCAGCGAAGCAGGCGTAGATAGTATCTCTCTGCGCACAGGTAACTTAACCAATGAGGACTGGGCAAGCTTAGCGGTAAACAGCGATATTATGTCGCGCGCGCCGATTTATCTAGATGATACCTCCAGTATTACCATACCGGAGATTAAAGCAAAGGTACGCCGCATTAACCAAGACCCTACAAAGGACGATGTGGGCTTAATTGTAATTGACTATTTACAGCTTATGAGCAGCGGTAAACGTACAGATAACCGTGTACAGGAAATCAGCTTTATTACTCGAAACCTAAAGGTTATGGCAAAAGAACTAAATGTACCGGTTATTACGCTTAGCCAGCTCTCTCGTGCTACCGAGCGTGGCAGCGCAAACAACCACCGCCCTGTCTTGTCAGACCTGCGTGATTCCGGTTCTATCGAGCAGGACGCCGACAGTGTGCTTTTTTTAATTCGAGAGGCCTATTACGACGATATAGAAGATGCCGACGTTACAAAAGCAGAGTGTATTGTTGCCAAAAACCGTCATGGTGAGGTTGGCAGCGTAGAACTGGCGTGGGACGGCAGCCATACAAGATTTACCGATATTGACTACAGGCATGCCAATGGTTAACAGTGTATTAAATTTTATAAAACAAAATAGTATGCTGCAAAAAGGGGATAATGTTATAGTTGCACTTTCCGGTGGTGCAGATTCTATGGCATTGTTCCACTTTTTGCTGTCTGTACGCGCACAGCTAAGCCTTACGGTAATGGCAGCTCATGTAAACCATGGCCTGCGGGCGGTTACCTCCGGGCGGGACGCCGATTTTGTAAAACAAACTTGCGCCGATTTAGACGTAACGCTGTTTACACTGGACGCCCGTTTGGGAGAAAAACAGTCCCCGAAAGGCATGGGTACCGAAGAGTGGGCAAGGCAGGTGCGCTATACTTTTTTTGAAAAGCTTGCAGCGGAACAGAATGCCAAAATTGCAACTGCCCATACCGCCAGCGATAACGCAGAAACTATTTTATTTAACACGGTACGGGGGACGGCTTTAAAGGGCCTTTGCGGTATTCCGCCTGTAAGAGATTGCTTTATTCGTCCGCTTTTAACAGTTACACGAGAGCAAATTGAAGCCTACTGTACCGAAAATTGTCTGCAATATGTAACCGATGAAACCAATTTGCAACCGCTGTACAGCCGCAATAAAATACGGCTGCAAGTAATGCCTGTGCTAAAGCAAATTAATTCCGCCGCCGTTTTAAACATGGCACAGCTAAGTGTAGAAATGCGGCAAATTTACAACTATATTTATAAGCAGGCAGAAATGCTGCTGCAACAGGCAAAATGCCAACACGGTTATGATGCGCTTATGTTACGGCAAGCGCCTTTTCCGGTACAAAAACAGGCACTGATTTTTTTATTGCAGCCTTTTTGTACCCCAAGCAGCACCTATGTAGCTTTATGCACAAATGTGCTTTTAGGCCAAGCCAGACAAGCTCAGCTTAGTAAAAACACCTTTGCCATAAACGAAAGCGGTATTTTTAATATTTTTAAAAAAGAAAATACTTGTACAAATCAAGCAGAATTTATGCACCTTATACCGCTAACAATAGGAGAAAACAGGCTTTGGGACGATTTTTTGCTTATTGCGCAGGAAATAAGTGCAAAAGAAATCAGAAAAATTCTCAAAATTAACAAAAAAGCCTTAAAATATTTTGCAGATTATGATAAAATACAAGGTACTATGTCAATACGCACTCGTATGCAAGGTGATACCTTTACCTTACCGTACCGAGGCGTGACAAAATCACTGAAAAAGTTATTTATTGAGGATAAGCTAGATGCAGCATTGCGTGGGCGCATACCGCTTGTAGTGCAGCAACAGCAGGTGATTTGGATTTATGGCTATGGCTTTTGCGATGGCCTAGCGCCGGATGGCACTACAAAAAGATGGCTGTATATTGGGCCGGAAAATTTAAAACAGACAGGAGAAAATTGTTTATGATGGAAAAAGACATGGAGAAGATTTTGCTAAGTGAGGCGGAAATTAAGGCAAAGGTGGCCGAGCTTGGAAAAATCATCAGTGAAGAATATAAAGGAAAAAACTTGCTGCTGGTTACCGTGCTAAAAGGCGCAGTTGTATTTTTGGCAGACCTTATGCGTGAAATTGATATTTTTGCAGAAATTGACTTTATGGTAGTTTCTTCTTACGGCAGTGGTGTAAAAACCAGTGGTGTGGTTAAAATAGTAAAAGATTTGGATATTCCTTTAGAAGGACGCGAAATTTTAATTGTGGAGGATATTTTAGACAGCGGTTTGACCTTAAGCTACATTAAAGAGATGTTGGAAAGCCGCGGCCCTGCAAGCATAAAAATTGTTACCCTATTGGATAAACCCAGCCGCCGCAAGGTTAACCTGCAAGCAGATTATACCGGCTTTACCGTGCCGGACGAGTTTGTAGTAGGTTATGGCCTGGACTACGATGAGAAATATCGCAACTTGCCCTACATTGGCATTTTAAAACCAGAGGTGTATTCCAACTAATTGGTTGCCTCAAATTTAGGAGTGATACGTATTGAATAAAAAACCGAAAAGTGGTATAGGCTTTTATATCCTTATTTTGCTTGCTCTTGTAGTAATGGCAGTTGCATTGCGTACACCTACAGCAAAGCAAACCGAAAAATATTCTGTAATTATGGAGTATTTTGAGGAAAAGCAGGTATCCGAATTTACTTTAGACCTTGGCTCGGGTGAGTTAGAGCTTGCACTGAAAGATAAAAGTGCAGAAAAAATTACCTATAAAGTACCATATGTACAGCTGTTTATGACACAGCTGATTGACGAAAACGGGTATTTGGCCCAATATGAAGCCGCAGGAGAAAAAATTACCTACGACTTTATTCCCGCAGCCGAAACACCCTGGTGGTACAGTATGATACCCAGTGTACTGCTGTTGATTGGCTTGGGTGTATTTTGGTTCTTTATGTTTAACCAGGCAGGCGGCGGTGGCGGCAAAATTATGAACGTTGGCAAAGCGCGTGTAAAAAACGAAGCCGACGACAAACGCAAAACTACATTTAAAGATGTAGCAGGTGCCGACGAAGAAAAAGAAGAACTGCAAGAAATTGTAGAATTTTTAAAAAATCCCAATCACTTTAACGCTTTGGGCGCACGCATACCGCGCGGCGTATTGCTTGTGGGCCCTCCGGGTACCGGTAAAACCTTACTGGCAAGGGCTTGTGCAGGCGAGGCCGGTGTGCCGTTCTATTCCATCTCCGGTTCTGACTTTGTAGAGATGTATGTTGGCGTAGGTGCCAGCCGTGTGCGTGACTTATTTGAAAAAGCAAAGAAAAGCGCACCCGCCATTGTATTTATCGATGAAATTGATGCCGTTGGCCGCCAGCGCGGCACGGGTCTTGGCGGCGGTCACGACGAGCGTGAGCAAACCTTAAACCAGCTGCTTGTTGAAATGGACGGCTTTGGTGCCAATGAGGGCGTAATTGTAATTGCGGCTACCAACCGTGCCGATATTTTGGATAAAGCTTTATTGCGTCCGGGTCGTTTTGACCGTCAGGTTTACGTTGGTTTACCTGATGTAAAGGGTCGTGAAGAAATTTTACAGGTACACACACGCAATAAGCCCATTGGCCCTGACGTAGAACTGAAAACCATTGCAAAAACTACAGTAGGCTTTACCGGTGCCGATTTGGAAAACTTGGTAAATGAGGCAGCTTTACTTGCTGCGCGCCGTGGCCGTAAAGCTATCGTAGAAACAGATATTGAAGAGGCTACCATTAAGGTTATGGCAGGCCCTGAGAAAAAGAGCCGTGTAATAACCGAAAAAGAAAAGCGCCTAACCGCTTACCACGAAGCGGGTCACGCCATTACAGGCTATTACAGCCCCACAGGAGACCCTGTTCATGAGATAAGTATTATTCCGCGCGGCCCTATGGGCGGATATACCATGTATCTGCCGGAAGATGACAGTCGCTTCCAAACAAAACGCCAAATGGAAGAACGTTTGGTAAGTATGCTGGGTGGCCGTGTAGCAGAGAAAATTGTGCTGGAGGATATCAGTACAGGTGCGTCTAATGACTTGGAGCGCGCTACCGATATTGCACGCGGCATGGTAATGCGTTACGGCTTTAGCGAGCGTCTTGGCCCTGTGGTATACGGCGGCAACCCCAACGAAACCTTTTTGGGCAGAGATTTTGGCAGCAGCCGCAATTACAGCGAAGCTGTTGCAAGCGAGATTGACAGTGAAATTCGTGATATTTTGGACGAGGCATTTGAAATTGCCAATAAGTGCTTAACAGAGCATCGTCAGCAGTTAGAGATAGTTGCCAAAGAGTTGATGGAGCGTGAAAAGCTTTCCGGAGAAGAATTTAAGCTGTTGATGGAAGGTGGCACTTTGCCTGCTTTTGAGGGCGAACGCAAATTGAAAACACCGGAAGAAAAAGCAGCAGAATATGCCGCTGCAGAAAAAGCAGCTACAGAACAGGCTGCAAAAGAGCAGGAAGAGACCGCAACAGAAGAAATACAAACTGATACAGAGGTTTTGGAAGAAGCAGTACAAACCGAAGAAACCGCTGCCCAGCAAACCGACTCTACCCCAGAGGAAGACAATAAAACAGAATAAAATTTAAAAGGACGCTGTCTAAAAACCGTTTTACGATAGCCCATTGGCAGAAAGATAGCTTTGCTGTTATATAGCAGAACAGAGCGTGACAGCTGTTAGGGTGGGGTTACGGCTTTAAGGCAGCGTTTTTTGCCTATAAATTTTTATATATTGAAGGAAAGCGGTTAAACCTTGCGTTATATAAAAGTAATGTGTTATAACCGTCTTATGGTTTAACCAGAACTTATAATTACGTCTTGCGGCACCTAAGGTAAGTATGGACAGCTATATTTTTATAAGGTTGCTGGGAATAATTTATAGGTTTTAATCCTTTTTAAAAAATGCTACAATAGAAAAAACAAAAGAAATGAGGACTACATAATGAGTGAATATAATCGCCGCGACGGGCAGAATTCCTCCCATTCCAGAAGTTCGTCCAAGAAGAATATGACTTTTAAAAGAAAGTTAGCCAGAATGTTGGACCAATTTGAAAAAATGCCACGCAGCCAACAAATTATGATAGGCATATGTGCTGTTTGTGTGGTTGCACTAATTGTTACCGGTATTGTAATGGCAGTTGTACTTAACAGCGGCGATAAAGATAATCAAGATGGCAGTTCCTCTGTGGTAGTAGATGTGGAGGGCAATTACGATCAAGCTACATTTACTTTAGACCCGGATAAATACCCTGCAGTATTAAAGGCAACCGATGATGCAGGTGAGACCTATATTGCGGAAACTTTGTTTATAGGCGATTCTAATATTGAACGCGCTATTAACTACAATATTATCAGCCTAAATAACGGTATCGGCGTTACGTCTATGGGTATCCAATCGGTTATTTCAAAGGCTTGTGTTTATTTTCAGGGTGTAGATGCTCCCGTGGCAATCCCGCAGGCAATTTCCATGATGCAGCCGCGCCGTGTAGTTTTAAGCTTTGGCACAAACAACACAGTGGGGTACGAGACAGACGCGTTTATTGCGCTGTACCAAAAAGTAATTGATGCAATACGCACCGCATACCCCAATACCGATATTATCATCAATGCCATTCCTCCGGTTGGACAAAACCGCGAAAATCAGCTGATTAAAATAGAGACGATTGATGCATTTAATTTGGCTTTGGCACAGTTGGCACAAAAAAACAGCTTGAGCTTTGTAAATACAAATGAAGCATTACGCGATGCTTCGGGTTATGCAAAAGCAGAATATGTAATTGAAGACGGTCTTCATCTCACAGAGGCGGGTTTGAATGCCATGTTTAGCTATATCCGTGGCCATAGCCATATTGTAGATGATGCCAGAGGTACGGTTTCTGATGTGCCTACCCCACATTGCCGCGCCTTCCGACGGCAGCGGAAACTCTATTGCAGTACCTAGTGTAGGTTCTGTAGGAGCAGTGTCTGTACCATCTGCCTCGTCCAAAGCACAACAGGTTGAAATTACCTATGTTGCTGCAGAAGGCGGCCAGCTGCAAGATACAGATAAAACAAAAAGCAGTAAAATTGTACGCAAGGTTGCCACCGGAAAAGAGGGAGCAGCCGTTACAGCTATAGCAAATGACGGTTACACCTTTGTAAACTGGAGCGACGGCTCCACTACAGCAACACGCAGCGATAAAGCCACCGAATCCAAAACCTTAACAGCTAATTTTAAAAAGAAAGATACAACCGTTGCCGTTACGGGAATCAGTTTAGATAAAGGCAACATGGATATGACGGTTGGCGGTGTTTCACACATCGGTGTTACAATACAGCCAAATAATGCTACCGAAAAAGGGTACACTGTAGAGAGTAGCAATACAGGTGTAGCAACGGCGGTAGATGCAGGAAACAACGTTGTGCGTGTTACCGCGGTAGCTGTGGGTGAGACAACGGTTACAGTGACATCTAAAGGCAACACAAATTCAAAAACCTCTATAAAAATTACAGTAAAAACAAATGAAGTAGCAGTTACCGGATTAAGCCTAAACCCCACAACGTTAAATTTAACCACAGGTAGCAGTGCAGTGGTTAGTGCTACTATTACACCGGCTGACGCTACCAACAAAGCAGTTACTTGGGCCACCAATAATGCGGCAGTTGCAACAGTAAGTAACGGTACCGTGGTAGCGGTAAGTGCAGGTACGGCAACCATTACGGCAACGACGGCTAATGGTATAAGCCAAACAGTAGCTGTAACGGTTGCAGACCCCGCGCCTCAAACCTACAATGTTTCTGCTTCCTCTGCTGATGACACAAAGGGCACGGTAAGCGCCTCTGCAACAGGCAGTGTTGCAAAAGACACAGCGGTTACGTTTACTGCAAACCCTTTAAGCGGATTTGAATTTTCCGGCTGGACGATAACTGTTAACGGTACGCCTACTACAAGTACCCAAAACCCTTATACCCATACGGTAGATGCAGACGTTACAGTAGTAGCTGCATTTCAGGAAGTGACGCCTGCACCTGCCCCCTAAAAATAAAAGAAAGCGTTAAGGAATATGGCATGAACGTTACAGTATTAGGCTGTGGAAGATGGGGCTCTTTTTTGGCCTGCTACCACAGCAAGCAGCATGAAGTAATGCTGTGGGGCAAAGAGAATTCTCGCAGTTTTACAGCATTACAGGCAACCAGACAAAATAGTTATATTACTTTACCCGAAAAAATTGTATTAGAGAGTAATTTAAAAAAAGCTGTTGATTTTTCAGACTATATCGTGGTATCTATCAGTGCACAACAGATGCGCAGCTTTTCGCAGCAGTTAAACACCCTGGATTTAATCGGTAAAACTTTTATTTTGTGTATGAAAGGTATTGAGGCCGAAACAGGTCAGCGCTTAACACAAATTATGAGGCAGGAAATCAATCAACCCATTGAAATAGCTGTTTGGGTTGGTCCCGGTCATGTGCAGGACTTTATGGCCGGTATCCCAAATTGTATGGTAGTTGACAGTGACAATCCTGCTACCATTAAGCGTATAGTTGATGATTTCAATTCGGATTTGATACGTCTGTATGTGGGCACGGATTTAATTGGCACTGAAATAGGCGCTGCGGCAAAAAATGTAATTGGCATTGCCGCAGGTATGTTGGACGGATTTGGCTACGGCAGCATGAAAGGTGCTTTAATGGCGCGAGGAGCGCGGGAGATAGCCCGCCTTATTAAAGCCATGGGTGGAAATGAACTTTCTGCCTATGGGCTGTGCCATTTAGGAGACTATGAGGCAACACTGTTTAGCCCCCACAGCCATAACCGCAAATTTGGAGAATGCTATATAAAAGGTCAGCCCTATGGTGAACTTGCCGAGGGTGCCGCCACGGTAAAAGCGCTGATAAAAATGGCTCAGCAGCATGGCGTTGACCTGCCTATCTGCAATACCGTAAATAATATTTTGTACCATGGTCAATCGGGCGAAGAAGCGCTTAATGCGCTGTTTGCCCGCTCGACAAAAGGAGAATTTTATATTTAATAAAAGTGGCAACTTTTCTTTGCTTTACATATCATAAAGTAAAGGAGGCGTTGCACATGAGTACACAAAAATATAGTAATCCCTTTTTTACGGAGATAGATGCGCCAAAAAAAACCAAGCTGCCTGCGGTGCAGGAAGGCGAAAATGATCACGCACTGGACGATTGGGACATTGAAACCGAATGCCACCAAGAAAAGCAAGCTTTTCATGTAGAACGTACCGAAGTGGACATTTGTCTGGATAGAACAGAGCAGGAATAAAAATAGCTGTGAACAGCTTTGCTGAAATTGCAAAATTGTTCACAGCTTTTTTGTTGACTATAAGGGTTAAATATATCATAATAGCTATATAGATAAATATTGCGTTACGAATAGGAGATATATATTATGGCAAATTATAACTGTCTGTTGCTGGATTTGGACGGCACTTTTTGGGATTTTGATGCCGCCGAGTTAAAGGCAATTCAGGCAACCTTACAGCAATTTGAACTTCCTTGTACCGAAGATGTAATTGCTAGATATAAAGAGATAAACAAAGCTTTGTGGCTTGCTCTGGAAAAAGGAGAAGTAAAAAAGGAAAAGCTGGTAGTAATGCGCTTTTCTCGGTTGTTGGCTGCATTAGGAGAAAAAAGAGAAGCCGCAAAAATGAATGATTTTTATCTTACCGCTTTATCAAAACAAGGGGATATTTATCCCGGTGCCGATGAAACCGTAATAGAACTGGCGAATGTGGCTACCGTAGCAGCTGTAACAAATGGGGTAGAGCGTGTACAAATGGGACGCTTAAAGGCTACGGGCTTTACAGATTTAATAGATGCAATTTATGTGTCGGAAAAAATAGGTGTAGCAAAGCCCAGCCGTAAGTTTTTTGATTATGCCTTACAAGATTTGGGCGTAACCAACAGAAAAAAGGTTTTGGTTGTTGGGGACAGCTTAAATGCGGATATTTTAGGCGGTATCAACGCAGGGCTTGACACCTGTTGGGTAAACTTAACACAGCAGGAAAACAACCTGAATATAAAACCAACTTATGTAGTGTACGGCTATGAAGAACTAAAACATTTAATTATCGGAGAGGAGAAAAAACCAGATGTCTATGTTAAAAAAGAACGTTTTGTATAAGTCTGCATCAGGCAAGGATACTGTCCATGGTTATGTTTATACGCAAGAAGGTGTACAGCCAAAGGCAATTTTGCAAATAAGCCATGGTATGTGTGAATACATTGGCCGCTATGAAGATTTTGCAGAATTTTTGACCGAAAGCGGCTATGTAGTTTGCGGAAATGACCATTTAGGACATGGTGAAACAAGCTCTGACGGCGGAGAGGACGGCTTTTTTGCGGAAAAAGGCGGAGCAAATTTTGTTTTGCAGGATTTACACCAGATGACAAAAGAAGTAAAAGCTCTTTACCCGGGCTTGCCTCTTTTTTTAATGGGACACAGTATGGGCAGCTTTTTTGCGCGTAAATACGCGGTAACTTATCCGCAAGAGCTTACCGGCGGCTTGATTATAAGCGGCACGGGCGGTCCCAATCCTTTAGCGGGTGTCGGTATTCGGCTTGCTTCTTTGATTAAAAAAATAAAAGGTTCCCATTATCACTCTAAAATGATTAACAATATGGCTTTTGGGGCATATTGTAAACGGTTTGAAAACCCCTTAACCGAGTATGACTGGGTTTCAAGTGATAAAAAAACCATCGAGACCTACACCGCAGACCCCAAATGTATGTTTACCTTTACAGTGTCGGCTTTTTACGATATGCTGATTACCAATGCAAGCGTTAACCGCGAAAGCTGGGCATCGGGTTTAGATGTTGATGTTCCTATATATATTTTTTCCGGCGGTATGGACCCTGTGGGAGATTACGGTGAAGGGGTAAAAAAAGTTTATAACTATGTAAAAAATGCCGGCGTGAAAGATGTAAGCTACAAGCTTTATGATAAAGGGCGCCACGAAATGTTAAATGAAGTAAATCGCAAAGACGTTTACAGCGATGTTTTAAATTGGCTAAATGCTCACTTACAGGAAGCAGTAAAAGGTTAAAAATAGGTTGACTAAATTTTAGCATAAGTGCTATAATATACCAAAAGATATATTTTGCCTGTAAAAGGGAGTAGCTAGCAGCCATGCTGCGGAATATGTGCGACAAACTCGGTACAGCTTTTGCTGTATCCGCACTATACCTGAAAAAGCGAGACTTTTACTACACGGTTGGTGTGTGGTAAAAGTCTCTTTTTATATTAACGCATTATTGGTTAGGAGAATTGAAAAAATGAATGCAATTTTGGATTTCTTTCGTTCACTGTTTGACGCTCCGCTGCAGATGGCAGCTGTATACGGCAGTGAAGCAATGCTGGCTTATGGAAAAATGTTTGTTATGTGGGCAATCGGTGGGTTACTTATTTATCTTGCTATAAAAAAAGAGATGGAACCCAGCTTGCTGCTGCCTATGGGTTTTGGTGCCATTTTGGTTAATCTGCCTTTTTCGGGTGCGGTAACGCAGTGGATAAACAGTGCCGGTGGATATGCCGTCGCGGATACTGCTCAGGCTGTTACAAGTGAGGCCGGTCCTTTGGACGTACTGTTTAATGCCGGTATTGCAAACGAGCTGTTTCCTTTATTATTATTTATCGGTATCGGCGCCATGATTGATTTTGGCCCTGTTTTACAAAACCCTAAGCTGCTCATTTTTGGTGCAGCTGCCCAGTTTGGTATTTTCTTTACTTTGTCTTTGGCGTCCCTGTTCGGTTTTTCTATTACAGATGCCGCCTCTATCGCGATTATTGGCGCGGCAGACGGTCCTACTTCTATTTTTGTTGCTATGCATTACGGCACAAAATATCTGGGCGCTATTATGGTGGCGGCTTACAGCTACATGGCGCTTGTACCAATTATCCAGCCGCCTGTTGTACGCATGATTACCACCAAAAAAGAGCGTATGATTCGTATGCCCTACGAATCAAAAACAACAAGTAAAGCAGTGCGCATATTGTTCCCCATTATTGTAATGGTAATTGCGGGTATTGTAGCACCGCGCAGCGCTCCGCTTGTAGGCTTTTTGATGTTTGGCAATTTGCTGCGAGAGTGTGGCGTGTTAAACAGTTTATCGGAAACCGCGCAAAATGCTTTGGCAAATTTAATTACATTGATGCTTGGCCTAACCGTGGCAAGCCGTATGCGCGCAGCAGACTTTTTAACAAAAGAAACACTTATGATTTTGGCTTTGGGCTTGGTTGCCTTTGTATTTGACACAGTGGGCGGCGTTTTCTTTGCAAAACTGCTTAACTTGTTTAGCAAAAAGAAAATCAATCCTATGATTGGCGCTTGTGGCATTTCTGCGTTTCCCATGTCCAGCCGCGTAATTCATAAAATGGGCTTAGAGGAAGACCCGCAAAACTTCTTGCTGATGCATGCGGCAGGTGTTAATGTGGGCGGCCAAATTGCATCTGTTATTGCAGGTGGTTTAATCCTAAATTTAATAGCAAAGTAGGAGGCTAAAAATGAATGCTACAGCTTTTTTAAATAGTTTAATCTATATGCTACAGGGTATGTTGGGTATTTTTATTGTTATGGGCGTTATAACAGGCAGTGTTTATTTGCTAAACAAGGTGTTTAACAAGTAATTTGCCCAACTCTATAAAAGTATGGTATACTTTAACCGCTGTATTTTACTACAGCGGTTAATTTTTTTGCGCTGAAAAACAGGTGGATATAAAAGAGGAAAGAAACATGTTAATTACACTAAATAAAGTATGTTTAAGCTTTGGCTCAGATGTGATATTGCAAGATATTACGGCACAGCTGGATAAGCAGAACAGAATAGGTATTATAGGAGAAAACGGTGCAGGAAAAACAACCTTGCTGCGTATTTTAATGGGTCAGCTTTTGCCGGATAGCGGAGAATTTTCTGTACAGCGTGGCAGCACTTTGGGCTATTTAGAGCAAAATGGTGCGCTAAACAGCGCTCTTACTGTGTATCAAGAGATGGAAAGTGCTTTTTCTGCTGTAACAGCAGCCATGGAAGAGCTAAAAGCAATAGAACAGCAACTGGTAAACCATGCAGAGGACGCACAGCTGATTGAGCGTCATAGCTACCTGGTTGCCATAATTGATGCTGCGGACGGCTATAATATGGACACACAAATTAAAAAGATATTGTTTGGTATGGGATTTCCCGCCAGTACGCACAGCAAAGAGGTTCGCGTATTAAGCGGAGGCGAGCGCACACGGCTGTTACTGGCAAAACTACTGCTGCAAAACCCTGATGTGTTGATATTAGATGAGCCTACCAATCATCTGGATTTTGAAACACTGGAATGGTTGGAAAATTATCTGAAAGGATATTCGGGCGCGGTATTGGTGGTTAGCCATGACCGCTATTTCTTAGATGAGGTAACTAATTTTATATGGGAGCTGGAGGATACGCATTTAATCAGCTACCGGGGGAATTATTCCGCCTATTTACCTCAAAAAGAAATGGCTGTACAGCTGCAGCAAAAACAGCATGATGCAGACGTAGCTAAAGCGGCAAAGCTGCAAGACTATGTGGATCGCAATTTAGTGCGTGCCTCTACTACAAAAATGGCGCAAAGCCGCCGCAAGCAGCTGGAAAAAATGGACATTACCGAAAAGCCCAAAACAAGCCATACCGAGCTGAAATTTCAATTTGAATTTGATGTAGCGCCTTATAACGAGGTGCTTACTATAAAAGCTTTAGACGTAGCTATAGGCGGCAAAACACTGATTAAACAATTAAATCTGCAAGTTCTGCGCGGAGAGCGCTTGGTAATTGCCGGTCCGAACGGTGCGGGAAAATCCACATTGCTGCGTGTGCTCGCGGGACGCTTAAAACCCTTGTCTGGAACTATTAAGCTTGGAAGTGGTGTGCGTCCCAGCTTTTTTGAGCAGCAGCAAACCCTGCGCAGCAGTAGTGTTATCAACGCAATTTGGGATAAATATCCTAAATTTACAGAACTGGAAGTTCGCAATTTGTTGGCACGCTTCAATTTTAAAGGAGAAGATGTATTTAAAGAGGCAAGCAAGTTAAGCGGCGGAGAGCTTGCACGTTTACGTTTTGCAGAGATTTTACTGGAGCGTCCCAATTTAATGTTTTTAGATGAGCCGACCAACCATTTAGACATTTATACCAGAGAATCTTTGGGAAATGCTTTGGCTTGCTATGAGGGCACGCTGTTATTGGTTACCCATGACCGTTATTTGATGAACAGCTTAGAATGCCCGATTTTATATGTAGAAGAAGATAAAACCACGCTATATGAAAGCTATCAGGCCATGATGCAGCATCAGGCTGCAGAGGTGCAAAATACAATTTCTGCCGCAAAGGCACAAGCACAGCCAAAACCCACAGCTGCTCCCAAAGAGCTGCGCAGGCGAAAGGCTGAATTGCGCAACTTGATACGAGATACAGAGATAGAAATTGAAAAACTGGGTGCAGATATTGTAGAGATGGAGGCGCTGCTGGGTACCGATGAAGTGCTGAAAGACCACGAGCGTCTACGTCAGCTGTGTGATGATTTGGACGATACCCGCTTTAAGCAAGACGAGCTATATACAAAATGGGAACAGCTTGTAGAAGAAAACGAAACTTTATTGGAAGAATAAAAGAAATCACCCCCTGCCAGCCTAAAAATAAAGGTTGGCAGGGGGTGACTTTGTTTTTATAAGCACAAAAAGTGGGCTTATAATTATCCGTTAATGTTAAGCCAAATTAGGTTTTCATCACTGGCAAAGGTTTGGAAATTATACAAAATTAAAATTTCGTCATAATTATTTTGTGCAATTAAGTTATCAATACCTGTGCGGAAATAGCGCATATCTACCAAATCTACAGTAGCGTAGTTTTCGCTTAAATAAGGCGCAAAGCTGTCAGCGTAGCTGTCGCGTATAACCAGTATGCTGCCTTTGCCGCTGCCGGTTAGCACA
>JAQUTM010000207.1 GCA_028694405.1 Oscillospiraceae bacterium
GGTATGTCCTCGGTAATGGTGCTGCCTGCCGCCGTATATGCGCCGTTGCCCACGGTAACGGGCGCCACCAAATTGGTGTTGCAGCCAATAAAGGCATAGTCGCCTACGGTGCAGCGGTTTTTGTCGGCGCCGTTGTAGTTTACCGTTACAACGCCACAGCCAAAGTTGCAGTATTTGCCAACGTCGCTGTCGCCCACATATGTTAGGTGCGAAACACTTGTGCCCTCGCCGATGGTGCTGTTTTTCACTTCCACAAAATCGCCTATGTGTACATTTTTGCCAACATGGCTGTCGGGACGCAGCTGTGCAAATGGGCCAATCTGGGCGCCGTCTGCAATGGTGCAGCTTCGTCCTTGGCTTGCGTTAAACACAACGTTTTCGCCTACAGATGCATCTTCAAGCCATGAATTAGGCCCAATTACGCTGCCGGCACCTACCGTGGTTTTACCTTTTAAAATTGTACCCGGCAAAATGGCAGCCCCCGGCGCAATTTGTACCTCTGGGTCAATTAAAATGCCGTCTCGGCTGTAAAAAATAACGCCTGCCTCCACATGGCGCGCAAAGGTTTCGGCAAAAGCCGCCTCGCGCTGTAAAAAGGCCGCTGCGTTTGCATTGTCTTTTCTATCTTCCAACATCGCTTCTCCTCACGTTTATTTACGCATTTAAAAAGCATACATTTATAGTTTACAGTATTTGCGGTTTTTTTCAAGGGAAAAACCCAAGTTGTACGGTTTTTTTTATTATCGTGCGTTTTTTGGAAAGCAAATGTAAAAAAACTGTTTATTTTGCCTAAAATCCTCTGCCATTTTTCCCCTTATAAATGTAAATTTTGTTGCCGTAATAAAATTGCTATTTTTTACCATGCGTTTTTTATTTTATGCACTTTTTTTCACAATATAGAACAAAAAGTCGATTTGTAAACGCTTACATAAATTTTTGACGCCATTTTTGTGCATTTTAACCAAAATTTTCTGTTTACTTTTTACTGCTACAGTAAGTTTGCAAGGTAGTATTTAAAGTAAAACTTTGTTATAATTGTTGTTGCTGTTAAACCATTATATTTGCCAGAATACGTTGGTTTTAACGGCTTTTAAAATGGGTTATTAAAATATTGGAGGTAGAAACTTTTGAGTCACAAGTATTTATATCTTTTTTCCGAGGGTAACGGAACCATGCGCGAGCTGCTTGGCGGCAAAGGCGCAAACTTAGCTGAGATGACAAATCTGGGTATGCCAGTACCGCAGGGCTTCACCATCAGCACCGAGGCCTGCACACAATATTATGCAGACGGCCGTAAAATTAACGACGATATCATGGCCGATATTTACACCTACATCGGCAAAATGGAAGAAATCACCGGCAAAAAATTCGGCGATGTAAACAATCCTCTGCTGGTATCCGTACGCTCCGGCGCACGCGCTTCCATGCCCGGCATGATGGACACCATCTTAAACCTTGGCTTAAACGACGAGGTTGTAGTTGGCCTTGCCAAAAAAACAAACAACGAGCGTTTTGCCTACGATAGCTACCGCCGCTTTGTACAGATGTTTAGCGACGTTGTTATGGAGATGAGCAAAACCGAGTTTGAAAAATTGATTGACGCCGCCAAAGAGGCAAAGGGCGTTAAAATGGACACCGACTTGGACGCTGAAGACCTGAAAAAACTAGTTAAAGACTTTAAAGCTCTTTACCTTGCAAAAATGGGCAGCGAGTTCCCCACAGACCCCAAGGTACAGTTAATCGAGGCTGTTAAAGCTGTTTTCCGCAGCTGGGACAACCCCCGTGCAAACGTATACCGCCGCATGAACGAAATCCCTTACGACTGGGGTACTGCCGTTAACGTACAGGCAATGGTATTTGGTAACAGCGGCGAAAATTCCGGTACAGGCGTTGCCTTTACCCGTAACCCCGCCACAGGCGAAAAAGCACTGTTTGGTGAGTATTTGATTAACGCACAGGGCGAGGACGTTGTTGCCGGTATCCGCACACCGTTCCCCATCGCACACCTTGCCGAGCAAATGCCCGCTGTTTACAACGAGTTTGCTGCCACCGCACAAAAACTGGAAAAACACTATAAAGATATGCAGGACATGGAGTTCACCATCGAAGATGGCAAGCTTTACATGCTGCAAACCCGTAACGGCAAACGTACCGCTGCCGCCGCTTTGAAAGTAGCCGTAGACCTTGTTGACGAGGGCATGATTACCGAGCGTGAGGCTGTTTTGCGCGTAGAGCCCAAACAATTAGATAGCTTACTGCACCCGCAGTTTGATATAGCTGCACTTAAAAAAGCAGCCGTTATCGGCAAAGGTTTGGCTGCCTCTCCCGGTGCTGCCTGCGGTCAGGTTGTATTTACAGCCGAGGACGCAAAAGAGTGGGACGCAAACGGCAAAAAAATCGTTTTGGTACGTCTTGAGACAAGCCCCGAGGACATTGAGGGTATGGTTGTTGCACAGGGCATCTTAACCGTTCGCGGCGGTATGACAAGCCATGCGGCTGTTGTTGCCCGCGGCATGGGCACCTGCTGTGTATCCGGCTGCGGCGAAATTGCCGTTGACTACGATGCAAAACAATTTACCTTGGGCGGTAAGGTTTACAAAGAGGGCGACTTCATCTCCATCGATGGCTCTACCGGTAACATCTACGGTGAGGCATTGCCCACAACCGCAGCTACCATCAGCGGTGACTTTGGCCGCTTTATGGCTTGGGCTGACGATGTACGTCAATTAAAAGTATTTACAAATGCCGATACCCCACGCGATGCACAGCACGCCAGCGACTTTGGCGCAGAGGGCATTGGTTTGTGCCGTACCGAGCATATGTTCTTTGAGGGCGAGCGCATCAAAGCTGTTCGCGAGATGATTGTTGCCAAAGACGTTGAGAGCCGCAAAGCTGCCTTGGCTAAAATCATTCCTTACCAACAGGGTGACTTTGAGGGCTTGTACGAGGTTATGGGCGAGCGTCCCGTTACCATTCGTTACCTTGACCCACCTCTGCACGAGTTTTTGCCCACAAAAGAAGAGGACATCAAAGAGCTTGCAGACGAGCTGCACATGACCGTTGAGGCATTGCACGGCGTTATCGAGAGCCTGCATGAGTTTAACCCCATGATGGGCCACCGTGGCTGCCGCTTGGCTGTTTCCTACCCCGAAATTGCCGAGATGCAAACAACAGCTGTTATCAACGCCGCTATCAATGTATCCAAAAAGATGAACATCAAAATTGTTCCTCACATCATGATTCCATTGGTAGGCGAAGTAAAAGAGCTGAAATTTGTAAAAGACGTTGTTGTTAAAACAGCCGACGCCATCATTGCTGAGGCAGGCGTTGACATGAAATATGAAGTTGGTACCATGATTGAAATTCCCCGTGCTGCCTTGACAGCCGATGAAATTGCAAAAGA
>JAQUTM010000208.1 GCA_028694405.1 Oscillospiraceae bacterium
CCTATTCTGTTGCTTACAATCCGCGGCTCCAGTATCTGCCGCACTATAGCTATAACCAAATAAGTGATGACCAATCCAAACCCCAAGGGCATATTACCCGAAATAAAGGTCACTGCCGCCCACGGCCACAGCACTGTGCCAATGCCCAAAACAGGAAAAATATCTACCAACGCCGTCATAGCGGCAATTAAAAAGGCATACGGCACACGCAATACTACTAACGCTATACTAAGCTCTATAAAAGTAACGCCCATAATTGTTAAATAAGCTTTACCCATTTTGCCAATGGTTTTACCAAAATTATGCCAAGTAGTACCCAAAAGCTTTTGATATTTAGGTGATAATTGTCTCAATAAAGCAGCTTTTATTTCAGTATAGTTTCCACTTATAAAAAAAACTGCAATAATGCACATTAACACGCTTAGCAAAACCGAAGGCACGCCTCCGGCCTTGGTGGCAACCCAACTTACCGCATTTGCAGAAATGTTTACCAAAGCCGTCTTGGTTGCCTCCCCCAAACTGGCCATAGTAGATTCCATTGTCTCTTCCATAAACGGCGGCAAATGAATCATAAACCCATCCATAAAATTAGTTAAACCTGTTTCCAGCTTAGGCTCCAACGCCATATACCATTGAGGAAGCTGTTGAGCAAATTCTGACGCATACATGGTTATGGCGTATCCAATACCAAATACAGCCCCGCCCAAAACCGCCAACAGCAATATTGTTACAATCGGAGCCATTATCTTTCGACGCAATTTTGTTTTGCTAACAAACCAATTTACAGGCCGCTGCAATGCCGCGGAAATAATAAAAGCGGCTACAAAAGGCATAACCAAATGTAATAAATATTTTAAAAACAAAAAAGCGACTACCACAATGCATGCTGTATATAAAAAATTTATTATAAACCGTTTTTTTTGCTCTGTTGTCATAAAGCGTACCCTCTTTGCTGCATCATCTTGTTTCATCTCTATTGTTTTTTTATTTATGTTTTTATTAGTATGCCAGCTACCGTACTTGATATTTATAAATACGCTTTACGAAATGAATTTACTTCAAATTGGAAGTGTTTTAAAAAATATTTGTCCGAATAGTACCCCCGCCCAGTACAACGTCATCAACATAGCACACAGCCGCCTGCCCCGCAGCCGCTACCGTGGCAGGCTCGTCGTAAATAATTTCTGCGATTCCCTCTGTTTTGCCCGGTTGCAGTACCGCAGGTATCTCTTTTTGCTTATATCTTGTGCGTACCGCCACCTTTACGGGGCCTGTTAAATGTTCTATGGCAATTAGGTTTATATCTTCTATCAAAACACCTTTCGCAAAAGTGTCCTCTTTTTCTGCTAAAACAACTGTGTTTGCCGCGGGGTCTTTATCAATAACATACAAAGGGCTTGGTACCGCAAGCCCCAACCCTTTGCGCTGTCCTACGGTATAACTGATAATACCTTTATGGATACCCAGTTTTTTTCCGTTTTTATCCACAAAACTGCCGCTAACCGGTTGTACATTATATTCTTGCTTTAAAAAATCATCATAGCTGGAAGACACAAAGCAAATATCCTGACTATCCGGCTTGCGTGCATTTACAAGTCCATTTTCAGCAGCCAGTTCTCTCATATAGGTTTTGGTATATCCGCCTAACGGAAACAAGGTGTGTGCCAACTGCTCTTGCGTCAAGCAATATAACACATAGCTTTGGTCTTTTGTTTCATCTAACCCCTTTTTTAATTCCCAGCGCTGTGTTTCGGGGTTATATTCATTGCGGGCGTAATGCCCTGTGGCAATGTAGTCGTACCCCAGCAGCTGAGCCCGCTGCAACATTTTATCAAACTTTACATATCGGTTGCAGTCAATGCAAGGGTTAGGTGTTTGGCCTTTTTGATAACTTTGTGCAAAACGGTCCATCACCTGTGTTTTAAACACATCTTTAAAGTTAAACACATGATGTGTCATACCAAGCTTATCCGCTACAGCGCGGGCATCTTGTACATCGCTTAAGCTACAACAGCTTTTTGTTTTATCTATTTCATCTTCTTGTGTTTTGTCAAACAAATGCAGTGTAACACCGCAAACTTCATATCCCTGCTGTTGTAAAATCAAGGCGGCTGCCGAGCTGTCTACGCCTCCGCTCATGCCTAACATTACACTTCTTTTTTCAGTCATGGTTTCCTCCGTGCATGTACCAATTACTTTTAAATAGAAAAATTCATCGGTACTTTTTCATTATAGCGTTCCACAAGATCGGCCAGTGTAATATTGTCCACTACGTTATCCACCGCTTCTTGAATTTTCACCCAAATTTCCATTGTTACACAGGTATCAGCACGTGGACACTCGGTACTGCCGGAACACTCTAAACACGTTACAGGCGCCAAGCTGCCCTCCATAACGCGTAAAATCATACCTACGGTATAAGTTTCCGGTGCGTTGGCAAGCATATAACCGCCTTGTGCACCTCTAATACTCTTTACAAAGCCCGCTCTGTTTAATTGTGTAATAATTTGCTCCAGATATTTTGTAGATATGTCCTGCCTTGTTGCAATATCCCTTAACGAAACATAAACTCCTGTATCATGGATAGCTAAATCTAACATTAAGCGCAATGCATAGCGACCCTTTGTGGAAATTTTCATGTCCTTTTCCTCTATTCATAGTAGTTTACTACTTTTTTATTTTATTATAACAATTTATCCCTTAAAAGGCAATGTGCTGTAAAAGAAGATTCTTTTTAAACAAAGCTGTTTTTATTGACTTTTTAATGCGGACAGAGTAATATTTAGTTATAAAAGTAATACAAGTTTTACTTTTTTTAGGAGGTATCCGATGAAATCACCTGATAAGGGAAAATTTATGACCACAGTAAAAATAGGTCCTAAAGGACAAATTGTTATTCCTAAGGAAATAAGAGAAATGTTTAACTTAACCCCTGGAGATAGTCTTTTATTTTTAGCGGACGCCGAAAAAGGTATGGCGCTGGAACGTTTAAGTGTTTTTAACCATATTGCAGATGTTATTTTTAAAGGCAAGGGAAAGGAGCTTTATCCTGATAAAACGCAGGAGGATTCTTTGGCCTTTGCAAAGCATATAAGAGATTTAAGCAAGGAGGAAGTTTGATATGGCACGAGAGAAAATTTTAATTATAGGCGGCGGCATTGCAGGACTGAGCGCAGGCGTTCACGGGCTGCTTGCGGGGTATGATGTTTCCATTTACGAAAAAAATCCGGTTTTAGGCGGAGAGTGCACCGGTTGGGACCGCAACGGTTATTACATTGACAACTGTATTCACTGGTTAATGGGTACTACGCCGGGCACCCAGCTAAATAAAATTTGGCAAACCATTGGCGCACTGGACAGCACCACTCCCGTGCTGACGTTTGACAAAATGTAT
>JAQUTM010000034.1 GCA_028694405.1 Oscillospiraceae bacterium
CATAAATTTGCCATATAGCCTAACTCCTTAACTATTTTTTATGTTTTATAATCTTATATATTGCATTAAAAGTTTAGCACGGTTTATACAAAAAATCAATTATTTTTTGTACTAAACGTAAAACTGTTTTGCAAGACGAAACGCCCTTTTGTCTGTTACAAATGCAGCATCAAATTACATCTCTTTTTCATATTTGCATTGATAATAAATACCGTATCCGTGTACCAGCAAATAGGCAAACACCAAAAGCAGCAACGCCGTTAAATCAATATTCATAAAAGCAAAAGCCACCAAAAGCGCGCCGAAAACACCTGTCATCAAATCGTAGGCTTTTGCCTTTGCGCGGTTTGCAATGGCCAAATTGCGCTCGTCCTTTTGCTCAATTTCCATCTTTTTTTGCATGTAAGGGTGGTTTTTAACGGCTCTGCGTGCAATAACATTGCCCATGCCGTGGCCAAAAACGCCGCAGCCAATCCCAATACATAAATACGGCAGCGATTGCATAAAGCCGTGAGCGTCGGCATCGGTTTTCACCAAAAGCAAGCCCACAGCCAGCACCACCGCGCCAACGGCGGTTATCACATAATCTATTTTATCTCTTTTCATGGCTATTCCTCCTCATAAATAAAAATTTCTTCGATTTGCAGGTTAAAAAAACGGGCTATTTTAAATGCCAAAATAATAGATGGGTTATATCTGCCGTTTTCCAATGAGCCTATGGTTTGCCGCGATACCTCCAGCGCCAGTGCCAAATCCTCCTGTTTAATGCCCTGCTGTTTTCTGATTTCTTCCAATCGGTTTTTCATAAGATTTCCTCTCTCATGTAAAGCTTGCTTTCCATAAAGTAAGCTTAGCACTACGCAAGAAAAATGTCAAGCTTACTTTCCATAAAAAAAAGACAACAGACTTTTTCAAGCCTGCTGTCTTGGTTTTGTAACGGTTATTTATACTTTATAATATGTGTAAAAATGGCTTTGCTTTACACACGTTTTTTCCAGTACACCTCTATAACGTCCCCTGTCTCCACAATGTCCAAGTAGGCGGCATCTCTGCCGTTGTGCCGCAAAATAATATCACCCTGTGGTTTGGTGGGGTCAATGTCTACAAAATTAAGCATATCTAAAAAATGATATACTCCGCCCTCTTTTGGAGGCAACAGGTATAATTTACCGTTTATTGTAACCTGCATTTGGGCGGGGCTATCTGCCTGTGGGGTAGCCTGCTGTGCCTGCAAGGGTGCATCTGTTGTTTGTGGCAGAGGCGGCTGTGGTTGCGTTATGGGCAAGCCTTCGGCTTTTTCCGCCGTCGCCGCAGCGTTTATCGGCGTCTCTGTCTGGTCTTGTTGTATGGGGGCTACAGGCGGCGCTACGCCCTCAATTACGGTGTCACCGTCTTGTAGCAAGTAATCCTGTGGCTGCGGGGTGCCGTTTACTAAAAGAAGCTGGTCTGATTTTGCAAGACCTGCCTGCTCTTGCAGCGCACCAAGCGTGCAAATGTCTACAAGCTCTAACCGGTCGTGAGCAGCCACTGCACAGCTGCCGTCTGCCGGGGTGCCGTTCACTTTTATAAATTTGCCGCCATCTATGCGCACACCGTTAAAAAACAGAGAAATATGGCTTTGCTGTGGCAGCAGCTCGCCCACGGAAAGTTTTGCGTCACAGCCGTTTACCGCCGGTTGTACCTGAATTTTGTCTCCGTTTTTTACTTGGGACGTAATACCGGCAGGCTCACCGTTTACCTCCAGCACTGCGGGGGTAGCATAAGTACCACGTACAATTTGTTTAACACCGTTTAAAGTATAAGCCAGACCTCTTCCGTTTTTACCTAAAATGTCGGTATATTTGTAGCCGCACAGCAGCAGCACGTCCATAAGCGGCATAACCGTACCGCGAAAAACCTGTTTCTTTTTGCCGTTTACCTCTACATAAAAGCCGCGATGCTCCCCTGCATTAGCCGCTGTTATGGCAATACCTAACGGTGTTGCATATTCGGGTCCATAGGCGTCCATGTTGCCGCTTACAACGCGTTTCATAAAATTGTTTCCGCCCACGGCAACCTTGCGACGGTCAATGCCAAGCGTGTCGGCAACCATGCTGCAAAGCAAAGATACCTTACTGCCGCCGCCTACCAAAAATACAGCAGCCGGCGGTTTGCCGTTTGTTTGCAGAATTTTATCGCATATTACGGTACTTAAAGCGTTTACCGCAGGGGTAATTACTTCAATTAGCTCTGCCTTATTTATGGTGTACTCAAAGCCTATAATGTCTGTATAGGTAATTTCCTCTTTTTCTTGGCTTAACGCCAGCTTAATTTCCTCCGCCGTGGCAAAATCAACCAAATAGCGGCGTATCAGCTCTTCGGTAATTTCGTCTCCTGCCACCGTTGCCATTGTATATGCCGACACACTGCCGTTTTCGCACAGGGCAATATCCGAGGTACCCGCACCGATGTCTACCAGCGCCAAGTTTAGCAGCCGCAGTTCCGGCGGGATTACGGCATTCATTGCCGCAATCGGCTCTAGGGTTAAAAAATCATTTTCCAAATCTATCTTTGCCATGGCGGCATGCAGGCTTTCTACAACCTCGCTTGGTAAAAAGGTGGCAATAATATCTACCCGTGCAGTTTTGCCCTTGTGCCCTTCAATGATAGAGTAGGGATAATCATCTAAATAATACCGCACAACCGAGTGGCCCACGCAGTAAAAGGCTAAACCGTCCTCGTCCTGCTCCAGCTGCTCTGCGGCGTTGCTTACGGCGCCCATTTCCAGTTGGTATACCATCTGACGGGTTATGGCCTCTTTAGGCGAAAGCTTTTGTAAAAAAGAGGCCGTACCGGTTTTTAAGGCACGACCTGCTGCAGCCACACACACGCGTGACAAGGTTATATGCAGCCGTTGCTCCAGCGCTTGCTTTACTTGGTTTGCAACTGCGGCAACCTCTGCTATGTCTTCTATCTGTCCGTCTATCATGGCGCGTTTGGTGTGGGCGCGCACTTCAATGTCTACAATGCAAAACTGCTCGTCTTTTTTATAGCCCACCACACCCATTATGCTGCGTGTGCCAATATCCAAGGCAAAAACCATGTCCTCTTGTGGCCTGTTTTTTTCTGCTTGCAAATTTTCCATACCAGTTTGTTCCCTATCCATTATAAAAAGAGGTTAATCTCTGTTTTTTTTCTTGCGTATTTCTTGGCGCTGTAGCTCAAACAAAATTTTGCAAAGCACGTCCAACTGGCGCTCGCTGCAATTTACAAACTCGCAGCCATACTGCTTTTCGTTTTTTGGTGCATTATCTCTGTGTATCTCGCGACAAATACGACAGGTAAATTCCATTTTACGATTTAACAGGTCAAATACAATAATAAATTGGTCGCCTGTCTCCCACTTTTTATCTGTTCCCACACGCATACCACCAAGGCTTACATCGTAAACCTTTACGGAAAGCTGCTGTGCCTCAACCTCTTGGGCAGGGTCTCGCACGGTAATTTCTCCGTAGCTGTTAATGTTCATTCTAAAATAAGTACGGCGTTCAAAGCTCTGCTCGGGCTGTACCTCAACTAAGCTGAGTAATAAGTCTGAGGAGAGGTAAACGGTACCCATAAGCAGCTGAAAGCCTACACTGGAAACATAAGTAATCAGTTTAACACGTTTCTCGTATGGGATTAAAGGAAGCTTATCATTTTTATCCAGTGAAAGAATATCAATTCTCTCCTCATTTGCAGAGCTGATGCGGCCTACCAATAACAAATCGTTATCCATGGTTTTTATCTCACATACGCACCCTGCAAAATCTTCTAAAACTATGCCTTTTGCCAGCTCCATTTAAATCCTCCAAGTCTATGTTAAAAATTTGGAATAAAATTTTATTTATAAAGATTGGCTTGCTGCTGTGCTTTTTCTTGAGCGCGTACTTGTTCTAACGCGCTGGACATAGCAACAAATAAATCCACCTTATACTGCTGTGCTTTCATTTTATATTCGCTGTAAATTTCGCCTGCTTTTGTAGTAATGTACATAGGCGGCATACGGTTAAGGGCGCCGGCCTCTACCTTTGCAACCAGCAGGGGAGTGATAATCAAGTCGGGGTGCTTTACAAGCTCCTCTTGAAAAAAAACAGGCAAAAAAAACTCTACCAAATCTTGCATATAATTTTTAAAGCTGTATTCTATCATGCCCAGTCTCCCCCTTTCTGTAAATTGTGCAGACTTTGGGTTAGGGTTGCTTTTTTATTAGATTGGCTTACGGGGCAAAATTTACGCAGCACATGTGTTTTTGCATGTTTTATGTGCAAAAAGTAAGTTGCCCTTATCATTTCCAAATTTTTCTACAATAGCAAACTTATTATATCATTTTTTACGGCAATTTCATACTGCATTTTCTATTTTATGCAAAGATTTTCTATTTTTTCTCTATTGCGTCTGCTAAATCAGAGGCAACGGTGCTGCGGTGCTTTGCCAACACCTGCGCACGCAGCTTTTCTGTGGCGGTAGGCTCACTTTTTGTAGCAGCGTCGGTATAGTGTTTAATGTCGCCGGATATTTTGAGTATCTGCCCGTAAATTGCCGCTACCACCTGATACAGCTCGGGGGGTATGGTGCGTCCCACCTCCAGCATACACATCAGCGAAGCGGCGCTGTCATCTCTAAAAACAGGAATCCCCTGCTGCTCTGCTATCTCTACTATTTTTTCGGCAATGGGACCATAGCCGCTGGCCAGTACCACCGGCGCGGCGTCCACATCTTCTTGATAGCGCAGCGCCACGGCCTTATTTTTTTTGCTAGACTTTGACATCTACGCCCGTCCTCCTATAAGGCAGCATTTTAAATACGTCCATAAGCGAACGCTGCCGTTCCAGTTTTTCAACACTTACGTTGACCAGCTTATAGCCGGTATTTTCTATCTGGGTGCGCAAAGCGCTGCCCATTCCTTCAAAGGCACTTACATAGGCAGGCGGGCACATCAAGTTTAGCATCATGTTTTTTTGCGTTACCGCAAGCTCTGCCTCAAAGCGTCCAATGCCTTCTACATCAAATACAATCAGCATGTGGATACAATCTTTTACCACATTGCCTTTGCTGTCCTCGCTTTGTGCGTTGGGGTCTATCCACATTTCGGCAAAGGCTTTTAAATCATTTTGCTGCATAGGAATAATAAAATGCAGCAGAGGTGTAAAGTTACAGGGAGATGAAAGCAGGCTGTGGATAATGCGCTCTACTTTATCGCCCCCAAGCAGCGAAAGCTCGGTATCCTCGGTTTCGCGGCCGATAATTTTGGCTAGCACGTCCATAACCTGAGAGGATTTTTTGTCGCCTGCGCCCGCAGTTATGTATTCACGCAGCAAATTTACAAGCTGCTGCTTTTGCTCATCACCGTCTGTTGCGGTAATTAAAGCGCCAAGCGCCTCTTGTAAAAAGTCGGGGTTATCGTTAAAGCGAGATAAATTGTAAACCACCAGCGGAAGAATTTTTTGAATTTTAGGCGAGTACAAAATACTGCCCTCTATTTCTTTTAAAACCGCTAAGGTATCGTCCTTTAGCTGTGCAAAATTTTCTGCGGCGTCTCGCTGTGCAAATTGCTGAGACAGCGCCGAAAGCTTTTGTGACAAAGCCCCGCTTGCGCTTAAGCTGTTACTTAAAAAGGACAAGCTGTTGGAGATAGACCGGGTAATATTTTGCCGTGTGGCAAGACTGTTTAAGCTTTTTAAAAAATTGGCAATGGCGTACCGCATCTCTGTCTTTGGGTTTTGGGCCAGCAAGGTACGCAAAAAGTCAAATAAATCTCCCTTAAAAGAGGTAGAGGAAAGCTCTTGATTTAACAGCTCGGAGGTAATGTCCTCGGGGTTAATCATAAGCTCGCGAAAAAGCTGTTCAATCTCCTGTGTTAAAGCTGTATTGTTTGCCGGCAAAAGCTTTATAATCTCTTGCAGCATGGTAATATTTTTTAAAAACCCCACCGTAACCGAGGGGTCTTTTAAAAGGTTCATTAAAATGGTAGGGCTTTCGTCTTTATTGATAAAGCCGTTATTTTGCTGCAAAATTTCGTTTTGCTGTCCCGGCTTTATTACCTTTGTAATGTCCGAAAGCTGAAACGGAACACTGGGGTCTGCCACGGGACGGTTCATATGGATTGGATTTTTATCCACCAAAGGGGTGCTGATGCGTAAAATGTCTGCCATATGCCTTCCCACCTTTCTAAAACCTCAATGTATAACATCGGCGCATTTTTTTCAAAATTAACACATTTGGACAAGACACAAAAAACATCTTTACACCTATACATTCTACTATTTTATGACAATTTAACGCATTTGCCAATATATTTATACAAATAATTATTTTTTTCTGTATAATATTCTGTTTTTTGTAGGAAAATTTTTCAAAATGTATTATAATGTTATCATAATAATAAGTTTAGAGCCGGCGCTCTTACAAAATATAAAATAAGTAGCGGGTGAAAATTATGAGTGTTTTTGACGCAAGCATGGAACCAATGGTTGAAATGTTTATTTATGAAACCACCACTCTTTTAGAGCAATTAGACGAGATTTTAATTGACTCTGAAAAGGCGCAAAACATGACAACCGACAACATCAACGAAATTTTTCGTATTATGCACACCATCAAGGGCTCTTCTGCCATGATGGGGCTTTCCAGTATGTCTGAGCTGGCCCACCATACCGAGGATATGTTTTTTATCGTGCGGGAGGACCCCTCTAAAATGCATGGCAGCTTAAGCGGTACTATTTTTGATTTGCTGTTTCAATCCTCTGACTTTTTTAAAGCCGAGGTGGAGGCCATTCAGGAAAACAGCGAGGAGTATCAGCCATCGGACGCCTCTGATTTGACGGCGATGATTGCCGATGTAATACCCCAGCTGAAAGGTTTGGCGCCTGTAAAGGCACCCGTGATAAAACCTGTTGCGGCAAAAGAGAGCACCACAGCTGCCGCACCTTCTGCACCTTCTGCACCTGCGCCACAGGCTGTAAAGCCCCAAGACCCACAAGGTGAAACCCACGCTGTACGCGTGTTTTTTGAAGATGGCTGCCAGATGGAAAATATTCGCGCCTTTATGCTGCTTACACAGTTAAAGGATTACTGCGATGAAATTACCAGTGAGCCCGAAAACCCCGAAAACAATTCGGCGTGCTCTTCGGAAATTATAAAAAACGGACTTTTGGTGCGTTTTAAAACCTCTTTGCCCTTAGAGCAAATTAGCAGCATTATCGAAAACTCGGTAAATATTAAATCTTACGAATATGAGGGCAGCCAAAGCAACAGCACTGCTTCTGCCGATGCAGCGGCAGCCGCCCCGCACACCCAAGTTGTAACAGACGTACAAAGTGCGCCTGTAGCGGATTTAACCGAAAGTGCACCGGAAGCTGCCCCACAAGAGGCCGCCGCACAGACTGCCCGCCAAGGCACCAAGCAAAGCCTGATAAGCGTAAACCAGATAAAGCTGGACCAGCTGATGGACGTTATGGGCGAAATTGTAATTGCCGAAAGCATGGTTGCAAACAACCCCGAGCTGCGCAATTTACATCTGGATAACTTTTATAAATCTACGCGGCAGCTGCGCAAGCTGACAGACCAACTGCAAGATATTGTAATGTCTATCCGCATGGTACCGCTAAGCGGCGTTTTTCAAAAGATGAACCGCATTGTGCGCGACATGAACAAAAAGCTTGGCAAGGACGTTGTGTTAAATACCGTTGGCGGTGAAACCGAAGTTGATAAAACCATCAATGATGTACTGGCAGACCCCTTTATGCACATGATACGCAATGCCATGGACCACGCCATTGAATCTCCCCAAGACCGTGTTGCCGCCGGCAAGCCGGCAGAAGGTATTATTACGTTAAGCGCCCAAAACGTAGGCGGCGAAATTGTAATTACCATTGCTGACGACGGCCGTGGATTGGACCGCAGCAAAATTTTGGAAAAAGCCAAGAAAAACGGTCTGCTTAACAAACCCGAAAAAGATTACACCGAAAAAGAAATTTTTCAGCTTATTATGCTGCCCGGTTTTTCTACCAACGAGGTAGCAACCGAGTTTTCGGGCCGCGGTGTTGGCATGGACGTTGTTCGTAAAAACATCGAAAAAGTTAACGGCGTTATCTCTATTGATAGTAAAAAAGGCGTTGGCACCACCTTTACCGTTAAAATTCCTCTAACGCTTGCCATTGTAGACGGTATGGAGGTTGCCGTTAACAACGAAACCTTTACCATACCTATTACGTCTATTCGCCAAACCTTTAAGCTTAGCAGCGAAATTGATTTGCTGACAGATACCGAAGGCACCGAGATGGTTATGCTGCGCGGCATTTGTTTTCCTGTTATCCGTTTACATAAAATTTATAACATTGACACCTCTGTTACCGCACTGGAAGAAGGTATTTTTATTTTGGTAGAGAGCGACAGCAAATCTGCCTGCCTATTTGTTGACCAGCTTATGGGTGAACAGCAAGTTGTTGTAAAGCCTTTCCCTGCGTTTTTAAACCGCTACAGCATTAAAGGCAACGGCTTAGCCGGCTGTACCATTATGGGTGACGGCAGCATTAGCTTAATTTTAGATGTAAACAATTTGCTTAATAACTTTTAGGAGGGTTTACAATGTCTGACAATGCAACTGTAACAACTGTATCTGCCCTTGGCAATGACCTTGCCGGCAAGTATTTAACCTTTTATATTGGAAATTGCACCTACGGCGTAGAGCTGGTGCATGTAATTGAAATTATTGGTATTCAAGACGCCACCAGCGTACCCGGCGTACCTGCTTACATAAAAGGGATTATCAATTTGCGCGGCCGTATTGTGCCCGTAATTGATGTTAGGCTAAAAATAGGCGAAGAGGAAAAAGCCTATGATGAGCGCACCTGCATTATTGTAATTAACTGGCAGGAATCTTTGGTGGGCTTAATTGTAGACAGTGTATCTGAGGTTATTGATTTTAGTGCAGACCAGCTTTCGGCTCTGCCCGAATTTAGCAACGTAAATACAAAAAAATATCTGTCTTCTGTTTGCAAAACAGGCAATCGTTTGGTTTTAAACCTTGACTGTGAAAAGTTTTTGACAGACGACACCGTAAGTGAGCTGCACGGGTAAGCTGCACTTTTAAGTTTATATGGCTTGGGAATAAACTCTTATTTTGTGAAAAGCCCGAAAGGATACGAGCATGGTAAAATTGACAGACCAAGAATTTCTTGAATTAACCGGCTTTGTACACAAAAACTACGGTATAGACCTTTCTAAAAAGCGAATTTTAATTGAAGGCCGTATGTCAAATATGCTTATGGCCAACGGTTTTTCCTCCTTTCGTCAATACTTAGACTTTTTGTACGCTGACAAAACAGGAAACGAAATTACCTTAATGTTAAACAAGCTTACCACCAACTACACTTACTTTATGCGTGAAAACGAACATTTTGATTTTTTGATTGAACGCGTTTTGCCTTTTTTTGAACGTACCCGCACAAACCACACCTTGTATATATGGAGTGCGGCGTGTTCTTCCGGTCAAGAGCCTTATACCATGGCCATGGCTATCGACAGCTATTTTGGCGCGAAGAAAAAAAGTTGGAATACGGTTATTCTGGCGTCGGATATTTCTATGAATGTACTGGAAAAAGCCCACAAGGCTGTTTACACCGCAGAGGAAATTAAGGATTTGCCGCCCCAATGGAAAAGCAAATACATGGTAGATTTAAAAGACGGAACTTTTCGCGTGTGTGACACCATTAGAAAAGAGGTTGTGTTTAGACGCATTAACCTTATGGACTCTTTTAAGTTTAAAAATAAGTTTGATTTGATTTTTTGCCGAAACGTAATGATTTATTTTGATGCACCCACCAAAGAAACTTTAATCAATAAATTTTACGACTGGACAGCTGATTCGGGCTTTTTATTTATTGGCCACTCTGAAAGCTTAAATAAAGAAGCTACTCGTTTTAGCTATCTCCAACCGGCTATTTATCAAAAGCGAGGTGGTAAATAGTGATTGCTCCGAAAAAAAACCGCGTGCTGATTGTTGATGATTCCATTCTTTTTCGTACTACTTTGGAAAAAAAGTTGAATGAAGACCCTTACTTAGAAGTAGTTGGCACCGCTTCAGACGCGATAGAAGCCTTAGAAAAGGTAGAGAGTTTAAAGCCTGACGTTTTAACGCTAGACGTTGAAATGCCTAAAGTAAGCGGCATTGAATTTTTAAAAAAGCTTATGCCGCTATACCCCACCCCTGTAGTTGTAGTAAGCGGCGCTCCTGTAACAACCTTGGACGCTTTGGACGCAGGTGCGGTGGATTTTGTTAAAAAGCCCCTTATACAATCTCCCGCAGATTTAGACAATTTTGTGCGGGAATTGATTGTAAAGCTAAAAATTGGTTCTATTGCAAATGTAGGGCAAAAAAAGGCTCCGCAGCCTCCTAAGCCGCAGGGTCAGCCCACGCTGCTGCGCCCCATTGATAACATGGTAATTGCCATTGGTGCTTCTACGGGCGGAACAGAAGCTATTTTAGAGGTTGTAAAGGATTTGCCCACTACTACTCCCGGTATTGTTATTGTACAACATATGCCTGCCGTATTTACCCGCATGTATGCCGAGCGCTTGGACAAGCATTGCAAGATGCGCGTAAAAGAGGCGCAAGACGGGGACCGTGTAGAACGCGGAAAAATTATAATTGCCGCAGGAGAATTTCATTTGCGCCTTGCCCGCAATGCGCAAGGTTATTATGTTACCAGTAAACCGGGCGAAAAAGTAAGCGGCCATTGTCCGTCGGTAGACGTTTTGTTTGAATCGGTAGCCGACACCGCTAAAAACCGCAGCCTTGGCATTATTCTTACCGGTATGGGTGCCGATGGCTCGAAAGGGCTGTTGAAAATGCGAAAAGCAGGCGCTTATACCATTGGCCAAAACCAACAGTCCTGCGTTGTATACGGTATGCCTATGGTAGCGTTTAACATAGGCGGGGTTGTAAAGCAGCTTCCGCTAGACCAAATTAGCCTGGAAATTACTCGTTACTTAAACTCTATTTCCAGATAAAATAAAAGCACGCAATCCGCCTTAAAAGGGATTGCGTGCTTTTTTATTGTAAGATACAATATCTGTTTCCTATTTGCTGCCTATTACCACTTCACCGTTTTCGTCACGGTAAATACGGCAGCTTTCGCGTGTTTCTTTCACGCCTAAAATAGCGTTTCCTATGCTAATACGCGCGGGAGGATACAAAATGTTGCAGGTTAAACAGCTGCTTTCCACATTTTTTATCGTTTCCTCTATTTCCTCATTACGCTTTTCCAGCCGCCTCTTTTTAAACATAACCAAGTTCATTTTACTTTGATATTCACCAAGCTTTTTACGGCGCTCCAAGGTAATGGTATTTTCCCGTTCCTGTTTTTCCAAATAGGCAATATCTTTATTTAAATTTTCAAACTCTTCTGTAACAGCCCTGCACTGCTTACGCACCTCATTGCGCTCTGCCATCATACTAGACGTTATACCCAACGATATCATGGTTAAAGTAAACGAGCGAGTACCAATTACCTTTGCCTCAATGGAGCCAAAAGCCGTTATCTTGCCACCGGTAATAATGCCGCGTCCCGTTGCTTTAATGTTGCCGTCACACTCTATCTTGCTGTTAATTATGCTTTCTGCCTGAATATTGTTACCTGCGCGGGCGGTACAGTTTTCTATAAATTTTGCAGTTATGTCTTTACCCGCCTCTAGTATGCCTTTAAACATGCCATTGATGCCTTTTTCCAAGCGAATATGGCCGCTTGCATAAATAGATGCACCTTCTACCATGCCGTAAACCGTAACATCTCCCGCTGTGCGTATTTCATAACCCTCGTAGACATCTCCCGAAACAATTACATTGCCCGTAAAATTTATATTACCGGTGGAATTATCTACATTGCCCGCAACCCGAAAGGTTTGCTCTACGCAAAAGCGATCTTTCTTAAACACCAAATTTCCGTCCATACGGGCTACCAACCGTTGCTCGGTGGCAGAAACAGATTCTTGGTCTACATTTTCTCCTCGCGGTATAAACGCAGCCATACCACTGCGGGGTTTTACGGGTTCTCCGTATACGGTAGTGCCCGGCTCTCCAAGGGTGGGATCCTGCAGTTCACATATTACCGTGCCCTCGGTTACATTGTTAACAATGTGCATATTTTTAAAATCGATGGTGCCGTCTGCGCGTGTTTCAAACTTAGGCACATTTACCCGCGGAAACAGCTCTTTTACTACGCCATTTTTGCCGTCTATGGCTTTTTTGCCGCGGGCAATACGTACCCGTCTACTGTATTGCCGTTTTGCCAATAGGTTTTCTAAGGCTTGCTCATCTATTCCAAATGTTATTTTTGCATTTTTTAATACATTATGTAATATTTCTACAGTGCAGGTTTCTGTCTGTACGCTATCACTAAAAGGCGGCTCTAAAAGCAGCTCTGCCACCATACGGGTAGCATCAACAAACAATAGTAATCGTTTGGCCTCTTTCCAATCTGTTTTAACCGCAACTTCTTTCCACACCAATTCTTCCACTTTGGGTTTTGCAGGCTTCTGTTGTGTGTTTTGGGGCACAGCAACGCTGTCTGCTTCCTCTTTTAAAGCAGATGCGCTTAGAACTTCTTCTTTTTTCGTGTTTTTCCCTCGAAAAATTTGAAACAAACCTTTTTCTTCAGAAGTATCTTTTGCCATTATGCTCTTTCCTTTTCTTGTTGCGCGTATTAAAATCCCAAGGCTTTAAAACTCCCATTCTCCTTTTGCCGCCGATTTTATACGCATGGTACCGGTTGGGGCATCAAAATATAAAGTACGCCCATAGTTTTTGCCTGTGTCTTCTGCTAACAGGGGGATATGCATACGCATCAGCCCTGCTTTTACCGCCTTTACATTACGCTCGCCTATATTAGCTAAAGAAGAATTACTCATTGCCGCAAACATTTGTGCCCCGCCTGCTATTTTTGCCTTTAAATTAACGGCATGGGCACCGTTTTGCTGCATTATTTTCACAAGCTCTATAATTGCCGTATCGGCAAATTTATAGGGCTGATTGGTAACGTTAACAAGTTGTGTGCTATCCGGCAGCATAATATGTGCCAAACCCGCTATGCGCATAATGGGATCATACAAACAGATGCCCACGCAAGAACCAAGCGCATAGGTAACCAAACAATCTTCGCCTTTTGCAATATTCAAATCCGCAATACCGACAGTAACTGTATTATTCATTATTCCACACCGAGATTTTTCATAATTTTTTGCAGAGAATCTACTTCCGGTATTAGCAAGATGTGGCTCACCATGTTGTCGGTATCACTGTTGAACTCATCTTGTATAAATATAATTTCATCGCTGATATTGCCAAAATAGATTGCCGGTACACTTAAAATAGCGCCGGCCATATCTATGGCAATAGACGGCACCGATATATCGATTGTTAAGTTAGACATTTGGGCAATGGCGTTTACATACGACGCCGCCATAATATTGCCGATTTCCTGCAAGGCTGACATACCCATTTCGTCCACCTCGCTAAAATCTTTAAAGCTTTGGCCTAGCAGCCCGTTTATAACGGTGTGGGCAAAATCTTTTTCCAGTAAAAACATCATCATGCCTTTTACATCGCCTGTTAAGCTTAACAAAATACCCACAATCATGTTTTCGGGGCCACCCAAAAGCTCGGTAACCTCTCCATACCCCAAAACGTTTATTTTGGGTACACTGATGTTTACAGATTTTTGCAGCATGGCAGAAAGGGAAGTAGCCGCGTTACCGGTGCCTATGTTTCCAATTTCTCGCAGCACGTCCAGATGCACTGTGTTTAACTCTTTATAATTTTTTAACGCCATTGTAAACCCCCTTAGGCTTTGTTTGTTAGGCTATAACTTTCTTTTATTAACGCAGATTGTTAATCATTTGGTCTATTTCATCTGCGGTTGTTACAATTTTACTGTTCATTTGAAAGGAGCGCTGAGCCTGTATTACATTTACCATTTCTGTACCCAAATCTACACTGGAGGTTTCCAGTACACCTTGCAAAATGGTATTATCCTTATCACCCGCTTTTGCGGCAACAGCTTGGCCCGAAACAGTGGTTTCTAAAAAGCGGCCGCCGTCTGTGGGCACTAAGCCATAGGGGTTTTTAAAGCTGTACATGCCCAGCTTATCCATTAACCCGTCAACCTGCGGCATACCGTTGGCGTCCATGGTAAGCTCAATATGCTTGCCCTTACCGTCTAGCACATAAGCGCCGTCATCTGTTACAAGATAAGCTTTTTTACCCTCAATGCTTATGTCAAAGGCACCGTTGCGGGTGTACTCGGTGGTGCCATTGTTGTCCACTGCAAAAAGGCCGCTGCCATCAATGGCAAAATCCAACGTCTGCAAGGTGGTGTTAAAACCGCTTTGCTGATACAGCATATCTACCGAGCCCACACGAACGCCGTGCCCTACCATATCATAGCTTTTTTCGGCTCCGTCCTCTGTACCTGTGTCATCATAATTTTTGTGGGTATTCATTTTTGTGTACATCAAATCGCGAAAGCTTACGCGCTGTGTTTTATAGCCATATGTATTTACATTGGCAATATTGTTGCTGGTTACGTTTAACTGCTCTTGAAAAGCCTGCATACCGGCAACGCCTGTATAAAATGCAATACTCATGATTTTACCCCTTTAAGCCTTTGGCTGTAAATTTATAAAGATGCAATAGCTGCTGTTTTTTGGTCTACTTCGTCTATCATCTGCAGTATTTTACTACAGCTTTGAAAATTGCGCTGGGTAGAAATCAACAAAGTAAGCTCGCGGTTGTAATCGGTATTGCTGCCCTCCAGCATACCTTGGCCGATATTTGGAGTGGCTACCTGATATAACCCTGCGGTTATGCCTATATCGCCCCCTGCGCCCGGCACCTGATATAAGCCGTTTGCAAATTTTTCAAGCTGGGTGCCCTCGGCAACACCTGTAATTTTTAAGGTGTCCACCATAACGCCCTTGCTGTTAAAAACGTTACCGTCGCTGTTGACGGTAAAATCAGAGCCCTCGACTAAAATATCTCCCTTTAAGCCCTGCACACGCCCTGCACCCGCCAAAATCAGGTAGCCCTCTTCATCTATGTTAAAGCCGCCGTTACGGGTTAAATAAGTAGTGCCGCCCTCATCAACAACGTTAAAATACCCCTCACCCTGAATGGCAAAATCAAAGGGATTATAAGTTTCGGTTATATAGCTGCTGTCAAATTGGGTGGGTACATCTTCTATTACGCGTACCGCATCTCCCTTGCCGATATTGGTTTTTTGATAACCCTCTTGGCGCATTAACAGCTGCTGCTGAAAGGTGGTACTTACCACACGCTCGGTTTTAAAGCCGGGTGTGCTGGCATTTGCCATATTGTTTGCCGTAACATTTATGGTGCGCTGCTGTGTAAGCATACCCGATGCAGCGGTGTAAAACCCTGTGGCCATTATTATCCCTCCAAATATAGTTGTAATTTATCTCTAAGCTTGCCAATGGCTTTTGCTCTTGTTTGGCAAACGCGTGCTTCGCTAACCTGCATTACCTGTGCTATTTCGCACAGCTTTAAATGCTCATAATAATAAAGTGAAACCACAAGCCGCTCTTTTTCTGTTAAGCAATCGATTGCCTTTGCCAGCTGTACGCGCAGCTCCTGCTTTGCAAGGCTTGCCTCGGGCATGGTGTCCTCTTTGGCAACCTCCTCATGGTAAGCGTCATTTTCAGCGGCGTTTTGCAGTAAATTTTCAAAGCTTACCATAACCGAATTGGATATTTCACGGTAGTGCTTTGTTACGGTAGCCTCATCTACCCCCATATGGGTGGCAAGCTCTTTGGTGGTGGGC
>JAQUTM010000209.1 GCA_028694405.1 Oscillospiraceae bacterium
GGCCTGCGGCTTTGGCGCTTATTATCTGTTTCATACAATCACTTACACCTATGTGTTAAAAGGCGAAGAGGGCTTGCAGCTGGCAAGCTACAACCGCTATATTTACACCTATTATCTGGGCTGGCTGATTGGCGCGGCTGTGCTGCTGTATTTTGCTGCCGCAGCCGAAGAAAATCGTATGCGTCTGCGCAACGTCGTGGCAGTAACAGGCGTTGGCATAATTGCTCTTTGCTGCGTTTGGGTTCGCCCTGAGCTCAGCGTGCTAAATTTTCCCATAACCGCCTATAACAGCCGTCATATCTTGCAGGCGCGCAAAGCCACTGCAGATACCTTTTTGGCACCTGAGGATAAAATTTATCTTATCAGCCAAGGGGACAACGCACAGAATTTTTACCGCTACGCTTATGAATTTTTACCTGCAACCTTGGTGCCTATGATAGAGGGCGGCACCTTTTGTGCCCCCAATTTTGACCCGGAAGAATTTATGTACGGCACGGTAGTAGATAAAAACAAATTTTCCGCCTATTTGATAGAAAAGCAGTGTAACCGCGTATTTATCAACGAGATTAATGAATATTTTGAAGAGGAATTTGCCTCCATATTTACCGACGGCTTGTCGGCGTACAAAAAACAGGGCACCCGCTACTATACCGTTACGGTAAATGGCAGCAGTGTTACGCTTTCCCCCTGTAAGGAGGCAGCTATACCATGAATTTAACTTTTTTAAAAACAAAAAGTGCAAAACGGCTTATTGCACTTTATTTTGCCGTTTTTTTGGGCATTTTGGTTCTGTGCTTTGCCAACTGGGGCCGCGACGCCCTGCTTATCAAAAGCGGAGGTTTATCTTATTTTGGTATGCTGCCCCGCGGCTTTTTCTTGGGCAGCATCGAGCCTGCTCCCTTTGAAGATTATGAAATCTCTTATGTGACAACAGACACCGATACTCAGATGATTTATAAGGGAGACCCTATTTATCTGAACAATGTAACCATACACATTGGCTACAGCAAAGACCCCTTAGAGGTAAACCTGTACTATTTAGAGGAGGGCGATGAGCGCTTTGAGGACAACCAGCGTGAGGACGCTTTTACCGAAGTAAAATGTATTTTGGCACAAAGCGGCAGTCCCGATGAGCGCACCTACTATTTTCAGCTTCCCGTTACTAAAAAAGTAACTACGTTTCGGATAGACCCTGCCAGTGACAGCCTTGTTTTTATGGGCATGGATACTACCGACATTAACCTGCCACGCAGCTTTGGCAGCTATTTTACGCTTACCGGTACCAAAGTGCTGATTTGTTTGGCTCTGCCTTTGCTTTTATATACCTTATGGGCACACATAGAGGCAACATGGACAGCGCTGCGGGGTAAAAAGCAGGGGTAACGCTCTCGCGATAATTCACCTATTACAGGAGATAGCTATGCAATTTTTTGATGTGTTTATTAGTTTAGCGGCACTTTTATGTTTTTGTGCTTTTTTTAGTGCCCGCTTTGGGGTAAACAGCGCCTTTACACCTTTGGGTATAATAAGCGCCACGATTTTATACTTTACTGTTTTCGGCTGTTTTGACGCTTTGCTTTTGGCCGGCTACGCCTATTATGTTTTAGCCGCAGCAGCCTTAGCTTACACAGTGCATTTATATAAAACAAAAAAGGCCAAGGCTTGCCTTTGCACCCCCGGTTTTTTACTGTTTTGTGCGGTAAGTGTAAGCGTTTTGGTGCTGTTTGCCATTCGCGAGCCAATGTTTATTGAGTGGGACGAGTTTAGCTTTTGGGGCATTGCCAGCAAAATTGTAAAACAGCAAAACCGCGTTTACACCATTGTTACTCCAAACCCTATGGTGGGTATTGGACAAAACCCCGGCTTAATTTTATTTGGTTATTTTTTGCAGTTTTTAGGCGGTGCCTTTGCCGAATGGAAAGTACTTGCCGCTTATAACTTAATCTTTTTTGCCACTTGGGCAGCAGCCATCGGCGCTTTTAACATAAAACGTTGGAAAACCGCGGTACCTGTAACTGTAATTTGCTTTTTATTGCCGTTTTTCTTTACGGTTTACTTTAAACAGGTATACACCGTAAACACTTATTTTTCCGCTTATGCCGATATTCCTATGGGCATGATGGTAGGCGGTATTTTAGCCTGTTGGTATGGCTCACGGCAAAATAAAGGCTGTGGCTACGGCACTGTTTTGCTGGGTCTTGCCGCCCTTACCTTGTTTAAGGAAATGGGTCTTGCCTTTGCCGCCATTACTGCCACTTTAATTGCAGCAGACCTTTTGTTTATCGAAAAAGAGTTTACTTTTTGCCGTTTAAAAGGCATTGCCGCCAAAATTGTTGCAATTATTTGCAGCTACGGCGCCATCGGCGTCTGCTTTGTGGGGTGGAGCAAATATTTAAGTTATGCTTATAAGATTGTAGACCGCTACCAAAGCGGCGGCACAGCCGCTATGGGGTATGGCGAAATGCTCATTACCGGCATTGGGCAGCTTTTTGCAAGGGAAAAAGACCCTTGGTTTAGCCAAATTATGGGTCAAATGTGGCAGGCATTTTACTCCTCCGATTGGAAACTGAGCATGGTGGGCAGCGGTGTTGCTGTAGTAGCACTTATTGTGGCTGTTTTACTGCTTACACTGTTGTTAAGCGGCGATAAACGTCATCGCCTGCGCACAGGGTTGTACCTGCTGCTTACCGTACCTGCCTTTATTTGCTACTATATTTTTATCGGCTTTACCTATGTTTATATTTTTAAACCCGACATCGCCGCCGGTCTTGACAGCTACAACCGCTACATCAGCCCTTTTTATTTGGGCTGGCTGTTTGGCGCTGTTGTCCTGCTTGCCATCGGAGCAAAACAAAGCCGCATTTACGGCGTGTTAAAAGGGGCAGTAATTGGTCTTTCCGCCGTGTGTTTGCTGCGGTTTAATCAGCTGGTAATGCCGCAGCTGTGCATTATTGATTATTCTGACGTAATTGTAACCGACCGCGCCGCCATCAAGCAGCAGGCTGCCCATCTTAGCCCTTATCTTGATAACGACGCAGGCACTGTGTTTTTTGTAAGCCAAGATGACAACGGCAAAAAGTGGTTTTATTACACCTATGAATTGTACCCCTTTGCAACCGATTCCGACCCTCACATGAACGGCGGTATTTTGGCTGCTCCCGGCGCTTTACCTGCGGATACGCCCTATTATCACCCGTACACCAAAGCAGCGTTTCAAGCATATTTGGAGGAAAAGTCCTGCGGTTATTTATTTATTGAGACATTGGACGCGCTGTTTATAGAAGAATACGCAGATTTGTTTGCAGATAAGCTGGCCTATGCGTTAAGCGGTGAAACCTGCTTATACAAAATTGAGGGCAGTGGAAGCACTTTTGT